>JAGOVY010000003.1 GCA_018060515.1 Anaerolineaceae bacterium | reverse complement strand
AAGAATCATCTGGCAGCGCGGAACCGTGCAGGGCGAAGGTCATTTTGAGGTAGCCAAAGGGATGATTGAAACCACCGCCGAGGTGCTGCGCATGCGCTGTGAAACCTTGTTTTTCAAACCAATCGGCAATTTCAGAATTTGAGATGACCATCGCACCTGTACGGCGAGCAATCGCATGCGCATCGCCAACGTGATCACCATGACCGTGGGTGATGAGAATGAAATCCGCCTCAAGCTCATCAGGGTTCTGGGTAGTGCAGGGGTTTCCGATAAAAAATGGGTCTAATAGCAGCCGGTAACCGTTTATATCAATGCCAAATGTGGCGTGGCCATACCAGCGGATCGTTGCACTCATGATTTTCTCCTTAATTATTAATAAACTGGAATACCCTTGCGGAAGGCAGTCAGTAACTCCAGCGTGCGCGCAATTTCGGCAGCGGGCAGGTTTCGAAATGGTACCATGTAAAAATCATCTGTGGCGTTTTTTACGTTATTCCACACTTCGGTACCGGTTTCGCTGATCCACAACCCACCGTCGTTTTGATTGACCCAACCTTTTCTCACCAGGCTCTCAGCGGCAGACTGGGTTTCATCAAGCGTGTGCCCCATATTGCCAAGCGCCTGGTTGATGACGAGGATCGAAGCGAATTCTTCAGCCCAAAGGTAGGTGAGAATATCCCAGGCATGACCGTTGACTTTGTAGCCGCGCCAGGCAGCCATGTGAGAATCTTCACGGTAGGCGCGCAGCTCGTTGATAAATTGACTTATCCGCACCATCATCGGAGCGTGGCTGCCCGGATCGAGCTTGCGCAAAAGACGAATACACCAGGTTCCAGGCGGGTCTGGCGCGCGCATACAGGCGTCAGCCATGTCTTTCAGGCGGCTGCCGAGATCCATCATATCTGTTGTGGAGAGGGTTTGGATGCCGGCAAGCGAGACTGTCCAATTGTGCTTTAATTCCTGAATAGTTGTTTGACCGAACTCAGTGAGGTGGTAATCTCCTTCACCAAGCTCAGTCAACATCTCCTTTTCTTTGAGTGTTTGCAATTGCTTATGAAGATGTAACGTGGAAGCTGTTGGCGCTCCGATATTGAGCAGACGCGCGCTCAATGCGGCGGGTTGAAAAGCAGGTGCCATGAGCAACATGGATACCTGAGCCGGCGTCAGCCCAAGTCGCTCCCCTTTTTGTTTGATGAGGGGTTCGCAAAGAGAAAGAAGCGTGTGTGACGCTGCTTCAAGTTCTGGATATAGATCGCTAAAAACCATCTTTCCGCCCTTCGCCAAACCCTCACGAAAACCGTTATAGGTATTATTTCATAAAGGAAGGCATAATTCAAGCGGGAGTATCAGTGGGTTGTAGGGAAGTAATGAAACAGGCAGCATGAGAATAGCGATCTCCCCATCGCTGAAATACGATACAATTCAAGCGATCGAAGTTCATTAGGTGCAGGAGGTTTGATTGCCCGAACCCGTATTTTTACTTTTTGAAGTGCTTACCATATTGCTTTTCATTGCCTGTATTTGGCACGCAGCGCGACAAGGCAAATATCGTGTGCTGGAGCTTGTCGGCAGCCTTGTTTTCGGGGTTTTTCTGGAGTGGATGACAATTAAGCAATTGGAAGCCTACCACTATGGCGATTTCTTCTTGATGGTGGATGGCGCACCGATATGCATCGGGTTGGGCTGGGCGGTGATCATTTACAGCAGTATGGAATTTGCCGAAAATTTCAAGATGCCTGATTTTACGCGTCCTTTTCTGGTTGGGCTGTTGGCATTAAATATTGATCTGGCGATGGATGTGGTCGCTATTCGCCTTGGGTTCTGGAACTGGGTGATCCCGCTGGATTTTCAGTGGTTCGGTGTGCCGTACGGCAATTTTTGGGCATGGTTTATTGTGGTGAGCGCCTACAGCGGCATGGTCTACTGGATGCGCGCACGTGGCTGGCACACTGCCAAACAGGCCATTCGTGTTTGGCTATATCCATTGATTGCCATGATCGGGGCAACGCTGATTCTGGCAGCCACCAACTATACGTTTTCCGTCCTATTTGGACGCAGCGACATCCTCAGTGCCATGGCGATGCTGCTGCTCATTTACACCGGTGTGGTTGTGGTTTTCGTATCGCGGCCCAGGTTCATCCCTTCCGCTCAGCTGGATTGGGTGGTGTTCGCAGTGCCGCTGGTGTTTCACCTCTTTTTTAGCATCGTTGGGTTTACGACTGGTATTTATCTCAAGCAAAGTATATTGGCTGTGATCGGGTTGTTTATGTTTGGCTTGGGCATGCTTCTACACCTTTGGCCAGGTACATATATCACACGGCAAGCCGCAGCGCTGAAAAGTGATGATTAAAAAGGAGATCCGCGCGGATCTCCTTTAGTTTTCTTATTCACACCAACGAATTTATTTGGGACTGTGCTGAGATCCCCGCTTGAGCGCTTCGTAGTTCTGCGGCAGTAATTTGTGGTGACGCTGGGGCAGGTGCCCTTTTAACGCATTTTCGATAGCACGAACTGGTAATACCTCCAAGTTGGCGATTAACGCTCCCAACAGCACCATGTTGGTCATGCGTTTGTCTCCCAGTTCTTCGGCGATGTCATTCGCTTTGACTAAAACGACTTTGATGTCATCGCGTGGAATCTCGCGGTCGATCATGGATTCGTTTACCACCAGCAGCCCGCCGGTTTTCACTTTAGCTTCATATTTGTTCAACGAAGGGAGGTTCATGGCGATGACTGCGCTGGGTTGACTGACCATCGGTGAGCCGATTTCATCGTCTGAAACTACAACTGTACAATTCGCCGTACCACCACGCATCTCGGGTCCGTAGGATGGAATCCAAGTGACTTCTTTGCCTTCATCCATCGCGGCGTAAGTGAGTAACTGACCGGTGAAGAGCACCCCCTGGCCACCAAACCCTGCAATTATGATCTCTGTTTGCATTATCCCTCCTTCGCCTAAAACCGCAGGTTGGCAATTGCCGGGTGCACTTTATAATCTCCCAACGGGAAGTAAGGCACCATATTTTCTTCCAGCCAGTGTAAAGATTCCACCGGGGTCATCCCCCAGTTAGTGGAGCAGGTGGAGAGCAGCTCAACCATCGAAAAGCCAAGTCCGCGCAGCTGCACTTCAAACGCGGTGCGGATGGCTTTCTTCGCCTGTCGCACATGTTTTGGGTCGTGCAGCGAACGCCTGACCACGTAAGAAGCGCCGTCGAGGGTGGCGAGCATTTCAGAAGCTTTCACCGGGTAACCCTGTACTTCCACATCGCGCCCGTTGGGTGATGAGGTGGTTTTTTGCCCAGGCAAAGTAGTAGGAGCCATCTGACCGCCGGTCATGCCATAATTGGTGTTGTTGAGGAAGAACACGGTGATGTTTTCACCGCGGGCAGCAGCGTGGACAATCTCCGCTGTACCGATCGAAGCCAGATCGCCATCTCCCTGATAGGTGAAGACGACATTTTCCGGTAAAACCCGTTTAACGCCGGTTGCCATGGCCGGTGCGCGTCCGTGCGGTGCCTGAACAAAATCCACATTAAAGTAGTTGTAGGCAAATACAGAGCAGCCCACAGAAGCCACGCCGACAGTTTTACCCTGAATGCCCATTTCGTCGATGACTTCGGCAATCAGGCGGTGTGCGGTGCCGTGGGTACAACCCGGGCAGTAATGGGTGTTGACGGTTGTGAAGGCATCGGGTCTGGAATAGACAAGCTCTTCATTAACTATTGTGTTTATCACCATTAGGGTCTCCTCATTTCGTCATCACAGTACGGTTAAGCCAGCGGTCGCGCGGATGTCCTTCTTTGCTGTAGCCTCCGGCGGCTAAGCGGCGAATTTCACTCAACACCTCATCGGGCATCATAAAGACACCTCCCATGCGGCCGTAAAATTCCACGGGTAGCTGGTCACCCACGCTGAGCAGCACATCGTTGAGCATCTGCCCGTTGTTCATCTCCACCACCAGCAGCGCCTCAGCTTTTTTGGCGGCTTCGGTATAAACCTGGCTGGGGAAGGGGCTAAGCGTGACCGGCCGGATTAATCCCACAGGGATGCCTTCTTCTCGCGCCGCCCTGACGGCGGAAAGAGCTACCCTGCCGGTTGAACCAAAACCGGTAACCACGAATTTTGCGTCATCCATGTAGTATTCTTTGTAACGCAATTCATTGGCTTGAATTTCCTGCCAGCGGCGCATGATGCGAAAATTCATCACTTCCTGAGCAGACGGATCAATGTTGATTGAGCTGAGAAAACGCCTTTCGCGCCCTTCGCTGCCGGTAACAGCCCAATCTGGGAACCTTGTTTTTAAGGGCTGCATCGGCGGCAGTTCGCAGGGTTCCATCATCTGACCGATGGAGCCATCTGAGAGCACCACCACGAGCGAGCGGTATTTCTCGGCCAACTCAAATGCCAGCACGGTCAAATCCACCGATTCTTGCACGCTGGCAGGCGCCAGAACAATGGCATGATACTCGCCGTGCCCGCCGCCGTGAACAATCTGGTTATAGTCTCCCTGACCCGGGGCGATATTGCCCAAGCCAGGACCGCCGCGCATTACATCGACCAAGACCACTGGCAACTCAGTGCCTGCGATGTAGGATATGGCTTCCATCATCAGGCTCACGCCAGGGCTGGATGAGGAACTCATCACACGCTGACCGGTACAGGCAGCGCCGTAAACCATGTTTATGGCGCCGAGTTCACTTTCCGCCTGCACGAAGGCGCGTCCGAGCTCGGGCATGCGGCGAGACATGTATTCCAGCAATTCGGTCTGCGGGGTGATGGGGTAACCGAAATACGCCGTAACACCGGCGCGAATCGCGGCTTCGGCAACCGCTTCATTGCCTTTCATCAATTCTTTCGCCATCGCTTGTCTCCTAATCCACCGAAAGCTTTTCGCCGGCACGGATGCGGTACACGGTAATCGCCGCATCGGGGCAGACAATTGCGCAGATCCCACAACCTGTGCATCCCTGGGCAATCAACACCGCAGGGTGATAACCTTTGGCAGTCATCTGGTTTAGGTCAAGCCCTAATACATCTTGTGGACAGGCGTCCACGCATAACTCACACCCTTTACAATAAAGCTCGCTGACAGTAATCCGACCCTTTGGGGGCATTCAAACCTCCTCTTTTTCCCCGATTATGGGGAATAATCTCCGGCCGCGAAACACCGGGTTGCTTTTATTATCCACAATACCATCTTTTTTGGATAGTGTATTTGTCCTGTACTCAGCATAATAAATGTATTGTTTATGACACCTCTAATAAGATTGTTATTAATGTAAAAATTGCCGCAACAATCAGCGCCTTAGACAAAGCTTTGAATGACGGTGGCTTCGCCCTGACCCACACCTACGCAGAGTGCTGCCAGCCCAAAAAAGGAGTGCATTTCGCTGGGCGCGCGGCGTTTCATCTCGTGCAGCAGAGTGGTGAGGATGCGTGCACCTGAACACCCAAGCGGATGTCCGAGGGCGATTGCACCACCGTTGACGTTGCTGATCTCTTCTGAAATTGAAAGATCCTGCAGCACTGCCAGCGCTTGCACGGCGAAGGCTTCGTTTATTTCTACCAGCCTCAGGTCTGAAGGCTTCAGCCCGGCGCGTCTGAGCGCTTTTTGGGCGGCGCTAACGGGGGCAATCCCCATCATTCTTGGTTCTACACCGGCGGCGGCAGAAGACAGGATGCGCGCCAGAGGTTTCAACCCCAAGATAGCCGCCTTTTCAGCCGGCATCAGCAGCACTGCAGCAGCGCCATCGTTCATCCCAGAGGAGTTCCCGGCGGTGACGGTTCCGCCCGGGCGGAAAGCAGGCTTTAACCGCGCCAGGCTTTCGATTGTGGTATCGCGGCGCGGGCGTTCATCCTGATCAACCCGCAGCGGATCACCTTTTTTCTGCGGCACAAGCACAGGCAAAATCTCCGCCGACATGCGCCCCTCGTCGATGGCGGCAATTGCACGGGCGTGGCTTTGCGCGGCGTAGCGATCTTGCTCTTCGCGGCTGATGGCATAGGCCGCGGCGATGTTTTCTGCGGTTTCTCCCATGGGGTCGGTGCCATACTGCTCAGTCATACGCGGGTTCGGGAAGCGCCAGCCCAGAGCCGTGTCGTACGCGGTGAGGTTGCCAAACGCGTAACCTGATTCCGCTTTTGCCATGACGTAAGGCGCACGCGACATACTCTCCACACCGCCGGCGATAAAAACATCGCCTTCACCAGCCCGAATGGCGCGAAAAGCAGCGTTAACTGCCGTGAGCCCTGAAGCGCAGAGGCGGTTAAAGGTTACAGCGGGCACACTAACCGGCAGCCCCGCCAACAGCGCTGCCATGCGTGCGACATTGCGGTTATCTTCGCCCGCTTGATTGGCGCAGCCAAGATAAACCTCATCGATTTCTGTGTTTTGCAGATTGTTGCGTTCAACCAGGGCTTTAATCACCAGCGCTGCCAGGTCATCTGCCCGCACACGCGCCAACCCCCCGCCCAGTGCGCCAATTGGAGTTCTAATTGCATCGACAATCACCACGTCAATCATTTCAACCTCCTGAGGCTTCGTTCATGCTCATTCTACCACTGCCTGTAAAACCCCGCTGAAAGCAGAGTTGAAAGATTTTTGTGAAATATGCGTTGCAGGCATAAGTGACGCGGTTATTGCTGCCCGGCTGGCACGAACACCAGCGAGACAGACCGCCATGATGGAAATGAGCCTGGCGGCAGTTTAATTTTCTGCGCTTGCAAAAACAAGCACATGGTCGATGACCCCGCCACCGCTGAACACAATGATATTGAAAGTGGGGGTATCACTGCCGCCCCATTCCTGGTGAAGGCTGCCGCGGCGGATTCCAACCACCCGCCCTGAAGCGTCATACGCCACTGCCAGCAAAACCACCTCGCCCGGAGGTTCTGAGCCTTCGAAGGCGATGGTTCCGCTGACACCGGCTGAGGCGCCGTCTACGGCGATGGTTACTTTCAGCTCTTCCACCGCCGCTGAGACCGCAGCTCCATCTTCGAGGCGCGCCTCGCTGGCTGAAACGAGGGTAACCGCAACTTGTGGTTGACTAAAAACAGGGGGTGGAAAGAAGAGATAAAAAGGAAGGC
This sequence comes from Anaerolineaceae bacterium, assembly GCA_018060515.1. Lineage (GTDB taxonomy): Bacteria > Chloroflexota > Anaerolineae > Anaerolineales > Anaerolineaceae > UBA6107. Next base: position 37,721 of record JAGOVY010000003.1, on the reverse strand, counting down.
TTTCGCCGGGCGAAAGGTGCGCCAGCGGCAGATCTGCCTGCTGGTGGATGACTTCTCCGCTTTCGCTGTCACTGAGGGTGAACTCGGCGCTGAGGCTGCTTAGCGTCTGCTCTTCTTCGTTGGTGATCAGGGCAAAACAGTGCAGCCCGCCGGTGAGCGAGGGGAAGCAGTAGGGCTCTGCAAATGTTAAATTATAAGTGATGGGGGTGGCGGCGCTGGTGGCAGCCGGGGTTGCTTTGGCAGCGGGAATGAGCAGCTGCGTGCCGATGTTGATGTACAGATGGTGTACCTCAGGGTTGGCCGCCTGGAGTTCTTCAACCGTCACGCCGAACTTTTCAGCCACGCTGTAGAAAGTGTCATTGAGCTTCATTTCATACGTCTGAGGCGTGGCGGTGAGGGTGGGCACGGGCGTATTGGCCGGCAAGCCTTCGGGGGTTGGTGTAATCGTTGGCGTGCTGGTCATCGTCTGAAATGGAGTGAGCTTCACCGCCAGGCTGGGCTGCGGCGCGGGGGGCTGCGTTTGCCCGCTGCAAGCGGAGAGCGTGATGAGCAGCGCCATTAAAAACAACAGTTGAACAGCTTTTTTCATAATTTGCATTATAACCCGATTAAAAACCGGTTGAATACGGCAATATGGGTGCAATTCTCGGTGCGTAAGGCGAATGGGATCAACCGCAAAGGCGCGAAGGACGCTAAGTTGCAAACCATGCTTTTTGTGGAGGGGGCAGTTTTTTTCTTAACGCAAAAACGCGAAGGACGCTAAGTTGCAAACCGATCTTTCCGTGCGGGAGACGGCTTTTTTCTTACCGTAAAGGCGCGAAGGACGCCAAGCTGCAAACCAATCTTTCCGTGCGGGAGGCGGTTTTTTTCTTACCGCAAAAACGCGAAGGACGCTAAGTTGCAAACCGATCTTTCCGTGCGGGAGACGGCTTTTTTCTTACCGCAAAGGCGCGAAGAGCGCTAAGTTGCAAACCATGCCTTCCGTTTGGGAGGCGGTTTGTTTCTTACCGCAAAGGTGCGAAGGACGCTAAGTTGCAAACCGTTCGCTCGTGGGGGCGACTGGGATCAACCGCGAAGGCGCGAAGGACGCTAAGTTTCAAACCGCTCCCTCGTGGGGGCGACTGGACAGCCTGGTGTACGGTGCCCAACGGCAATTCTCTCGACTACATCTTTTGAGCCCGGTGTACAAAACAAACTCATTTCCTTGCTCAGCAAGTTGCGCTATGCTACACTGATTCCATGATTTCTGCAGTGTTCAAGGCTGGGGTGGTCCATCCTACGCGTGTGCCGATGGCTGAAACGAGGGCTGGTGCATAAAACCTCGCTTTACTTTCTGCGCAAAAACCGCCGCCTTTCTGCGCTGAAGCGCACACAGCGCAACAACCGATTTTTGGGCGTCAGCGCGCGGGTTGGGGCTGTACTTTTTACGCTGGCGGCGGCTGCTTTCTTTGTTCTGGCTGTAACCGCGTCCTCACAGGCGCTGCACGAATTGCCTTCGATTGATACGCTGCCCATATTGCTTGACAACACACACGGTGAACTGCTGCAGCCAACCAAGCTCTTGGACCGCGACGCCCTGACGGTACTGTATACCTATCAAAATGAAGGCGTTGAAAGAAAATTCCTATCCATAAACCCTGATGAGGGTACTTTTATCAGCCCGCAGCTGGTGCGCGCTGTCGTGGCGGCTTATGAGCCTGGCTTCTGGGCAAGCCCCGGCTTCAGCCTGCTCCATTGGCAGGCATCGGAACCCATGACAATTGCCGAGCGACTGGTCAGTGATCTGCTCTTGTGGGATGAGGCGCCCACCATCACCCGTTCATTGCGTATGCGTCTGCTTGCCGCGCAGGTGGTGAATCACTATGGGCGCGCGAAAACGCTTGAATGGTACTTGAACAGCGCCTGGTTTGGCGGTTATACCTACGGTGTGGAGAGTGCGGCGCAGTTGTATCTGGGCAAGTCAGCGGCAGAGGTAACCCTGGCAGAGGCGGCGCTATTAATTCCGTTGATCGATCACCCAACGCTAATGCCACACACTGCGCCGGCAGCCGCGCTCAGCCGGCAGCAGGATTTTCTCGCGCAGATGCTTGCCTCCGGCACGATTGAGCGCGAAGAATACGAGCAGGCGCTGGCCGAAAACATCAACCTGCGCCAGCCACCCGCTGATGACCCTGACAGTGCCGCCGGGTTGGCTCTGCTGGTGGATCAACGCCTGGCGAGTGAAATCAGCCTGCAGCGATTGCACCGCGGCGGTCTGCTGGTGGTTACCACGCTGGATGCCGATTTGCAGCAGCAGTTGGTTTGCACCTCAGATACTCAATTGAACCGAATCAGACAACGTGGAAAAAGCGTGGTGGCGCCTGACGAGCATTTATGCGCAGCCGCCCTCCATTTGCCTGTTCAAGCCTTAACCACTTTGGGAACCGTTCCATTGGCGGCAGCCGGGGTGGTGTTGAACCCGAAAACGGGAGAGGTGCTGGCCTATCATGAGCCGCAGAAAAACGGTAGTGACCCGATCCAAATCAGGCGTTATCAGCCCGGGTCATTGCTTTCTCCGTTTGTGGCGCTCAGCGCATTTACACAGGGCTATTCGCCAGCCAGCCTGTTGTGGGATATTCCGGCTTACACCAACTCACTGGGAATTTCTAATGGGCATTACCGCGGCGCTGTGAACATACGTTCATCGGTTGCGAACGGCTACCTTAACCCGATTGCCAACCTGGCCGTGGAAACCGGCGCGTATACCACCTGGCGTTATGCGGCATTGATTGGCATGCAGGGATTGCAGAACGCGCCCGATGATGCCTCTCCGCTATTGGGCGGGAGCGAGAACAGCCTGCTGCAGGTGGCGGCTGCGTTTGGAACGTTGGCGAATATGGGGGTGCGCAACGGCCAGCTGCAGGCGGAAACAGGCGAAATTCTGCCTGAAATGGTCAATCAGGTTTTTACGCTCGGCGGGCAGTCAATCTGGCAAAAACCGGCTGCTGCCGAAGCCGTCATCGTCAGCGATAGTGTCGCCTATCTGGTCAATCATATCCTCAGCGACGCGCGTGCGCGCTGGCAGGGGCAGATCCCTGCCAATGAGATCGAGGTGGCTTCGCAAGCTGCTTTTGCCAGCGGCAGCGCCGATGATCAGCGCCAGGTGTGGGGCGTGAGCTACACCTCCGACCGCCTCGTGCTGGTGTGGATGGGACCAGAAACTGCATCGGGGCAGGGCGCTCCGCGATTGAGCGAGAGAATGCCCGCAGGCATATTACACGCACTTTCAACATATCTCCTTCAGCAGCCGGCATTTGAGGGCTGGGCAACGCCTGAAGGGGTCACCTCGCTGAGGGTATGCAGTCCCTCGGGCATGCTCCCCACAGCCGACTGCCCAAATCAGGTTTATGACGTTTTTCTCAAGGGTAACGAGCCCAACCTGACTGACACGCTTTTTGCAAGGGTGAAGATTAACCGTGAAACAGGGCTGCTGGCAACCGTTTTTTCACCGGCGGCGCTGGTGGAAGAGCAGTTGCTGATGAACATCCCCGCTGAGGGGCGTGACTGGGCGAAGCGGGAAGGTATCGGCATTATCCCGCAGGGGTACGATGTCATCCAAATTGGCAATATCAACCCCGATGTAAATATCGCGTATCCCGCTCTACTATCCACGGTGGCGGGGAAAATTCTGATCACCGGCACGGCTGGCGGCGAAGGCTTTTCTTCTTATCAGGTGCAGGCGGGCCAGGGGATCTTCCCGAGCAAGTGGCTGAAAGTGGCTGAATCCACACAGCCGGTAAGTGCTGGAACCCTGGCTGAGTTTGATACCAGCGGCTTGAATGGCATGTATGCCATCCGGCTGAGTGTTGTGGATCAGCAAAACCTGATTCACACCGCTTACACGCAGGTAACGATTGACAACACCCCGCCATTTGTACAAATCATTCAGCCGTCTGACAACCAAACGGTTGTAGCGCTGGCTGGGCGAGTTACCCTCTCCGCCTCCGCAGAAGATGCTTCAGGCATTGCACGCGTGGAATGGTGGGTGAACGGCAGAGAGGTGATGGAGCAGACCACGCCACCATTCACCTACCCATTAATCGCAGAATCAGATACTTATGAAGTAGTTCTCAAAGCCTGGGACACAGCCGGTAATTTTCAGCAATCAGCAACGGTAAACTTCAATGTGCAGCGATAGGCGACACGCCAAACAGCAAGGCATGTAGTTCTTCTAGATTGTTGAGGACGACATCTGCGCCGGCTTTAACCAGTTCTCTTTGGGTGCCAAAACCACACAACACCCCAACCGTTTGAGCCCCTGCCCGTTTGCCTGCCAGAATATCCACAGTGGTGTCGCCAATCATCAGACAATGATGCGGCTCAATCCCCATGGCTTGGGCTGCATGTCGGATGGGGTGCGGGTACGGCTTGGTGCGTTCGCAGGTTTGAGAGGTGACGACCTTGACAAAATGCTTCTCGAGTTCAAATTGATTGAGGAATGTAATCGTAGTGTGGGCATCACGGGCGCTCACAATCGTCAGCGGATATGCTGCGCGCGCTGCATCCAGCAATTCACGCGCCCCTTGCATCAGGAGGAAGGGCTTCGAAGGCTTTTCAGCGCGCCGAGAAAATCGCTCAAACGCCCTGGCGTAATTATCATCAAGGCTGAGAGCATCCATCCAGTACATCATTAAGTTCATTGGCGATTCACCTGTCATCACCAGCCAACGAGAGAAACGCCTGCGCTCAAACCCGCTGAACACCTTGTTTACTGGCGCCAGCGCATGAAAGATTCTTTCAACCCAGTCATCATCCGTGTCGCTAATAGTGCCGTCTACATCGAAACACAACCCTTTAATGCGCGACAGGTCAAGCGGCATGCTTTATTTCCCAAAACTTCCGATATCTACCAACGCCTCTTTTACCAAGGGTTCTGAGGAGCCGATCAGCCATAAAACATCAGCGCCGCTGAGGCGCATGGTAATTCTGCCGTCAACTTCTGAATCCCAAACAACCACGCCATTGCTTTTTTGTGTCGGGATTCCCCAGCGCGCCAGACCGTAGTCGTGCGAGAGGTCGAAGAACTCCAGCGCATCTTGCTGGCTATCCCAGGTGCTGTGCCAGGCAATCAAGTATTGGCTCAGGTCTGGCGTGGTATAGAAGGCATAAGTATCCCCGCCCCACCCCTCTGCTGCTGCACGGCTTTTATCCTCATCCATCATAAACCCTTCAGTGCGCCCTTTGGCAAGGATGAGGTAGGTGTACCATTCACCCATCACGTTTCTTTCGATCTCCTGCCATCCGCCGTCCAGGTCAGGCGTCAGGTCGGGTAATTCTACGGGAATGGGCTTATCGTCAGGGTATCTTTCGGGGTGCAGAATTTGCTCCGTGGAAACAGGCGGGTTGGCAAAGGCGGCATCCACAGCCGTCCAACCGTCCTTATTGATCAATACCTGTACAAAATCATAGCCATAGGAATATGGAAAGAGGAAATCTTCCTGCATGAAAGCCGGAGCAGAATCATAGATTGGGCTTTCGTAGGAATTCTGAAAATTAGTAATGTCTTCGTAATCTTGTTTGGTTCCGTGTTCGTAAAACCAGGCGTATTCAAGAGAAGTCGCGTCTCCTTCTACCAATGCGCTCACTGCAGCGCAGTACTCTGTATCAATTTCGCATTTCTCATCGTTGAGCATCAAACCATTTTCCAAGTCGTAGTTTTGATCTTGCAAAGCGTGGTTGAACTCATGCGCGTATGTGATGCGTTCCATTCCGCCAAATCCATCATTGACAATGACATACATTTCTTTGGTTTCACTGTCATAAAAGCCGGCTATTTGCTCAGAATACAGATCATGATAAAACTGCTTCAAATTAAAACCAGCGTCCATCAAGCCCAAAACAGAAAGCACCAGCACATCCTGGCGGGCATCTTCATCAGTGTAATCGGCGAAGAAATCATTGACGACCTTCTCACGCAGCTCATCCGGCGTCATCAGGTTGCGATCCAAAGTATCGAGTAAGTCGAGGCCGCGGATTGGACTTACCTGCTGCTCGATTTCGTCCATCTGGCGTGAAATATCCGCGGGTATTTCGTTCGGCACAGCGGTAATTAGCGGGTCGATCTGAGGGTCGATCTGCGGGGTGGCAACCACCGTCACCGGCGTTGGAGGGGTGTAATTCTTCTGAGCCTTTAATAAAAAGACTCCACCGACAATTAAACCAATGCTAAGCAATGCACAAGCAGAAATTACCAATACCAAAATCGAGAGGCCTGTTTTTTTACCCATGTGCTACCTTACAACCCTTTCAGCAGCCCTGATAATTGCCGCAACTTCAATAAAAAGATTTCTCAATTCTACCCGATAAAGAATCTTCAGGCGCATGAATTGGATAAAAACAGGTGAGTTTGAGTGCTTAGTTTGTTATAATCACGCTCATGAAATACCATGTATGGACTGAAGGTTGTCAAATGAATGTGGCTGACTCGGAGCGCGTTTCGTCTGCGCTCGAGCACCTGGGCTATGAATACGTGCCGGTGGCTGAAGACGCTGATGTCATTGTCTTGAACACGTGCGTGGTGCGCCAGTCTGCTGAAGACAAAGCCTATGGGCGGCTTACCTCGCTTCTACCAGTCAAGCGTTCACGCCCAGATGTGGTGATTAACCTGATGGGCTGTCTGGTGGGCATCAATGAAAACCATCCGCTGCGAACACGTTTTCCTTACGTGGATGTCTTCTCACCGCCCTCCGACCCGCTGCCGCTGGTTGAGTTCCTCATTCAACGCGATGCCCGCAGCGCAGAAGAAGCCGAGACGGCCAGACGGTTTGCTTTGATGGATGGTGACCTAGTGCTACCGCAGACTGATGGCGTTGCTCAGGTTTCGGGTTGGATTCCCGTTGTCTATGGCTGCTCACATGCCTGTGCATATTGCATCATTCCTTACCGCCGCGGGGTGGAGGCAAGCCGTCCGCCGGAGGAGATTCTGCGCGAGGCGCGTTCTCTTGCCGCCCAGGGGATCAAGGAGATCACCCTGCTGGGTCAGATTGTTGACCGTTATGGAAAAGATGAACCTTCTTACCCCTCGCTCGCCGGCTTGCTGCGTGAACTGAGCCAGGTGGAAGGCATCGAGCGTCTGAGGTTTCTGACCTCGCATCCCAATTGGATGACGGACGAGCTTTTAGATTGTGTGGCTGATTTGCCCAAGGTGATGCCGCATATTGAGATCCCTAACCAGGCGGGTGATGATGCCATTTTGGAAGCGATGAAGCGCGGTTACACCACAGCAGAATATCGCCGCCTGGTGCAAAAAATCCGTGACCGAATTCCGGGTGTTTCTATCGCCACTGACATTATCGTTGGTTTTCCCGGCGAGACAGAGGCGCAGTTCCAAAATACGTATTACCTGCTGGCAGAATTGAAAATGGATGTGGTGCATCTGGCGCGCTATTCGCCACGAATTGGCACCCTCTCGGCGCGCACATTGCCTGACGATGTTCCCGCGGCAGAAAAATGGCGCCGCTTCAGAGCGCTTGAGAAACTGCAGGAGGCTGTGGTGCGTGAGATTCACGCTGCTTACCTGAACACCAACGTGGAGGTGTTGTTTGAAGACAAGGTCAAACAACGCTGGCGTGGACGCACCCCAACCAACAAACTGGTGTTTGTTGAAAGTGATGCTGACTTGCGCGGAAAAATATTGCCGGTAAAGATCGTACGCACAGGGCCATGGTCTATGTTGGCTGAGTTAATAGGATAACCGTTTGAAACAGAAGCTGGTTATTGGTGGAGCTTTATTTGTCATAGCCGCTGGTGCAGCGCTTTACTTTTTTTGGTTTAATCCTTCGCGCCTGGGGTCTCGCATTCTCCCGCTGCGTGCCTGGCTCAATAACCCGGTTGCTCACACCGATTGGAGTATTGAGGCCAAGACTCGCTGCGGCGAGGCACCTTTCCTCATGCCCAGCAGCGGTTATATCGGCTTTATCTGGCATGATTCATTCCGTCCGGGACACCAGCACCAGGGGATTGATATTTTTGGCGGGGCAGAGCCAGGGGTTGTACCGGTTTATGCTGCATATGATGGTTACCTCACCCGCAAGTTCGGCTGGAAGTCCTCCGTCATTATCCGCCTGCCCGAAGACCCGCTCAATCCAGGTCAAACCATCTGGACTTACTATACACATATGGCTGACCCGTCGGGTGAAAGTTATATTGTGAAAGAGTTCAGACAGGGCAGCACCGAAATCTTTGTTGAAGCAGGCACATTGCTTGGCTACCAGGGAAACTATTCAGGCACACCGGGTAAACCCACCGGGGTGCACTTGCACTTTTCAGTGGTTAAAGATGATGGCAACGGCTCTTTCTTAAATGAGCTTGAAATAGTGAATACACTCGACCCTTCGCCTTACCTGGGATTGCTGCTAAATGCCAAAGAAGGGGGCGTGGTACCGGTGGTGTGCCAGCCGTAAAAATGGCTGAGGCTGTAAAAGAAAACGGTGAAAGCATTTATAAAATGACGTTCATCAAGGGGATGAAATACCACTTTTATAAGGGCAGGGTCTCAGTGGTACAATCTGAGTAGCGAACCAATACGCCTATACAGCCTATACAGCAGGTATGGGATTTAAGTATTGTCTTATTGATCAGGAAGGGTTTAGGATGCAGGAAATCGCCCCACAAGTTTTTATTGAAAGAGATTACCCCGGGGTTACGCTGGGGCTAATTCATTGGGAAGGCGGCATTATTTTGATTGATGTTCCGTTTCGCCCGGATGACATCCGCTTGTGGCGTGCTTCGATGTCTGAATTCAGCGACAAACCTGAGCGCCTGGTGATTAATTTGGATGATCATTATGACCGCACACTCGGCCTCAGACAAATTGACTGGACTGTGGTCGGACATGAAAAATTACCGCTGCTCCTAAAAGACCGGCCGATCAATATCCGTCCGCAGGGCAACGAAACTGGCGCTGAATGGGAACTGCATAGTGCACCAGGCAATATCCGCTGGAGCCCGCCTGAGATCTCCTTCAGCGACAAGCTTGAGATCCACTTGGGAGAAAAAGACGTCGTTTTACAATCCCGTCCGGGGCCGACTCCAGCAGCTATTTGGGCGCATTTACCAGGGCAAAAGGTGATCTTCGTCGGTGATACTGTTATGCCTGGTGCGGTACCCTTTCTTGCCAATGCAGACCTGAATCAATGGGTTGAGACCTTAAAACTACTGTTGCAGCCTTCTTTCCGCTCGTACACCATTGTCTCGGGCCGTAATGGTTTGGTGACCCCGGTTGAAATAAAAAACCAGATAAAGATACTTGAAAAAATCAACCAGCTGCTTGAAAAAACCGCTGAAAAACAACTGCGTGTAGAAGATGTTCAGAAAACTGCAAGCAAAATCCTAAAGATTTGCGACGTCGCCAATCAGGAAGAAGTGCAACAGCTGCAGCGGGCACGCTGGGGTTTGGTGCAATACCTCAAACGAACCACAGGTGCACAATTGGAACAGCCTCAGTTTTTTTAAAAATAAAGGAATGCCGTTCAACGCATGCAGTCATCAACGATCAAAACACGCATTAAAGCTATTCTTAATGAACTAAATCGTGTTTATGGCGAACCAGTCTGGCGCGACCCTCTGCCGCCGATTGATGAATTAGTTTCCACCATCTTGTCTCAAAATACCAATGATGTGAACCGCGATCGTGCCTTTCATGCACTGCGGCAGCGCTTTCCAACCTGGGACGAAGTTCGCCAGGCTCCCGAAGAAGAGATTATTGATGCTGTGCGCATTGCCGGGCTTGCCAACCAAAAAGGGCCGCGTATTAAGCAGGTGTTGAATCAGATACAGGCAGAACTTGGAGCGCTTGATTTGTCGTTCTTAGGCGACATTCCGCTTGAAGATGCCCGTGCCTGGCTGCTGCGGTTTAATGGTGTTGGCCCAAAAACAGCAGCGATTGTGCTGCAGTTTTCGCTCGGAAGACCCGCTTTTCCGGTAGATACGCATGTTTACCGTATAACGGGGCGCTTGGGGGTTCGCCCATTGAATCTGAATGTAGAAAAAACTCATCAGTTGATGGAAGAACTGATTGACCCAGCAGACTATTTTGCCGGCCACCTCAACCTCATCCGCCTGGGACGTGAAATCTGTCATCCACGCAAACCCGAATGCCCGCGTTGCCCTGTGAACCAACTCTGCGATTACCCTGATAAAACCATCGCATAACACAGCTGCTCAACGCCCGTTTTCTTGAACCTTCAAGAATGAAGATGGGGTAATCAGGTATAATTTCTGATTATGACTGAAATTTGGCTTGTGCGTCACGGACAGACGGATTGGAACCTGAACCGCATGTTTCAGGGGCAAGTAGATATTCCATTGAATGAAACCGGCATCGCCCAGGCACATGCTTTTGCGGCTTCGCTTGATGGAACTCATTTTGATGCCATTTACTCCAGCGACTTGTCGCGGGCTTACCAAACTGCGCTGATCATCGCTGAAACGCAGGGATTACCGGTCATTACCGACCCACGTTTGCGTGAGATTAACCAAGGCGTGTGGGAGGGGCTGACTTGGGACGAAGTACACGAGAAATACCAGCCAGATTTTTCGCCAAACCCGCGGTACGTTATCACTCCACGCGCTGAAGGGGCTGAGTCGCTCGAAACAGTGGTCAGGCGCATGCTTGCCGCGGCCAATGAATACCATGAAAAACACAAGAGCGGCAGGATTCTGTTTGCTACACACGGCTTATCGGCCGCCTCGCTTTACCTCGTCGCAAACCAAAAATCTCTGATTGATGCCGGACGGTACATCCCGGAAAATGGACAACCGCTGGTAATCCACATGGAGCAAACCCTGCCGCTGCCTGATTTTTCGGTTTACCGCGTTGAATAACAAACCCCTCAATGTAATAAAATGTTGCATTAGAGAAGCCAGGTACTTTGGCGGTACACATGCCGTCTCTTGGGTCTCAAAGAATTCCCCAGGTCTTGAGCCACAGGCTTCTCACCAATAACCAGTACGCAGTCGCATTACAAATTCTTTGGCATCAACCTGTAAACCAGGCGTGAAGCCAGGCAAAGCGGGTTATAATCCCTTCATGTTACCGCCAATCACAACCGAGCCGCACTGGGTTGCTGCTCCCGCATCCTTACAGAAAATGATCGAAGCAATTTCTGCTTCACCGTTGCTCGCGATTGATACCGAGTCTAACTCGCTCTTTGCCTACCGCGAGCGGGTTTGCCTGATTCAAATTTCTACACCTGAAACAGATTACCTGATTGACCCGCTGCAGATGGATGATCTTTCTTCGCTGGCGCCGATTTTTGCTAACCCGGCTCAACTGAAAATCTTTCACGCCGCAGAATATGACATCATTTGCCTGAAACGCGATTACAGATTTGTTTTCAACAATATTTTTGATACCATGATCGCCGCCCGAATATTGGCTGAACCACGCGTAGGGCTGGGCTCACTGCTCGAGACTTACTTTGGGGTGGATCTTGAAAAAAAATATCAACGCGCCAATTGGGGCAAACGACCGCTCTCCGGTGAAATGCTGGATTACGCGCGTATGGATACCCACTATCTTTTTGCATTAAAAACCGTGCTCGAGGAGAAACTGATTACTCAGGATCTCTGGAACCTTGCGCAGGAAGATTTTGCGCTTGTGACGGCCGTCGAGCAGCCTCTGTCAGATCCCAATGGCGCTTCGTGCTGGAAAGTGGTTGGCAACAATCATCTGAGCGATCAAGAATCAGCGATTTTACAGGCGCTCTGTAATTACCGCGACCAGCAAGCGCAAAAAATGAACGTCCCGCACTTCAAGGTTTTCTCCAACCAACTATTGGTTGAACTCAGCCGCTCAGCGCCGCACTCACCTGAAGAATTAGCCCTCGTCCCGGGTGTCAACCAAAAACTGGTCTTGCATCACGGAAATGCTTTGTTGAATGCGATAAAAACAGGGGAAAAAGCGAAACCTCTTTCACGACCAGCGCGCAAGAAGCCTTCTGCGGCGACCGTGGAGCGCTTTAAAACCTTACACGAATGGCGTAAAACGCTGGCGCAGCATTCAAAAATTGAATCAGACATCGTTTTACCCAGAGAAGTTTTAGAGCGGATTGCCTGCCTGAACCCTGGCAATTTATCTGAACTGCAGGCAATCATGTCAGCAGTACCATGGCGTTTTCAACGCTATGGAGAGGAAATTCTCCAACAACTGAAAACAATTGAGGAAAAATGAAAATACACTTTAATGGCGCCGCTCAAACCGTCACCGGATCTCAACATCTGCTTGAAATCAATGGAAAAACCCTGTTGTTAGACTGCGGGCTGTTTCAGGGCAGGCGGGCGGATACCTATGAAAAGAACCTCAATTTTGCCTTTGATACCAAAAAACTTGATGCTGTGGTTCTGTCTCACGCCCACATTGACCATAGTGGGAATTTGCCCAACCTGGTGAAGAGCGGGTTCAGCGGGCCGATCTATGCCACACCGCCGACAGCGACGCTCGGCGAGATCATGCTGCTGGATGCAGCCCACATTCAGGAAGCGGATATTGAGTACCTGAACAAGAAACGCGCCCGCCGAGGGGACCCACCGCTTGAACCGCTGTATGGCAAAGTGGATGCCGAGCGGGCGATTGAACAATATTATCCGGTGAAATATACCGAGCCGTTTTCTCCGGTTGCGGGGGTGACGGTCAGGTTCTTTGATGCCGGGCACATCCTCGGTTCCGCTGCCATCCGTCTGGATATTGAAGAAAATGGCAGTCATAAGAGCCTTTGGTTTTCAGGGGATATCGGGCGTTATGGCTTACCGCTCATCACTGACCCGGTGCTGCCCAGCGATGCGGATTACCTCTTGATGGAGTGCACCTATGGAGATAAAGAGCACCAAAGTGTTGAAGAAGCCTATCTGAAGTTTTCAACTTTGGTTAAAAAAACCTGCGATCGAGGCGGAAAGGTCATTATCCCGGCGTTTGCTGTTGGACGCACCCAGGAAATTGTGTTCTTTCTCAACCAAATGATCAGTGATCGGATCATCCCCCCGCTGCCTGTCTATGTCGACAGCCCATTGGCGGTGCAGGCTTCAAAGATCTTTGCCAGCTACCCAGAGTATTTTGACCCCGAAACCAACCAGTTTATCCGAGAGCATCGTCACCAGGCGCTCGACTTCAAAGGGCTCACCTATGTGCAATCTGTTGAAGAATCAAAATCGATAAACAATAAAAAGGGCCCGATGGTGATTATCTCTGCTTCGGGGATGGCGGAGACCGGCAGGATTCTGCATCACCTTAAGAATAATATTGAAGATGAAAAGAATACGGTATTAATCGTCGGCTGGCAGGCGCCATACACACTCGGCAGGCGGCTGGTGGAGGGCGCAGACGAGGTGCGGATTTTTGGAGAGCTTTATAAGCTGCGCTGTGAGGTTGGCGTGGTGACAGGGCTTTCGGCACATGCCGGGCAGGATTTGCTGGTGAAATACGCCGCTGCAATGCAGGGCAGGGTAAAAGACATCTATCTGGTGCACGGTGAGGAAGATGCAGCAAACGCCTTGATGAATAAACTACAGGAACATGGGATTACGAATGTTCATTACCCCGAGCTAACCCAGGTGGTTGAGGTTTAGGGTTATCGAGTATAATTTCAGCCATTGGAGAGGTGCCGGAGTGGTTTATCGGGGCGGTCTCGAAAACCGTTGTGGCTCTCGTGGTCACCGTGGGTTCAAATCCCACCCTCTCCGCTCACAAAAACTGTTCGCTGCAAGGGTGCTGACCCCGCGACCCTCTCCGCTAAAAAGCAAGCTGCGAGGGTGCCAACCCCGCGACCCTCTCCGCTCACAAAAAACGTTCGCTGCAAGGGTGCTGACCCCGCGACCCTCTCCGCTCACAAAAAACGTTCGCTGCAAGGGTGCTGACCCCGCGACCCTCTCCGCTAAAAAGCAAGCTGCGAGGGTGTCAACCCCGCGACCCTCCCGGATTTCGTCTCATAGTATTGAAGCATTTTCTCCATCTCCAACCCAACTTGATTTAATTATTTCCTCTTTAACCCAGCTAAGATTCGCACACAGGATATAATTGTTTGTGAAACAGACACAACATTTTTAATAAGGAGCCAGGTTATGACCGATCGCATTAAACTATTACGCGCACTTTTGAAAGAACAGGGTTTACCAGCAATCCTGATTAATTCCGCGGTCAATCGCCGCTACTTAAGCGGGTTCACCGGCGGCGCTGGCTGGCTGCTGATCACGCCTGAACACGCTTTCTTATTTACAGATAGTCGTTACACACTGCAAGCTGCTGCCGAAGCACCTGCCTTCAGCGTGCACCAGGTCGTAAACCCCGGCAAGACGATTGCAGAATGGCTGGTGGAAGTCGCGGCGCAGTACGGCATCCCTGAGATGGGCTTTGAAGCAGCGCATACCTCTTTTGCAGAACACGCTGACTTGTCCAAGAATATCGCTGGGGTTTTTGTTTTACGACCGGTGGCTGGTTTAGTCGAACAGTTGCGCACGATTAAAGATGACGCTGAGCTGGCTGCCATGCGCAAAGCGATCGATCTGACTGACTATGTGATGGAAACGGTCATTGCCCAGTTACGCCCTGAGCATAGCGAACTTGATGCTGCCTGGATGTTTGAAAAAGCGCTGCGAGAAGGCGGAGCAGAGCGGCCATCCTTCCCCATCATTGTGGCGGCTGGTCCAAACGCAGCACAGGCGCATCACCGCCCCTGTGACGATAAGTTAGGCGTGGGACGCTCGATTATTATCGATATGGGCGCGCACATCAACGGTTACAACGCTGATCTAACGCGTACCATTATCTTAGGCGATGCTGACGAACGCTTCTGGACGATCTATAACACGGTGCTGGCAGCTCATCAGCGTGCCATTGATGGTGTTCGCGCAGGCGTACATGCACATGAAGTGGATGCGCTAGCTCGTGATTATATTGCTTCTGCTGGTTATGGTGATAAGTTTGGTCATGGTTTGGGACACGGAATTGGCATGGAGGTTCATGAGTTTCCATTCGTCCGCTGGACAAGCCCTGGCGGTACAAGCCCACTCATTCAGCCGGGCGTGGTGACCAGTATTGAGCCGGGTATTTACATCGAAGGCTGGGGCGGTGTGCGCATTGAAGACTTGGTGTTGGTCACAGCTGAGGGCTGCGAGGTCTTGAGCCACGCCGCTAAGATTCACCAACCATAAATGGAAGACTTTCTGTTGGTCTTCATAATTGCAATCGCCCTCTCGGCGCTGCTTTTTTTGGCTGCCAGGGCAGCTGAGCGGTTTGATTTGCCGCGGACGGTCTTGGACAGCGCAATACAATTTGCCGCTGGTCTGATCTTTGGGCTCGTAATCCTCAGCCTGATGCCTGATGCAATCTACAATGGTCCGTTAGCTGGTGTGCTGCTTGCTTTTTTTGGAGGCGGCACACTGTTTGTTTTGTATGATTACGTTACCAGTAAACAACAATATGTGCAATCAAATGATCAGGATGAAATTCGTACTTCGAAAGGGTTTTATCTTGGCGTGATACTCGACCTGATTGTGGATGCGCTTGTGATTGGAATGGGCATGGCAATCGGCATACGCAATGGCCTCATTCTATCCATCGGCATAGTATTGCAAATGATACCGCTGGTATTTGTAATGATAGCCAAAGCCAGAGTACAGCAGCTATCGCTCAATGCCAGGCGACAATTGGCTTTGGCGGTTCCTATTTGCGTCTTTGCGGGGATCATCCTCGGTTTTACGTTGCTGCAAAACCAACCCGAAGTTGTGTTGCATATCCTCATGGCTGGCGCATCTGGTTTTCTCATCACAGCAGTCACACAAAGCATGATTCCTGCGGCTTATTCTGGGCGGAGCAAGCCATCTTTAGCGCCTTTTTTCTTTCTCATTGGGCTAACGCTTTACGCGGCGTTAAAATTTACAGGCAGCTAATATATGCTCGCTTGATTGAATCACATCAGATGGAGAAAAACTTGTCGGTTTCAAAAATTGCAGGCGGTATTCAAATGGTTGGTGCCGCATCCACGCCATAACCCTCTTACAGTTCTTGCTGCGAGATTTGAATTTATATCAAAATAGAAAAGACCCTGTCGGTGTTCAGCGCTGACAGGGTCTTGCTTGTGATTTCAAAACCGGTCAGGCTGCGTTGGCAGGCTCTAAAGCAGTCATCCCTTCGAGAATGGTTTCAAGCGACATTGTGTGTACGCAACGTCCGCGCGTCTTAAAATACTCACAATCACATTTCCAAGCGCCGTTTTCATATTCAACGACATGAGCGTTGTTGTCACCTTTAACAGTGACTTTAAAGGAATGAAACTCGAACCGATCGCGTTCCTGTGCGTAACGTTTTGCCTTGTCTATCTTGCCGATCATACTTGAATCCATATCCGTTAGCTCCTTTTTAGTTTGGTAGAAAAAAGGCACGCTTAAACAGGCGCACCTTTTGAAGTTTAGCTTTTATGGTCAACCAATACTCGCATGATGATCAGTTCTCCCAGGTTGATAATATAGTAGACCTTTTCAGGATCTTTGTCAACTACGTTTACCCGATAAACTGCCCTACGATTGAAATTGCGGGAAAAACTTGCTCATCACGATCGCATCTTCTCCACCCTGATAATAATGTCGCCACACATCCACCTGGCTGTACCCATGCTTGGTATACAGGTAAATGGCATCCTGATTGGAAGCCCGTACAGACAGCCTAACCGTCGGCATTTTCAAAGCTTGTTCACAGGCATGCAGCAAAGCTCCTGCCAACCCCTGACGCCGAAACTGGGGCAGCACCGCCAGTGTGGTAATCCAGCCTGTTTTCTGCAATTTTTTTGCGTCTCCGCCGATAAAACCCACCATCATCTCATATTGAACTGCTTTAATGCGTACAATGCCGGGAAAGGTAAGCACGGCGATTTGTTCTATTAGTGGCCAGGCGTCCAATGGAAAACAAGCCTTCTCGAGCGAATTTAACTGTGATAAGTCACTCAAAGAGGCTGGCGTAAGATCGTATGGGTAAAGGTTCAAGAGCAAATTCCCTGATTAAAAATGGGTTGGGAACAAGTTTTCCCAACCCATTGAGTAAATTTAATCAATAACCTTACTTATCAGCGCTCTTCTTTACGAAGTCACTCAACAAGCTGGTGAACTCCATCGGGAAGATGTACTTGGTAGCCGGACCGGTAGCCATGCTCTTGAGGGTTTCAAAGTATTGCAGCGTCATCGTCTTTTGATCGATGTTTTGAGCTGCTGCGAAAATGGCTTCAAGGGCTTGCTGGTAACCTTCAGCTTTCAAGACCTGGGCTTTGCGCTCGCCTTCAGCTTTAAGGATGTTCGATTGCTTATCACCTTCAGCGCGCAGAATGTTAGCTTGCTTTTCACCTTGAGCAACATTGATGGCGGCTTCGCGGCTGCCGGTAGATTCCGTCACCACGGCGCGGCGATTACGCTCAGCCGTCAGTTGGCGGTTCATTGAATCCTGCACGTCGCGCGGCGGGATGATCTCACGAATTTCAACATTAGTGACTTTTACACCCCAGCGCTCGGTGACTTCATCGAGACGTGCGCGCAGCGCGGTGTTAATCTTCTCGCGTTCTGACAAGACGCCATCCAACAGAATTCCGCCGATGACCGAACGCAAGGTAGTGGTAGCGATACCCTGGGCAGCCAGTTCAAAGTTCTGCACCTGTAACACAGATTGCACGGGGTCAAAGACTTTGTAATACCACAAGAAGTCAATCGAGAGCGGGGCGTTGTCTTGTGTAATGGATTGCTGGGCTGGGATCTCGCGAACCTGCTCACGCAAGTCAACCGTTACTGGTCGGTCGACAAACGGGATGAGCAGGATCAGTCCTGGGCCTTTTGCGCCAATACAACGACCGAGGCGGAAAACAACTATTCTACGATATTCGGGGACAATTTTAATTGCCGTGGCGAGGAAAAACACGAGCAAGATGAGGACTGCCCCGATGAGACAATAAATTAGTATTGCATCTGAACCGAACATAACGAACTACCTCCTGAAAAATTTGTTCTGGCTAACCTGTTTATTTTTCTTCTTTCACTGCTTCAACCACTAATATCAAACCATCACGGTCAACCACACGCGCTTGCTGACCGGCATGGATCAATTTTGTACTGCGTGCCGTCCATTCTTCACCGCCCACATAAATTGATCCGCTCTGACGAATATCACTTCGTGCCACCCCGATTTGACCGATCAGGGCGCTTAGATCTTGCGCCGGACGAAGCTGCAGGGCTTCGACACCTTTGCGCGTGATAAACCAGAGAAACAAGACGGTGATAATGCTCATAAAGGTGGCGACGAAAGGATCGATAGCTGGAGCGCCGGATTCTTTTCTATAGAGGAAAATTGTTCCGACGATGATTGCGATAATCGAAGGAACTAGGTAAACCCAATGTTTATGTTTTCGCACTGCAAATATGAACAGAATGACGCTGACCACGATTAAGATCAGCGCCCAGATATTTATGGGCAGCACAGCCATCGCGTACCCTGCGAAGGCCATTGCCAGGAGAGCACCAATTTCCAGTACGCCGGAACCAGGGGCGAAGAGCGCCAATACACCCATGACAAAGCCGATAACCAGAATTACATACGCAACATTTGGGTCGATGAGCAATTCCATAATACCCTCATTTCAAGTCTCTATCATTATACACGAAGAACCCCTGTCACACAGAAAAGTTCACCCCACACAAAAATACGGAATAACTTAATCACTCCATTACCTTGTATAGACAATCACAGGTTTTGCGGTGAAACTTGCTATTTTAAGATGATTATGTTATAGTATTAGAAATTCGGAGAGGGTTACAAATTTCTCTCTTCATGTTAAATCGCTCCCGTAGGAGTGGTTTTTTTCTATGTATATCAGATTGAAAAGTTGTAATTAGTGCGGGAAATCTATTAGAACACGCAAGAAAGGAAGTAAAGCTGACATGCAAACCTCATTCCTGACATCTGAAGGATATCAAAAGCTGCAGGAAGAACTTGAATACCTGCGGACCGTAAAACGCGAGCAAATCGCCAACCGCCTGCACGAAGCGATCGAAGGCGGAGAATTGCTGGATAACGCCGAATTGGAAGCAGCCAAGAATGAGCAGGCTTTTGTCGAAGGCAGCATAAAAGAGCTTGAGATACTGCTGGCTACAGCGCGGGTTGTAGAGGATAAAGATATCGACAAGGAAACCATCCAGGTCGGTAATCGCGTGACCATTCAGGAAAAAGGCGTACGCACAACCGAAGAGTATGAGGTTGTCGGTGCCGCTGAAGCTGATCCCTCAATCGGGAAAATTTCAAATGAATCTCCCATGGGCAAAGCACTGCTGGGCAAGCGAGTGGGCGACGAAGTCCAAATTGAAGCACCCGCCGGCGCTTACATCGTGAAGGTGCTCAAGGTGGATCTCTAATATTTGCGGGGGTCGTGCCGCCTAGCAGGCGAGCAGATCCGTTCTCTAACAAAAGAGGCCTGCCCCCGATCATCAGGGCAGGCTTGTTACTTAAGAAAGGAAACTAATGGAACTCTCAGACCTCGAAAAATTCCGCTTTGACAAAATCCAGCGCATGCGTGCAGAAGGCACTGAACCATATCCCACCCGCACCGAAGTGGATTCGACCATAGCTGCTGCGATTGCGGCTTTTGAAGACCATGAAAAAGCTGGTAACAGTGAAAATTTGGTCTTTGTGCTTGGAGGGCGCCTGCGCGCCATCCGCTTGATGGGTAAATTGGCATTTGCACATATTGAAGATGGCAGCGGACGTATTCAGCTCTTCTTCAGGGTTAATGAACTTGGCGAAACTGAAATGCTGCGCCTAAAAGAGCATTTTGACCTGGGAGACTACATCCAGGCTGGAGGAGCGCTTATTCGCACACGCACCGGTGAAATAAGTTTGCTTGTGAGCCATTTCAAGATGCTCGCCAAGGCGATCCGCCCGCTGCCGGCAGCCAAGGATGAAATTGTGGATGGCGAAGTGGTGCGCCATGCCACGCTTTCTGACGCTGAAACGCGCTACCGGCAACGATATGCTGACCTGGCGGTGAATGAGGATGTGCGCGAAATCTTCCGCAAGCGGGCGGCGGTCGTTCGGGCGCTGCGCGAGTTTTTGGATGCGCGTGATTTCCTTGAGGTAGAAACGCCAATTTTACAGCCAATTTATGGCGGTGCGGCGGCGCGTCCATTTGTAACGCACCATAACCAATTGAAACAGGATCTTTATCTGCGAATCTCCTTTGAGCTCTACCTCAAACGGCTCACCGTTGGCGGCTTTGATCGAGTTTATGAGATCGGACGCGACTTCCGCAATGAGGGTGTTTCATTTAAACATAACCCCGAGTTCACTCAACTCGAGCTCTACTGGGCATACGCAGATTACCTCAAGGTGATGGAACTGACCGAAGCCATGATTGCGCATGTCTGTGATTCGGTTTTCGGCACGCGCAAGGTGGTATATGACGGGGTTGAAATCAATTTCAACCCGCCCTGGAAGCGGGTGAACCTGCGCCAAAGCCTGATTGAGAACGCGGGTATTGACATTGACCTTTACCCTAGCGCAGAAAGCCTTGAAGAAGTGATGAACTCCAAGGGGCTGAAGGTAAAGCCCGGAGAAGCCCGCGGCAAGTTAATCGAGCAGCTGCTTGAAGAGTTCGTAGAGCCCACCTTGATTCAGCCAACTTTCATGTACGATTATCCGCGCGATATTTCTCCGCTTGCCAAAAACAAGCCGGGCGAACCCGCTACCGTAGAACGTTTTGAAGGCTTTGTTTTGGGTATGGAGCTCTGCAACGCCTTTACCGAATTGAATGACCCGTTGGAGCAGGAAAAACGTTTCCTCGAAATGGGGCGAGATTACAAAGTGGAAGACGAGCAAAGACACCCGATGGACGAGGATTACCTGAACGCCATGGCCTATGGCATGCCGCCGCAGGGCGGGTTTGGCATGGGGGTTGACCGCCTGGTGATGATTCTAACCGGTAAGAAGAACATTCGCGAGGTGCTGCTCTTTCCGCACCTGCGTGAACGCGATGAATAACACGATCGTAAAGCGAAAATTTTCCGGCTGGAGACACCTCCAGCCGTTTTTTCTTCACGGTGAGATTGTATAATAGAGAAAAGCGAGGTGTTATTGAACCCTTTTTCTCCCGTTCGCCCATCTCCTATCGCCGGCTCTTGGTATTCAGCAAACCCGAATGTACTGCGCGATCAGATAAATGGTTACCTTGACCAGGCTGCCAGCACAGCGGTTGTTGATGAAGTTGTCGGGCTTATCGCACCGCATGCGGGCTATTATTACTCAGGGTTAACAGCCGCGCATGCCTACAACTGTGTTCGGGGCAGGCAATATGATGTTTGTGTAATTTTTTCGCCGCTGCACGAGTACCTGCCATACAATTTACTTACCAGCGCGTACGAGGCCTATGCCACACCTCTCGGCAGGGTTAAGGTAGATGGCGACTTGCTGGCAGCGTGCAGTGCCGGGTTGCAAAAAACCTGCGGAGAAACCTTAAAACCAATCGCCAACGACAGCGAACACTCGCTCGAGATTCAACTTCCTTTTCTCCAAACCGTGCTGGGTTCACCCTTCACGCTGCTGCCGATTATGGTGCGCAGTCACGACCCGCTGTTGCTTGAGATGGCGGCGCAGGCGATTGCTGAAGTATTACGCGGTCAAAAGGCTTTATTGGTGGCGAGTACGGATCTTTCTCATTTCTACAGCGAAGCAGAAGCCGCGCAGCTTGATGATCATATGCTTACGCACATGGCCACATTCTCGCCGGGGGGCGTGCTCAAAGCCGAGAAAAGCGGCGAAGGATTTGCCTGCGGCGCGGGTGCTGTAGCGCTGATGTTGTGGACATGTCGCTGCCTCGGCGCCTCTCAAGTAACGTTACTGCACCATAGCACCTCAGCCGATGCAACGGGAGAGTCGCAGCGCGTGGTGGGCTATGGCGCGCTTGCAGTGACCAGATGAAACTGAGAGGAAGGCTCTGCTGATGCCACGCTTTGCCAGTGTTGCAGTAAATATTGCTCAAATCAATGAACTTTTTGATTATGAGATCCCGGAGATGCTTGATGGAGTGCTCCGGCCTGGAGTGCTGGTGATTGTGCCATTTGGCAGCCAAACGGTGCAGGGGGTGGTTGTCAATCTGAAAGATCTACCATCGGTGACGGAAACAAAACTGATTCAGAGCGTAGTAGACGCTGAAGCGGTGTTGAACGATTGGCAGCTTCAGCTAGCGCTGGAAATGAGTCGCGAGAACCTGGCAACATTTCCGCAATGCCTCGATTTAATGGTTCCGGCAGGGCTATCACAGCGGACGGATGTGCTGTTAAAGCTTGGCGCGGTGGATTTGTCCGTTGAAATGACGCCAAACCAGCGGCGCCTGATTGAATTGCTCAAGAAACGCGGTACGCTGCGGGGGCAGCAGGTGAGCGCAGCCTTGCCGCGCATCCCCTGGAGGGAGAGCCTACCGGGTTTGGAAAAGAGGGGGTTGATTAAGAGCACCTCAGTGCTGCTGCCGCCTTCTGTTCGTCCAAGAATCATCCGCACCGCTCTCTTCAGCGCGCAGGCTGGTTGGGAGGGTAATCCTGAAATCGTCACCGGTCGAGCGAACAGCGCCGCTGCTGAACGCCGCAATGCCGCACTCAAATTTCTTGAAGAACAGGCGATCCCTGTGCCTGTCTCCTGGGTTTATGCGCAAAGCGGCGCTTCATCCTCAGATTTATCTGCATTAGCAGCGAAAGGCCTGATTATTTTCGGAGAAACTGAAATCTGGCGCGACCCACTGGAAAACCTGAAACCGGTGCTTACACAACCGCCGCTACTGACGCCTGATCAGGATGCAGCCTGGCGCGCAATCCACCACCAGTTGACAAGCGAAACCCAAACCAAACCGATCCTTTTGGAAGGCGTGACAGGTTCCGGAAAAACCGAGTTGTACCTGCGGGCAGCGGCACAGATGCTTGAAGATGGCAAAGGTGTTTTCATCCTTGTACCTGAAATCTCTCTCACGCCGCAAACCGTAAAGCGTTTCTTTGCCCGCTTCGCCGGGAAAGTTGGGCTGGTGCATTCAAAGCTTTCTGAAGGCGAACGCTATGACACTTGGCGGCGCATCAGGGCAGGCATGATCTCCATTGTGGTAGGGCCGCGCAGCGCTCTGTTCTCTCCGCTGACCAATCCAGGGTTGATCATTATCGATGAAGCACACGATGATTCATATCATCAGGATGAGAAATTGCCACATTACCATGCAGTCAGAACGGCATACGCCTTAAGCCGAGTCACAGGCGCTCAACTACTGCTTGGCAGCGCGACGCCGGGGGTTGAGTTACAGCATCAGTTTCATGAAAATGGCTGGCAAGTGCTTCGTCTGCCAAAGCGGGTTTTGGCGCACGCGGATAACGCGAACCGCCTGGCTGAAAATGAGCCCGCACAATACCTTGAAATGCCGCCAATCGATGTGGTGGATATGCGCCGCGAACTGCGTGCCGGTAACCGGTCTCCCTTCAGCCGCGAGCTGCATGCTTCGCTCGCCGCAGTTTTGGCGCGCCAAGAACAGGCGATTTTCTTCCTCAATCGCCGCGGCAGCGCTTCTTACGTTTTTTGCCGTGAATGCGGCTATGTGATGCGCTGTCCGCGCTGCGACACCCAGCTTACATGGCATGCCGATTCTACTGCGCTCATCTGCCATACCTGCGGCTACCAGCGTGGGCTGCCCGATAAATGCCCTGCGTGCTCCAGCCGCAGTATCCGCCGTTTTGGCATGGGAACAGAAAGTTTGGAAACGCATGTAAATGAGGCTTTCCCGAATGCGCGAGTGCTGCGTTGGGACGCTGATACCACCCGCTACCGCGGCGCTCACGACATCATACTCGATCATTTTGTGCAGCATCGTGCAGATATTCTCATCGGCACTCAAATGGTGGCGAAAAGCCTCGATCTTCCGCTGGTGACCTTGGTGGGAGTTGTGTTGGCAGATCTCTCGCTAAACCTGCCTGATTTTCGGGCTGCAGAACGCACCTATCAGTTGTTGACCCAGGTTGCAGGCAGGGCGGGGCGCAGCGGCCGCGGAGGAAAGGTCATTTTCCAGACTTATCAGCCTGATAATTATGCCATTCAGGCGGCAGCCGCTTATGATTCAGAGGGTTTCTATAAGACCGAACTTGAGATCCGGCAGCGGATGGGTTATCCCCCATTTAGCCGGCTGCTTAAGATTGAGTTCAGACATACGAACGCACCGGCGGCACAGCAAGCCGCCATTACGGCTGGGGAACAAATTAAGGAAAGAATTGAACGGGGACGTTTTCGCAACACCTTCATGATTGGACCAGTTCCATGCTTTTATCAGAAGCGTGCCGGCTATTATCGCTGGCAAGTCATCATCCGCGGCCCAGATCCTGCGCTTGTGCTTGCATCGCCTCCCTCCCTAAATTGGCAGTCGCCGGGTTTGGCGGTAGACACCATACTTGACCCGCTCACCTTGCTCTAACAGCGCTTATCTCTGTATATGCCTGTGACTTTTATTTTCGTATGCGAAAAAGTAAAAGAATCGGATATACTCAAGCGGGAATTAAATTGCTTAAAAACAACAGAGTTTATAAAAAATCGGGAGGTTTTCACCTCCCGATTTGTATCACTATCAGCAGATTAGTTTAAGACTGACCAGGGGTTGACGAACCCGCCGTTGAGCCGTACTTCAAAGTGCAAATGTGCGCCGTACGACCGGCCGGTGTTTCCTGCGGTGCCGATCATGGTGCCCGCATAGACACCCTGACCGCAGCCCACAGAAACCTGAGAGAGGTGACCGTACAGCGTTTCGTAACCGTTGCCATGGTCAATAACCACCATGTAGCCGTAGCCGCTGTCGTTCCAGCCGGCATAAGTTACGGTACCGCTGTCAGAAGCATAGACAGGGGCGCCTTCACCAGCGGCAATGTCAATCCCGAGGTGGTAGCTGGTAAAGTCAAACCCTGAAACACTGTGGTTTCCGGCTGGCCAGATAAAGCCGGTTGAGCCGATCAGCGCGTAACCGGTTGAAGGGCAGCTTCCGGGGCCAAGAATCACACGCGTGGCACCTGAACCTGGCGTAAAAGCCAGCGGGACGATCCACGATTGGATTGGGCGAAAACCATCGGGGATCATTACATATTCCAAACCCTCGGTGGAGGGATTGGTGATGTCCATATGGTTGGAAGGCCAGCGGATAATATCCGCAACGTTGGCAAAATATTTTTCGGCAATCTTTTCCAGGGTGTCCCCTTCCTTCCACTGATAGTAAATTCCATCGGTGGGCGGAATGGTCAACCGCCAGCCGGGAGCAAGGAAGGTCGGATCATCATGCAGAAGATCATAATTTGCCCACAGAATAGATTCAGGCTGAAGATTGTAAAGTTTAGCGATAGCGAAAATTGAGTCGCCTTCTTCAACCGTGTATTTTACAGCGAAATGTCTCACACCTTCAGGAACATCAGTATCAAGGCTGACGACGCGGATAATTGAATGATCGCCGCGCGAATGGGTTAATGCAGGCAATTCAATGGTGCTGCCATTTTCTACAATCTCAGTTTGAGCAGGGGCTGCTTTCTTAAATGGGTTGTACTGCAATAGCACAGCCAGCATGATGGCCACCAGGATGATAGTTCCTGCCCAGGCAAGAATAACTTCCCATGGAAGGGTCGCCCGTTTAACCACAGCTTCGGCTTCAGGCTCAGCTTCAATGGCGGGTTGTTTCTTGGTCACTAATCCTCCGTCAAGTTATCCAAAAAGTCCAAATTGTTTTTGGCGCGTACCATGCGTTGCAAAATGGCTTCAGTGGCTACTGCGGGGTCCATCCCCGCACCTTGCGGCGGGTTGCCGATCATTTGCAGGTACATACGGCGCATTAACCACACGCGCGGCAAAACATCAGGTCCAAGCAGCAAATCTTCGCGGCGGGTCGATGAACGCTCGATATCGATAGCCGGGAAAACGCGGCGTTCTTGCAGCCTGCGTGACAGGTGCAGCTCCATGTTACCAGTTCCTTTGAATTCTTCATAGACCACATCGTCAAGGCGTGAACCGGTATCCACCAGGGCGGTGGCGATTATGGTTAAGGATCCGCCTTCTTCGATATTGCGCGCCGCGCCGAAAAATTTCTTTGGCGGATACAAGGCTGAAGGGTCCATACCGCCTGAAAGGGTGCGGCCAGAGGGATTGACTACCAGGTTGTAAGCACGCGCCAGGCGGGTTAATGAATCCATCAAAATAACCACATCACGGCCAATTTCCACCAGCCGTTTGGCGCGTTCCAGTGTGATTTCAGCCGTACGCACGTGCGCGCTCACCGGTTCATCAAAGGTGGAGGCGACCACTTCGGCATCCACCGAGCGGTCCATGTCGGTTACTTCCTCAGGGCGTTCGCCAATGAGGACGATGATGAGGTGCACCTCAGGATTGTTGGCGCTGATGGAGTTTGCCAGTTGTTTGAGAATGGTGGTTTTGCCGGCTTTCGGCGGAGAGACGATCATTCCGCGCTGACCGCGGCCAATGGGAGCGATGAGGTCGATGACCCGAGAAGACAGAATGCTCTTGTCGGTTTCGAGGTTGAAGCGTTCATCAGGGAAAATCGGTGTAAGGCTTTCAAAGGCTTTGCGGCTGCGCATTTCTTCAGGTGGAATACCATTGATGGCTTCAACCTTGAGCAAACCGTAATGCCTCTCAGCATCACGCGGCGGACGAACCGACCCGATTACAAGGTCGCCCATACGCAAGTCATGGCGTCGAAGCTGTGCTTGTGAAACATACACATCTTCTGCGCCGATGGAATAGTTGGTGCGCAGGAACCCCACACCTTCAGGGGTAATTTCGAGTACCCCTCCGCGCACTTCCAAGCCTTCTTTTTCAGCCTCTGCGCGGCGTATATTGATAATCAGGTTCTCTTTCTTCATTCGGTTGGCGTTTGGGATCTTAAGTTCTTCTGCAACCGCGCGTAAAGAAGAAAGGGTGGCGACTTCCATTTCGAGCATTTTCATAATGTCTTGTCCAGTAGCGTAGTTTGAATATTGGTTCCTTGGCCTTGGTTCAGGCGTGGGATGGCAATATATTTTTTAGGAACGGGATTTGGAATTTTCTGGTATCAATTGTTGAAACCAGAGTGTACCTTTTAATGATGGTAAGTACCTCAAGTAAATAAAGTATAACATGGATGAAAACAGGCTGCAAGTCATAAGGAATCTGGGAAAAGTTCGTTTTGTCAAACTGATTTATACCGAAAGCGCTGATATTTTCATTTTCATCGGTGTATTCAATTAACTCAGGTACTCTTTCAATAAGCGGCTGCGGGTGGGGTGGCGTAATTTTCTCAATGCTTTGGCTTCTATTTGCCGGATTCGTTCGCGCGTGACATTAAAATAACGGCTCACTTCTTCAAGGGTGTGATCTTTGCCATCAATCAAACCAAAACGCAGTTCAAGTACCTGCCGTTCGCGCTCTGAAAGGGCTGAAAGGGCGTTAACTACCTGCTCGCGCAACATCTCGCGTGCAGCAGCATCCATCGGTTCAAGAGCGTCGTCATCACGAATAAAATCACCCAACTGGCTGCTTTCTTCATCTCCAACAGGTCTTTCCAACGAGATTGGTTCTTCAGCAGAGTCGAGGATGCGCTGCGCCTTAATCGTTGCCCATGTCCAGCGGCGTTGTAATTCACCTTCAAGCGGTTGGTGGGTGATACGCGCCAGCTTGATGGCAGCAGCATCTTCGGTGGAGATGAGATCAGATTCAAGCGCCAGCTCTTCAAGCGATGGTTCTCTGCCAAGCTCCTGAATCAATCCGCGCTGCACCCGCATTAGGCGGCTGATGGCTTCATATAAATGGACCGGAATACGAATAGTACGTCCATGCTCTGCGATATAGCGGCTGATAGCCTGCCTGATCCACCAGGTGGCGTAGGTGCTGAATTTGAAGCCGCGTGTGGCGTCAAATTTTGTTACTGCCCGCAACAAGCCGAGGTTGCCTTCCTGAATGAGGTCAAGGAAAGAAATTCCGCGTCCGAGGTAGCGCTTGGCAACGCTCACCACCAGGCGCAGGTTGGCGCGAATCAGCGCCTGGTTGGCTTCTTCGGCTAAATGGTGAAGATGAATGATTTCTGACGCCAATTCTGCTTCAGCGGGTAAACGCCGCCTGAACCAAATAAGATCAGGTAAGGAATCGTTCTTGTGAATATAAGCCATTAATGCCAAGGATAATTTCTCAGGCAGAAGATACAGGCAGATATAAACAGTGAAAACCTGCTTGACAAGTCCTTCCCATATCGGGTCTTTTCCCCAATGACCATTATCAAAGTAATTCCGTAGATATGAAGGCTCATCAGTCTGCCAGGTAATTTTGAGGAGCTGCGCTTCTGCCAGGGTCAGGGCGAGTTCGGGTGTTTCGCCTAAGCGCAATCTATCGCTGTCTTCTTGAAGGCGTTTCCACGAAGTCAAGAGGTCATCAAGTATCGCGAGGTAAAGAGCGCGGTAATATCCTTTTTCCTCGGGAGCAGGTTTAATGTGATGGCTGTGAGAATCCAAGCGGAAACTTGCTTCAATCCTTGTTGCCAACCTGAATTCGGTATCTGCGTTGAGCAAGCTAATCTGACCAATTTCCTTAAGGTACAGGCGCACCGGGTCATCAGTCATATCCGTTAATAGTGATGAGTCATCGAGAAGATCGACCGGGTCATCAACCTGCAGCTCATTCCACGACGCAGAGGCCAGTGTTTCTTCGAAGTCAGGGTTTTCAAGAGGCGGGTCTGTTAAATTTTTGTCCCCTAAGGGTGAAGAAAATGGCTTCGTCGAAGCAACCGCTTTCGCTGACGTTTTTTTCTGACTGTGTTTGACTGATGTTTTTTGGTTTACGCTTTTAGGCGGCATTGTTTTTTTGACCGGGTTGGATTTAACGCTGGCTGGAAGAGGCAGATTGCCTTTTTGCGGTTGATTAATGTCCGCTGAAGCAGTTTCATCCTGAGACATTGGTTAAATATACCATAGAGTAATCAAAAAAATTTCATCGACGCTTTGGCTAATGCTTGATCAAGTTTTCCGCGTTCGACCATAAATTGCATCATCGCGGTTGGGTCAATTTGATTCTCTTGGTCAGGGTTGTCTTCGTCCTGCAAAAAGCGCATCTGGTTGAGCACTTGATTAATGCGGTTGAGACGCAATGAAATCAAGGTTCGAAAAAGATCAAGAGAAAAAGCTTCTTCTAATATCTTTTCGAACCGCGCTTTGTTTGTCAAATCAAAAAGTCGGTCTTGCATTTCAATCGGAATGTGCTCTTTGACAAAATCCAAAGGGTCAACCATATCCTGCGTGATCCCTTTCAGCAGCAAACGGGCAATTTCTTGATTTTGAAAGTCTTCAAAATCTTCTGTGGTTAAGGCTTTTAGGTTCGCAATCCTCAGCGCACGTTCAAGCTCAGAGCAGCGGTTTGTTTCTTGCAGCAGAAGAGCAAGGATATGCTTTTCCATCTGTGAGTTGCGGTTCTCAATAGCGGCACTTTGCGGCGGCACCTCAGTCTGCCGGCGGTCTGTGGGTTCCAACCGCTTGCGTCTGCCGGGTTCGCGCACTTTTTGGCTGCCCAAGAGTGAACGCTCATCGACTTTCAGGAGGCGGGCCAACTGCTGCCGGTAGGCGTCGCGTTCAACCGCAGAAGGAACATCCTCAATCAATGGAATCACCTGTGCAGCAATCGCTGCTTTTACCTTGGCATCATCGAGGTTTTGTCCTGTTGCCAGCGATTCCATCACATGAACGACAATTGGGTTGGCTCGATCGAGTATACGCTGCCATTCCTGCGGATCTTTCAGTACCACGTCATCAGGATCAAGACCTGCCGGGATGGGCGTGATGCGTACATCTGCCTGCAGCCTGGCCTCATGTTTGAGTAATCCGCCTGGGTTAAATACAATTTCATCCTCACGGTCAAGTGTCTGCCTTGCGATTTCGACGCCGCGCAGAGTTGCTTTTTCTCCGGCCGCGTCGGCATCCAAAGCCAATACGATGCGGCGGGTATATTTTTTCAACTGGCGCAGCTGTATTTCAGTGAGCGCGGTACCCATCGGCGATACTGTGTTGTTGTATCCGCATTGGTGAAGGGCAATAACATCCAGGTACCCTTCCACGATAACCACCTGGTCGGCATCACGAATGGCTTTCTTAGCCTGGTTCAAACCATACAACAGGTTGCTCTTGTTGAAGAGCGGTGTTTGCGCTGAATTGAGGAACTTCGGCATGTCATCGGGGTTGAGAATGCGAGCGCCGAAACCTGTTATCTTGCCGGCGGCATCACGGATGGGAAACATGATACGGTTGCGAAATTTGTCGTAGAATCCACCAGAATCTCTTTCCACAACCAAACCCACCTCTGCCATGTGTGCCAGAGAACGGTTTTTACCGCCGAGGTGGCTGAGCAGAGCTTCAAACGAGTTTGGCGCGAATCCCAGTTCAAAAGCCTCAATTGACTCAGGCAGGATGCCGCGGTTAATCAAATAATCATAAGCAGTTTTACCGGCAGGAGTATTGGTCAGCTGGAATTGATAATACTTGACAGCCTCTTCGAGTATGGCTCGCAGGGTTTCGTACTCATCTTCTTTTTCCTTGCGTTCTGGGGTGAGCGGTGTGAGGGTAACGCCAGCTTTGGCAGCCAGGTATTTCAAAGTTTCAGCGAAATCCCAGCCTTCACGCTTCATCACAAATTTGAAAATATCGCCGCCTTCATTACACTGCCCGAAGCAGCGCCAGGTACCTGAATCTGTAAAGACGGCGAAAGCAGGTGTTTTGGCGTTGGGGTGGAAGGGGCAAAAGCCGGTATAGTTTCTGCCAGAACGGCGAAGTTTCACCGTTTCAGAAACGATGTCCACAATATCGAGCCTGGCTTTGATTTCATCAACCGCAGTCATTTGATCTATTTTAACCGAGTTTGCTTATGGCGCCGGCGAGTGAGTGGCTTGAGAAATGCCGATATTAGAACCCTTCGAGCCGAGAAAGGTCGGCGGCTCCGTGGAGTAAAGCAGACACACGTTGCAGCAAACCCAAACGGTTCGCGCGCACTGTACTGTCTTCGCTCATCACCAGCACGGCATCAAAGAAATTGTTGACTGCAGGGATCATAGGCAAAAACGCACTCAATGCCTCGTTGACAGAACCCTGATTTTGGCTTTTGTTTTCGGCGGTTTCAAGCACGCGGTAAAGTTCGTTCTCGCTGGCGTCTATGAATTTGGCAGGGTCAATTTGTTGTTTGGTACTGATATCTCTGGTGATGCGGACACAACGGGAATAGGCGGGAAGAACCGTGTGCCAGTCCTCGCGCTCCACCCACTGGGCGAGTGCTTTCACCTCGCGCTGGGCGCTGGCAGGGTTGTTGTGTTGTTCAGCCAATACAGCATCGATCACGTCATAACGATACCCCTGGTCAAGCAAACTGCTGCGCAGACGTCCGGTAATGAATTCGGCGCATGCGGTAAGTTGTTCCACGCTGGTTTCGATCGGCAATTGTCGAGCAGCCAATTCAAGCCAATGGAGCAAGTTAAAATCAATCTCAAATGCAGAAAGTAGTTGTACAAGGCCAATGGCAGCGCGGCGCTGAGCGAAGGGGTCGCTGGTTCCTGTGGGTGCCAGCCCTGCGGCAAACAGCCCCATCAGTGAATCCAATCTGTCAGCCAAACCGACAGCCAACCCCGCCTTGGAGGCAGGTACGGCATCGCCGGGGAAACGCGGCAGGTAGTGTTCTTGAATAGCGTCAGCAACAGCCTTCGGCTCGTTGGAGTGCAATGCGTAATAACGCCCCATGATCCCCTGCAGCGAGGTCATTTCTACAACCATGTGACTGACAAGGTCAGCTTTGCAGAGTTCTGCGGCGCGCAGTGCGCTGGTTTTCTCTGCTGTGCTTAACCCCAAAGCCTCTGACAATTGTTCAGTAAGTGTGGTGACCCTGCGAGATTTATCCAACATCGAGCCCAGTTTTTGCTGAAAGGTCAGCGAGCCCAGGCGCTGCAGCAGGTCTTCGAGATTATGTTTCAGGTCTTCTTTAATGAAGAACTGTGCATCAGCAAAACGTGCTCTGATGACTTGTTCATTACCATCAATTACGGTTTCAGCCCCTTCTGCGCTGCCATTACGCAGAATAATAAAACAAGCCATAAGCTTGCCCTCATTGTCAATAACGGGGAAGTATCTTTGGTGTTTTTTCATTACTGAAATTAACACTTCTGAAGGCAGTTCAAGGTGAGATGGGTCGAATCTGCCTAACAGCGCGGTGGGGGCTTCTACCAGGTTTGCCACTTCTTCGAGCAGTGCATTATCTTCCAGGGGTACCCCGCCAACCTGAGCGCAGAGCGTGTTCACCTGGCGCTGGATGGTTTCCTTACGCACTATCGGGTCGAGAATAATTCCTTGTTCCTCAAGATAGGTGTGATACTGTGAAAGTGAATTGATCTGATATTCGGCTGGTGAATTAAAGCGCAGCCCACGCGTAGTATTGGATGCAGTGACTCCCGCAAACTCAAAGGGAACTGCTTCGCTGCCTAACAAGGTTGTCAGCCAGCGCACCGGCCGTGAGAAGGGAACGTTGGTTGAGTTCCAGCGCATTGTTTTTTCGAATTTAAGGCTTTCCACCAAACCAGGAAGTGCTTCTTGCAGTACAAAGTGGGTAGGTTTAGATTCTTCTTTAACCAGCGCTACCAGATAGCTGCCGCCGTCGATTTCACGCGATTGCAGGTCGCTTACGCTTAACCCTTTGCTTTGGGCAAAGCCCTCAGCCGCGCGCGTGGGTTTGCCATCTGCATCAAAACCGCGGTTGGTAGGAGGCCCCTTCACCAGGGTTTCGCGCGCCTCTTGTTGTGAGGCAAGCCCTTCAACAATCACGACCAGCCGTCGTGGCGTGCCCATGACATTAACTTTTTCATAAGCCAAACGCAAATCAGATAATAAAACCGGAACCCGCTCTGTCAACTGTGCCAGTGCATTACCCAGCTCTGCGACCGGCAGTTCTTCGGTGCCGATTTCGAGCAGAAAGCCAGCCGGTGTATTGGGGTATTCAAACTCACGGGTTTGTGTTGTCTTCAGAGGGTTGGCGCGGTTGTCATTTCCAACCCATGGAAAGCCCAGTTCTTGACGTTTGGAGACGTATAACTCTGAGATCCGTCTTGCCATTTCGCGCATCTTGCCAAACATCATTTGCCGTTCAGTCACGCCAACTGCGCCGCGGGTATCGAGAATATTGAAAGTATGAGAGCACTTGAGCAGATAATCGTATGCAGGTAAAGTCAGCTTGTTTTCCAGGGCTTGTTTCGCTTCCAGCTCGTAAAGGGTGTAAAGCTGACGCATACGGTCAATATCGGCTAATTCAAAATAATACTGACTGTGTTCCACCTCGCCCAGCATATTCACATCGCCATCAGTGAAGGTGTCGTTCCAGCGCATCTCACGGAAATGACGCGAGCGCTGTAAGGACATGGTGATGCGCTCCAGGCCGTAGGTAATTTCAACAGCAACCGGGTTAAGCATTAAACCGCCTGCCTGCTGAAAATAGGTGAACTGGGTGATTTCCTGTCCATCCAGCCACACTTCCCAGCCAAGCCCCCAGGCGCCCAGGGCGGGCTGCTGCCAGTTGTCTTCGACAAAGCGGATGTCATGTTCACGCGGGTCAATACCGATGGCTTCGAGAGATTTAAGATATATCTCCTGCGGGTTGCCTGGGTCTGGTTTGAGGATGACCTGAAATTGGTAATGCTGCAAAAAACGGTTGGGGTTTTCGCCATAGCGGCCATCATCAGGGCGAACTGAGGGTTCGACGTACGCCACCTGCCACGGTTCCGGACCGAGTACGCGCAGAAAGGTTCCAGGGTTCATCGTTCCAGCGCCTACCTGGCTGTAGTATGGCTGCCAGATGAGACAGCCCTGATCAGCCCAGAAATGCTGTAATGCCATAATCACAGATTGAAAATCCAACGGTTTGCTCATAATATCTCCGGGGTTGGTTTGGCGTTTACGTGTGTCAATTATACCCTGACAGTTTGCGCACAGGATTATAGACTTGAAGTTTTAGAGTGGTCTTTGGATTTGCTTGAGGAACTCAGGCGTATTTAAACTGCGTTCGAGCAGGTAGGTGAGGTAGTAGTATTGAAGAGCGTCAATTTCTTGCCTGATGGTCTGTGGAGGGTTTGCGCGAAGTGCCTGTTTGAAATCGCTGCGTTGAAAATGACGCAGAAAACGTAAGGCTTCGAGTGAAACGGGGCGGCTGCTCTGACCGCGCGCTCCGCATTGGGGGCATAACACTCCGCCCATATCTGCTGAAAAATATTGAGACTGGGCGATGATTTCATCACCACAGGCGGCGCACTCAAACAGCAGCGGCTGGTACCCCAGCAATGAAAGCAGACGGGTTTCATAAAACCTTAACGGGACGAAATCATCTTCCAACGCGCTTAAGCGTTCCAGTGTTTCAGTCAGCAGTTTGTAGAGCTGCCAATTCTGCCCCTCTTCATAAGTAAAACGGTCGAGCAGTTCCACCACATAAGCAGCGTGAACCATTTTTTGCAAATTCTCACGGATGGGCTGATAGAGGTCAATGGCTTCCGCCTGGGTAACAATCCACAGGTCGTGACCCTTCGCCAGCATGAGGGTGACCCTGGTAAACGGTTCAAGGTGCCCCGCCTTGCGTGACTGGATTTTCCGCAGTCCTTTGGCGATGGCGCGCAGCTTTCCTTGTTCTTTGGAATACAAGACGAGCAGACGATCGGTTTCTCCCCAATCAGAATGCCGCAGGACAACTGCATCAACCCTGATGTTACGGTCAGGTCTGGGCATCAGCTTTCAAAGAAGATCTTCCGGC
Source organism: Anaerolineaceae bacterium (assembly GCA_018060515.1). GTDB lineage: Bacteria > Chloroflexota > Anaerolineae > Anaerolineales > Anaerolineaceae > UBA6107. The sequence goes on along the minus strand of JAGOVY010000003.1, from coordinate 2,872 downwards.
CGAAAAGCTTTGGGCAGCAAACCATCCACCGTCGTATCCAAGTGGATCTTGCCGGTTACATCTACAATTATCACGCGGGTGGTGAGGCCGAACTCAGCGAGCACCTGGCGGCATGAGCCGCAAGGCGTACCGCCGTTGTCAGTCATGACCACAATAGCGCTGAAGTCACGTTCACCCTCTGAGACCGCCTTGAACACCGCCACCCGCTCAGCGCAGATGCTTGTGGGGTAAGCGGCGTTTTCAATATTTACGCCTTCGTATATTTTGCCGCTTTCTGTCAGCAATGCTGCGCCGACTGCGTAGTGAGAATATGGCGTATAGGCCCAGGTGCGCGCAGCACGGGCAGATTCGATTAATTTATCAAGCGTTTCTTGGTTAATTTGTGTTTGCTGCATCAGTTTTCTCCATCTTGAGCGCGCGGATTCTGCCGACTTTACGCCCATGAACCTCTTCAACCGTTAGCTGCCAGTCGTCAAAAACCAGTTCATCTCCCTCAACCGGAACCCGGCTCATCTGGCTGTAGAAATACCCTCCCAGGGTATCTGTTTGATCAGTTTCGAGGTCGGTGCCAAGGGCATCATTAAAATCATCCAGCGAAACGCGCCCCTGGAAGATAAATTCGTCAGCATTGATTTTTTCAACCAGCAGTTTTTCACTTTGGTCATATTCGTCTCTGATTTCGCCGACAATTTCTTCAACAATATCCTCGAGCGTAACCAGGCCTGCCATGCCGCCGTATTCATCAACCACAACCGCCAGGTGAATGCCATTTGCCTGCATTTCTGCGAGCAACTCATCCACTTTTTTTGATTCGGGCACGAAGTAAGCCGGTCTCAAAAAGCGGCGGATGGTCTTCTTATCGGTCGGGCTGGTGTGCAATTTGAGCAGGTCTTTGGCGTAAAGCAGCCCAACCACATTATCAATAACGTCTTCATAGACGGGGGTGCGCGAATGCCCAGAATCCACCAACGTATTGATGGCGGTGTGCAGAGGAGTGTTCACGTCCAACGCCAGGACTTCGATACGCGGTACCATAATTTCCCGGCACAATGTATCGCCAAATTGGAATATGGAATAGATCATCTTACGTTCATCGGCTTCGAGCCCGCCCTCCGGCTGCCCAACCTCCACCCAGGTTTTCAGCTCATCTTCGGTTACCGAGCCCAGGTTACGCTGATGCAGAGAATCAGCGCCCTGTAATTTAACCAACACGGAAGTAAAGGGAATGAATACCTGATCCAGGAGATTGGCGGCAGGCGATAATTTCATCGCCCAGCTTTCGGGGTTTTTCAGTGGGAAACGTTCTGCGAGGAACTCCAAGCCTAACAGGAGGATTAATGCAGCCGCAAACAACCCAAGCAAGCCAGCGAAGCTGACCTCGAGACCGGTTTCTTTAATCAGCCACCAAACGCAGGCGAGAATCAGCGCGTGGAACAAGGCGACCAAAAAGCGCATGGTTGTACGGATGCGGGGTTTTTCCAGTACTTTGATGGTATGTTCAAGATTATCAGGCTGCTCAACACCCAGCTCAACCAATTGCGGCAGACGCGAATTAAACAGGGCTGCCCGTGTCACCGCGAAGAACAGGTCCAACAAAACGAAAACTACGAATACAATCCAGGCTATTAAATACACATCATTCCTTTTTCTTCATGGGGCGTGCCGGTACACCAGCAACCACCTCGTTGTCTGCAACATCGTGGGTTACCACAGCGCCTGCTGCGGTTTTTGCGTTTTTACCGATCTTCAATGGGGCTACCAGCATCGTGTCTGAGCCGATGAAGGTGTTTTCACCGATCTCGGTGGGGTGCTTGTGTTCGCCATCATAATTACAGGTGATGGTGCCGGCGCCAATATTTACATTCTCACCGATGGTGGCGTTGCCAATGTACGAGAAATGCCCCATCTTTACTCCAGGCAGCAGGTGAGAATCTTTGACCTCACCAAAATTCCCCATGTGCACACCACGACCAAGGTGCGCGCCCTTGCGCAGGTGGCAGAACGGACCCATACCCACTTCATCCTCTACCACGGCTCCTTCAATAACAGAAGCCAGCAGATGGCAGTGGCTGCCAACCTGCGAGTCACTGATAATCGTATCAGGGCCAATGACGCAGCCTTCGCCGATGACGGTAGTACCGAGCAGCCTGGTGTTGGGCAGTAATTCGGTATCTCTGCCAATTTTCACGCCGTCTTCGATATATACCAGATCAGGGTCGGTCATGGTGACTCCTGCGAGCATATGCGCTGTGTTTATGCGGCGCCGAATGACACGTTCGGCATCGGCAAGGTGAATACGATTGTTTATCCCCATGGTCTCGTCTTCATCCTCTACGGTGACGGCAGTTACTTGTTTGCCTTCACTAACCGCAACAGCAACGATATCGGTCAGGTAGTATTCGCCTTTTGGCGATAGTTTGATTTTCTGCAGGGCTTGCCATAGCCAGGGGGATGAAAAACAATATGCGCCAACGTTCAGTTCATCAATGCGCAATTGTTCATCGCTCGCCTGTGCTTCCTCTACAATTTCACTCATGGTTCCATCAGCCCGGCGCAGAACCCGGCCAAAACCACGCGAGTTATCGGAATGGACAGTCAGCAGCGTCATCGGTCCATCAGATTTTGCCTGGGTTAGCACCAGGCTGGCAAGAGTTTCACCGGTGAGCAAAGGCATATCCGCGGAGATGACCAGCATTAAACCGGTTTCGTTTGCCAGCAAGCTGCTCGCTGCCATCACCGCATTTGCGGTGCCCAATCGCTGCGGTTGGATTGCATATTCAACCTTATCGCCGGCGTTCAAACGAACCTGATCTGCGCCATTGCCGATCACCAGCACTGTGCGCTTCGAAGCTACAGCTTCAGCCAGGCGGAT
>JAGOVY010000037.1 GCA_018060515.1 Anaerolineaceae bacterium | reverse complement strand
CTTGATGAAGAAGAACGCATAACCGTTATCGTCGGTGGACAATGGATCCACGAAGACCAGGAGCAGATCGCTCATGCTTTGAATATCGGTTTAGAGAAAATTCGCATCATTTACCCGGCAATTGGCGGTGCATTTGGCGGTCGAGAAGACATGTCCGTGCAAATTATTCTCGCTCTTGCCACGATGAAACTGGCTGAAAAAGGTATTGACCGCCCAGTTAAGATCGTTTGGTCACGTGAAGAATCGATCGTCGGGCATCACAAACGGCACTATTACGAGTTCAAGACGCGTTGGGCAGCAAAGAAAAATGGCGAGCTACTTGCGGCCGACGTGGAAATTCTTACCGATGGCGGAGCATATGTGTATACCTCCAATAAAGTTCTCGGGAATGCAACCGTCATGTGCACCGGCCCTTACAAGATTCCCAATGTTCGCGTAGATAGCCGGGCTGTCTTTACGAATAATATTCCAGGCGGTGCGTTTAGAGGATTTGGCGGACCGCAAGGTGCATTTGTCGCTGAAAGTCAGATGAACAAACTGGCTGAAGCGATTGGTATGGACCCAGTAAAATTACGATTAATGAATTTATTGGGTGATGAAGATACGCTATCAGTCGATACACCTTTACCACCTGGAATTTCTCTGGACAAAGTAATTGCCTCCTGTGCCAGAAACGCCGGTTGGCAGGAAAAACAGGGGGGTGAATATCGACGTCCTACACTTCAAAAGCAAACTGGTATAAAGCGTGGGATTGGTTTTGCCAGTGGTTTCAAAAATATTGGTTTTTCGTTTGGGTATCGCGAGAATTGCTCGGCAACGATTGAACTTCATGGCCGGGAGAAAATTGAAAAAGCTGTTTTACGGCATGCCGGTGCTGAGGTTGGGCAGGGTGCGCATACTGTTTTTGTTCAAATGGCCGCCCATGCGCTGGGATTACCTATTGAACTTGTGGCGTTGGTTCCTTCAGATACAGCCACAAGCCTGAACTCCGGCAGTGTGAGCGCTTCACGAATGACCTATATGGCTGGTAACGCAATAAAAGGAGCGGCAGCGCTTGCCTTACAAAAATGGCAGCAAGAGGAACGGCCAGCGATTGCTGATTATAAGTATTTTGCACCTGAAACTTCGGCGTTTTCTCCAGACACTGGTAAATGTATGCCTAATTTTGCTTATGGGTATGTAGCCTGTGCTGTAGAGTGCGCGGTGGATATGGAAACAGGCAAGATAGAAATCACAAAGGTTTACTGTTCAGATGATGTTGGAAAAGCAGTTAACCCAATGCTGGTTGAAGGGCAGATAGAAGGTGCGCTTGTACAAGCCGGCGGTTATACATTGTCAGAGAATTTCATTCAAGTTGAGGGTAAAGTCCTCACAGACCGATTGTCTACTTATTTAATCCCCACTGTATTAGATATTCCAGGAATAATCCACAGTGACATTTTGGAATTTGGAGATTACGAAGGTCCTTGGGGTGTAAAAGGAGTAGGTGAAATGCCTTTCCTTGTTTATCCGCCGGCGATTATCGACGCTGTCCATGATGCAACCGGCGTCTGGTTTGATGAATTTCCATTGACACCTGAGCGCGTTTTTAACGGCATTAAAAACTCACTCAGGTAAAAAGTCCTCTGGTTCATCTCCATCCGGGAGTTCAAGGTTTCCCGCAATCATCTCTGCGATGATCTTTTTAGCATCTTCAAGGTGATCTTTTGCCACGCTAACTTGAACTTCTCCCAACTGCCCAACTGTAAGTCCATACACAGTACCAGCCGATTCCTGATTCAAATAGGCGGGGATACCGAAAGAATCCAGCAGAATCCTCACAGACTCGCCTTCCAACATTCCGTTGGCAATATACACGACCTCATCAGGGATTGTCCTTTTAAACATTCTTGCTCCTCTTCATATTTAAACGCCTGCAGCGTTTTTCCAGATCAAATTTTAACCGGTTAACATCTTTTAATCCGTTGATGCGATTATTACCTAAAACAAAATGGCACCATTCAAGTGCTTTATCGGGATCCTTCACGGTGTGTTCATAATACATTGCCAGTTCAATGGCTGATTGTACATCCCCTTTCTGGGCGGCATACACCCAGTACTCCGCTGCTTCCGACAGGCACCCCTTTTTCTTGTAGTTGTTTCCCATCAATCCATAAGCCTTGATGGTTTGCTCCGGAGTACTGATCTGCTTTAAACTTGCAAGACCAATATTTATTGAAGTGTCAACTTCGCCAAGATCTGCGTAAATGTGTGCAATTTCGATCAAATCATCGACATCAATGTTTTCGGCTAGCCCATTTTGTTGAAACATCAAAGAAATGTGAATAAACAAAGCGGCCAGAGAGAGAATGTCTTGTGCGTTGTGGTAGATCACCTCGCTCAGACGTTCTGGGTTTCCTGTCTTTAAATATTCAAAATATATATCCGGGATCATCCATCCAGGAACGTCTTCAGAGGTACGATGGAACCCAATGATCGCCTGTTCCAGGTCTTTCAATGCACAAGAGGTAAGTTTACGACGCCAAAGTTTTCTTGAAATATGAAGCACATCGAGGTGAGGGAATTCGCGTAGATTTCCAGGCAACCTGTTGATTACCAACCGGTTTTGCAGCAATGGGATATCAAAAGATTTACCGTTGAAGGAAACAAAACTCATCTCCGGTCCAATTAAGTCAATCAAGTGAAGCAGCATGGCAGCTTCTTCAGATGGATCGCGGATTATATATTGCTGTAAATCAAAACCTGCATCAGAAAAATAACCAACACCAACAAGGAAGGCAAAGGTTCCTGCACCGCCTGAAAGTCCGGAGGTTTCTGTGTCAATAAACAGCATATTGCCCATTTCAATTGAGCTTGCCATTTTTGCAGTACGGGTAAGTTCTGCCGTGTACACTTGGCTGGTTAATCGGCAGGTTCCATGCTGATATCCTTGCGGGTATTGCACCTGCCTGATGACGAATTCTCCCAGTGAATTATGACTGACACGTCCCTGAATTATCTCTTCGAGGCAAGTTTTCTCAACCTTCGCAGTTTGCGGCAATGCAGAAGCAGGTTTAACCCCGAGCGCCTTAAGTCGATTCGAAAGAGAGTCCATCGGTTTCTTCATTCCTGCAGATATTTTATCAGTTGCTGAGTTTCTTTTTTTCCACCATAAGAGGTTTCTAAAGCAGGTCCTACACAAGAAGGGCAGCCATCCATACATTCACAGCTCTCAACGAGATAACGCGCTTTTTCCAATAACTCATCAAAGCGCTGATAAAGATTATCCGCAAGGCCGATTCCCGCTGGAACATTATCGTAAATAATGATGGCAGGCATATTTTCAGCAAACCTGGCTGCAGGATCATAAGAGCCAACCAGATCGTTCGTGTCGCTCATCACCATCAAAGGAGCAAGAGAACTCAGAAGTGTATTCAATCCAGAAAGAGCTGTTCGGATGCGCACCTGACTCTCAGCCATTGAGTGGCAATTTTCACATAATGTTGTCAGGTTCTCAAGGCTGTTGGCTTTCTCAATGGAAGTGAACAAACGAAACGGTACCTTATGGTGAACGTGATGTTGCGTCATGCTTTCGCGCTTACCGCAAACGGTGCAAATATAACCATCTCGTTTTCGCACGATATTGCGAATTTCATTCCAATTGGGCCCATAATTGTTTCGATCACTCTGCCAAAAACCATCTGAGCGCAATTGTGAAATACAGGTTTCTTTCAAAACCAACCAAAAACCAGTCGTCAGAAGCGTCGTTTGAGGCAGCTCAAGTGGAGACATATCGATCACCTCACGGGTGCTCGACTTGATGCGTTTAAATCCTTCAACTCTTGACTGTACTGAAATTTCACCTTGATGAAGCGTGAAAAAATCACGTTCATAAGATTTTATTTCGCTGATAACTTCCACTTGAGTCGAGAGAATAGGTTCTGTTAAATAGTCTTCAATACATGGAGACAAAATGGCGAGCGAGTGATCAAGATCAAGCTCATCTACATGATAGGTTTCACCATCATGGATGTAAATTGCCCCTTGATGTACCATCCATAAACCGCTGTTATAGTCCACTTCTCCGATAACCACAGTTGAATCATCATTTTCCGCTTTCAACAAGATTGATTGAGCGGCGGATGATCTCAACGAGGTATTCCGCGAGGGATAATCATCCGAAACCCAGTAGTATTTAGCGCCAGCCTTATGGAGGAGATTGGCCGTGACCAGATAGTCCAGGTATTCAGTGGTCTCAGGGGAATTTAAATCACCGAACCTGTCTGAAGCATAAAAAGGTAGTTCGGCCGCAGAACACTTGATGTGTTCGAGTAGGATGAGAAGGTTGTTGGGATTGATCAACGCTTCCTCAGGGTTTTGAGAAAGAAGGTATTCAGGTTTCCGGGCAAGATATTGGTCCAACGGATTCATTGAAGTAATAAAAATTGCTAAAGACGGCTGAAATTTTCTGCCAGCTCTGCCGGCTCGCTGCCATAATGCTGCTACCGTTCCTGGGTATCCAGGTAGCAGCACAGCATCTACACCACCAATGTCCACACCGAGCTCAAGCGCATTGGTGGCGACACCTATTTTTATCTCGTTGTCTTTCAGACCTGTTTCGATCTCTCTTCTTTCGGTTTTCAGGTAACCACTGCGATACCCCCGAATACGATTTGCCGGTATCTTTAATGTGGATCTGACATCGCGCAACAAAATTTCAACAAAACGGCGTGTTCTGCAAAACACCAATGACTGAATGTCCCGCGGGTATAACAAGGAAAGAAACCTGGCAGTGGTCGTTAACAACCCCTCTCGGATTCCAAGTTCATCGTTGATCAAAGGCGGGTTGTAAACCAGAAAATACTTTTTGCCTTGTGGAGAACCATCTTGATCTATCAGCTCTACCGGTTTTTCAATCAGTTTCGATCCCAAATCAGCAGGGTTTTGGATGGTGGCCGATGTCATGATATAAATCGGATCTGACCCATAAAAGTCAGTGATTCTTCTTAAACGGCGTATCAGGTTGGCAACATGTGAACCAAAAATCCCGCGATAAATGTGTATCTCATCTATTACTATAAAACTCAAGTTTCTGAAGAATCTTTCCCATAATGGGTGGTGCGGAAGAATGCCAATATGCAGCATATCCGGATTGGTCAGGAGAATATTCGCTTTTGTTCGAACCGAGGAGCGGTCTCTTTGCGGGGTATCTCCGTCATAAATGCTTCCAATTATTGGGTTACCCGGCAGGTTATCGACCAAATTATGAATTCCATTCATCTGATCATTGGTTAACGCTTTGGTTGGAAACATCAATAACCCAGTCTGGGTTTTCGATTTTAACATTGCATCAACCATCGGCAATTGATAACATAGGCTTTTACCGCTTGATGTTCCAGTGGAAACCACAAAATTCTTATGAGCTCCTGCCAATTTATATGCCTGGAGTTGGTGAGAATATAGATGATTAATCCCATTTTGCTGCAGAGCTTCGCTTAGTAGGGGATGAATCGTTGGTGGCATTTCAAACAGTACCGGGTCGCGCGGTTCTGTTTCCTGCAGGTGTGCCACATTCTCACTGAAATCCCGTGACGCTTTCAGAAAGTTTATTAAATCCGTAACACCTGAGGTTTTTGATATACTCATAAGACTTACATGGCATTATACACTTTCATGCGGCTTCAGCTTGGTAATCGCTGAGCAAGGAGTAACCCCACTCATGTTCGTGTTGTTGTATGCATTTATTGGTGTCCTGCTTTCGATATTGATTAATTATCTGGCTGATGTATTGCCTCACACGCGAAAGTTTTCACTTCCTATTTGTCCTTCTTGCAAGAATTCACTTTCAATTTGGGAATATCTCACATGCTCCACATGTGAGAAATGCGGCAAAAAGCGATCATTTCTCCATTACGTGACGGCTTTTTGTTGCGTACTTTTCAGCGTGTTGCTTTATTACTTTCCTTTCGATGGGCTAAGTTATTGGGCTGCGCTCCCCATGCTCGTGTTTTTACTTGTCATCGCCAGAATCGATATTCAGCATCAGGTGATCCTGATCCAAACGAGCATCTTCGGTTTGGTTCTTTTCACTTTCTATGGCATATTGCTTAATGGTGTCCATTCCACGCTGCTCGGAGGTACCGCCGGATTAGCAATTAATTTAGTATTTTACGGTTTTGGAATTCTTTACGCTGACCTGTTGAATAAGTCCCGTAATTCAAAGGTCAGCGAGGTAATATTTGGCTTTGGGGATGTTTTTGTTGGTACTTACCTTGGGTTATTGGTTGGATGGCCAATTGTGCTACCTGCTGTATTTCTTGGAATGCTCTCAGCAGGAGCATTTTCCCTTGTTTACATGGGATTTCTGATTGTTTCGCGGCGATACAATCGTTTCTCGAGTATACCGCTTTCGCCATTTTTCATCATCGCAGCGATTTTCAGTTTATACATCTTTTAGCCCGCAAGAAAAACACTGCAATGGTTAAATCATCACTTATTTTGGTCCACTATTGAGAATCTCCGGACTCATTTCATGTTCAAATATTTGCATGCGCTGCTGCATTTTCTGAATCAAATTCTGGGCCACAACTTTATACGCCTCTTTATCCCGCCAGGTGTTGATCGGATCAAGGATATCCGCAGGCACATCCTCAACAGCGTCGGGAATCGATAAGCCAAAATATGGGTCGATATGGAAGGATACCTCAGTAACATCTTTTTCAAGTGCCATTCTAATCATGGCGCGTGAATAACTTATCGAAATACGTTTGCCGGTTCCAAAAGAACCGCCGCTCCAGCCTGTGTTAATTAACCAGATTCTTGGTTTATACTCATCAATTCTTTGTAAAAGAAGGTTAGCATAAACAGCCGGCGGCAAAGGCAGGAATGGTTCTCCGAAACCAGTGGAGAAAGTTGCTTCAGGTTCTGAACCCAATCCCTTTTCAGTACCAGCCAGTTTGGCAGTATAGCCAAGGAAGAAGTAATAGACCGCCTGCTCGCGGGAAAGAAGAGATATCGGTGGCATAACTCCAAAAGCATCTGCACATAAAAAGAAAACATTCCCAGGATGCCCCCCTTTACCGGATTCCACATGCCCTTCAATGAAATTGATAGGGTAGGCAGCCCTCGTATTTTCAGTTTTTGAGCCGTCATTGAAATCAATAATTCGTGTCTCAGAATCAAATCCTACGTTTTCCAAAACCGAACCAAAACGTTGTGAGGCTTCCCATATTAATGGTTCAAACTCTTGGCTGAGATTAATCGTTTTTGCGTAACAACCATTCTCAAAATTGAAAACCCCGTTTTCGCTCCAGCCATGCTCATCATCACCGATTAAGAACCGATCCTGACTTGAAGAGAGTGTTGTTTTTCCCGTACCTGAGAGTCCGAAGTAAAGAGCGGTATCTCCATTAACGCCAATATTCGCTGAGCAGTGCATCGGGAAAATATTTTCAGCAGGTAATATCCGGTTCATCACAGTGAAGACAGATTTCTTAATTTCACCAGCATAGGATGAACCACCAATTAAGACAATATTTTGTTTAAAATCCAGAATAATAAAGGTACCTGAACGCGTGCCATCGATCTCAGGATCTGCGAGATACTCAGGTGCATGGATAATCAAGAAATCTGCGGCTTCGTCGGTCGATAACTCGACTGGTTTTAGCAAATCGCGGGCAAAAAGTGCCGCCCATGCTTTTTCAGAAATCAAACGAAAAGATTTCGCGTATTTTTCGTCTCTTCCAGCAATCACATCTTGAACAAACAAGTCACTTTTCTCGAGATGGTTTAATACCTTGTTTAGCAGATTCTGATACTTCTCCGGTGAAATCGCTTTATTGGTTTTTCCCCATGCAATTTGCAGATCGTAAGGAGTACCATAATCCACTATAAATTTGTCGTTAGGTGAGCGTCCAGTGTGTTCGCCGGTTTCTACAATCATCGCTCCCGTGTGCGACAGTACGCATTCGCGCCGCTTTACAGCAGTTTCTATTAATTGTGCAATGCCTAAATTGCAATAAACATCTTTTTGTGGTCTAAAACCAAGATTATTCAACGGGCTCGCGAGATTTACTGTGTGTGTCAATTTTTACTCCAGTTAATTGTGATTATGGTGTTTTTTCGAGCAAATAGTGGAACCAGAACCAAAGAATCTCGGATGCTGGCTTTTTGTAAATAGTGGGTTCAGTATCATGCAATTCAACATAAGGATTATACCCTCTTGAAATGATCCCATTAGCCCATGGCTGAGGCGCAGTGCTAAGAATGACAGCGTTGTATATAACAGCCTGCAATTCAAGACCCTGCTTCAACTCAGTATCTTTTGAATCTATCGTGACCCCAATAAGAATGGGTTTAGCAAATTGCTGTTGCAAGGAAACCAAGTTGTCCTTTAACGAGGTCTCAACCAGATCCTTAATTAATCTTTCTGACCAATTTTTTTCGACTTTTGGTGTATATAACACATAAAGCATATCAACACTGCTGATCCAATCGGGTACAAGTGCACCTTCATCATCTAAAATTACAACCCCAATAATTTTCCCTGCAAATCTTTCACGGATTCCTTTAATAAGCAGAGGCCAATCCACTAAATCTGATTGAACTTCTCGTTGTCCTTTGTAGAAATCCGTATTTGTTAATACCACCGGATCTCCTACAACAAAGCCTTCGGCACCAATTAATTGCGCTATTTCTGCATTGTGATTGAGAAAACGGGCATATTGCTCATTCCAAGATATGCTCCACTCTGCTGAACCTGGAACGTTTGACCAATAAACATCTGGGGGTTGCGTATAGTTTAGCATCGGGAAGAAAATTGTTTGTTGATTTGACATCATTACGTGGTTAGTTAACGTTATTAATTCAGTCCAAAGAAGATCGTTCGCTGGTGAAGGTACAATAGTTAAGAAAAATGGGTCATCGGCTGCCGTCCAGGTGGGTGTCAGAATTACCCAATTCCCACCCATTGTGGCTGAAAAATCCAATCCATCATCTACCGAAGAGCGCCAGCCTTGAACTTTTCCAGGAACAAACTCCGTGCCTACGATGAAATCGGGGCGGGTGGGGATTGACTCTAATTTAAGAAAATCGGTGGTTTCTATCACTTCAGCATAAAGGTTAGCCCATCCACTGATCGTATCTTGAATTACTGTTGTTTCAGTTCTTAAAACAATGTTTCTTTGTGTTCCTGTTTCTTCACTGGCGGACGTACACATGCCATTGCGGCAATAGCGGTATTCAATTGAATCAAAATATTGTAAGGGCGAATACAGCATAAACTGCCATTGGTTCTTTCCCGAAGGCGTCATGGGCAGTGGTTCCATCCAACCAAAGGGATTAAACTGAATAAATACTGATTCCTGGGCAGGCGTCCAGTTTGGAGCGGTTACTATAATCTTAATCGGTTTTGTGCCTCTTGCAGTAAATGTAGAAACGCGGTCTTTGATCACAATCCCCTCTGAAATAAGCCTGTCACGAATCAAAAAACCACCCTCTGAATCCAATTCGGCGTTCCAAAAACCATCACCAAGTGAGTATTTATACTTCAAGTAGAAACCAACAGGCAGTTCTAACTTGATCGAATACTTATTTAGTGATGTTTTCTTCATAATCGGGTAATCGACTGCAATGCCGGCTGACCCGGCAGAAAGATCAGCGTATGCATTTCCTAATGGCAATAAATTACTGACGAACCTCACCGGCTGAATATCGTTGTACCCGATGGGTAATGCGACTTCGAAGGTTACTTCGGTAGTCGCGCGTTTCTTTAGCACTACATTGACAGGAGTATTGGCGTTTTCTGCTATCTGAGCGCCCTGCTGAAACGTTTCGTAAGCGCCATCCATACTATAAACTACCAGGTTATGAATCCCGGGAACCAAACCGTTAAGAAAGAAAGATCCATCAGAAGCTGTAAAGGTCTGCATCCCGCCAACCTCCACCATCAGGTTCGGTATGGGTGCATTGCTCGCCTCATCCAAAAGTTTACCGGTTACCCATCCAGTCGGCCCAGAATAAGGTTTGTCAATCCAGGCAGGAACAATATCGGAGATTGATTCAATGCCATTAATCCGTGCAATTCGAAAGCGTACCTGTTCATGTTTTGTCGAGAACTCATACAGAGATCCGGAGAGTTCAGCAACATAGCGATACTTTACCTCTGATGATACTGGCAGAGGGATGGCTAATGAATAAGTTTCAGGGTTCTCTTTAACCATTTCCAAACGTTTGGAATTGAAATAAATCCCTGTAACATCATCAAGAATTTCGAGCGTCAGCTTGGCGCCTTCAGGCAGTGGTTGGATTAATTTTGCGGTGAAGCGTACATCAGCTTGTGGTTGAGCTGGTTGGGCAGAGAAGGAGAGGAGACTTTCAATTGGAGTACATGAGAGCAGCATTGAAAAACAAATTAAAACTGATAGAATCAGGGCAAAGTTGTGATTCAATTCTCCTTGCATTTTGTTTTTCATAATCAAATCGTTGAAATCGGTTTTTATTGTTTTAATACATTTTGAATTTCACCTGCATGATTGACCAGACTCCCTAAAACACCATTGATAAACCTCGAGGAGCTATCTGAACCATAGATCTTACCTAATTCAATGGCTTCGTTTATTGCTACTTTAATCGGTGTACATTTCGCAACTGCAAATTCCCACAAAGCGATCCGGAGGATATTGCGGTCGATGATTGCCACTTGTTCTAATGGCCATTCAGGCGCGTGTTCGGTGATTACTGTATCGAGCTTATTAAAAATTGGAGTTACACCGTAAATAATCTCGCGAACAAAGTCTTCGAGGTGCAGATCAAGGCTTTCATCTGCTAATCGTGCTTTGAGAATGTCATGAAGTGAATGTCCAGTCACGTCGTATTCGTATAGAACCTGCAGTGCGATCCCTCTAGCCTTTGTTCTTGATTTCATAATTTATTCAGGCATCTCCGTAATTTATATCTTCAATATGAATATTGATCCTCCCGATGTCCATTCCCACCATTTCAGAAATTGATCGGGCAATCTGAGATTGGATTTTATGGCTTACATCCAATACATTGAAATTCCGCTTTAATACCACATAAATATCAGCATCAACAATATTGTCTTCGACTGAAATAATCACGCCTTCGCTGATGCCTTTCTTAAAGAAATTGTTGACATCTCTTGACCCTGAGGTCAGATGACTGACGCCTTCAACGCCTAATGTGGCGAGCTGCGCGATCGACACAAGAACATCTGGGGCAATTGTGGTTATACCGTATGATTTACTGTTTTTTTCCATTTTCTACTCCACTCAGGTTGTAAAGAGGTGATATTAATCCAAGTTAGTATATTATAACCCGCAACCTACATCATAGGTTTTCATTAAATTGCCATAGGAATGACGAAAAAACTGTGGTTTTGTTCCCACCAGCAGTTAAAAGCTACAGTGCGTATTAGACAACGTACCAGAATCCCAATAAGATAAGGCGATAGTCATCTCATAAGAATCATGGAGACAAATTTGCAAATTTTTCAATAAATGCAAGGGTCATCTCTTCAACGATCTCTTTTTGCTTGTCCAAAAGAATCAGGTGGCCAGATTCTTCCATGATGATCAGTTCTTTATCCAAAGAACCAATATTTTCATTGATGAGTACTGCCCCTATTGGATTTATGGTGTCATCACGCGGACCCTGAAAAATGCGAACAGGTATATGAATTTGAGGCAGTTCTTGCCGCACAATAGCTTGAAACGCATATAAACTGGCTGCCGCTTTAAGGGGAAATGATGTGTAGCTTTGTTGAGGAAGTTGATCCATCGGCGGCTTTTTCTTCATCATTGGCTTGAAAGGCCAAAGGTACTTTGAAAGCCACAAATTATTGATTTTTAAAGCTGGAGCGAACAAAAGAATTCCCAGCAGAGAGGGGTAGAGTGCAGCGAGGCGCAGCGTCAATAAAGCACCCATCGATTCGCCGAGTACAAATACTTTTTGATAGTCTCTTTGCAGCTCCTTCAAGCTGCTTTCGGCTTCACCAAACCAATCCCTCCATCCTGTTTGGTTCATTTCTTCGGGTGATTTTCCATGACCTGGCAATAGCGGTGCTCTAACTGTGTAACCCTTATTAAAAAGGAAAGCCGCCATATCTCTGACTTCAACAGTGGTTGCAGTAAAACCATGCAAGCACAAAACAGCAACCTCGCCACCTTTCCAGTAAAAAGGGGTTCCATCGAGGTGGGGGTTTCTCATTTGGTTGTCAGTCATGATCATTACACCTCTCCGTTAGTTTTGGAATACACGCTGTTGCATAGGGGAGGATTGCCACCCGTCCGCCGGAGCTGATTGTATTATTGATTAAATCATCAATCTCCCTAACCGAGGAGAGTGGATTCAGTAAAAGTGATTTGGTTAGTGAAGTAGAAATAGATGAGTAAAATAATATCTGGTGTTTTGTTAATAGTCTAGCAATTTGAAACGCCTTATGCGGTCCAACGGAAAATTCGTTCTCCTCGAACTTCTTGATGACCTCTTCAGCACTATCGACATTTCTCATAAATTCAAGATACCCGTCAGAACCGACCCCTTCGATACATTCAGCGATTAGGATAATTTTTCCCGCGGGTTTGCAAAACAACGAAGCATGTGTCATCGCTTTCTGCGCTTGATACAGGTTAATGTCTTTTGGATATCCTCCTGCAGAAGCCACAACAAGGTCATAAAGACTCTCAATTGGTACCTGACTGATATCATTTACGACCTTAATCCCTGCCTTTATAACATCGCGGGGTTTACCAAAGAATACTTTAACAATTTCCTTACGTTCATTTAAAACTGCATTAAGGGCGAGATTTATGCCCATTAATTCCCCAATTTCCTCAATGTCATTCCGTAATGGATTACGAGCGAAATTTCCCAGTACCGATTGATTATCCAGCAGCAGCTTGTGGTTATGGTTAATTGTCTGCCTTCCTGCCAATCCTATAGCTGCCGATTTGACACCACCTGAGTAACCGGCGAAATGATGTAATTCAATGTCTCCGACGACGATTTTTAGGTCTTTATGAAAGAACTCTTTATTCACAAATACAGGGGTTCCGCGAAAAGTTTTGCCAATTTCGCATAGCTGTGTTTCGTCGTCTGAATTATGTGCGGAAATCTGGATAGTGTTTATAATCTCTTGTGACAAAATAAGTTGATATTCTTCCGGTTTCATCGGTACATGAGTACCTGAGGCGATAAAGATCGTAATCGCGGAGTTTTCAATTCCAAGCGCTTTCAATTTATGGAGCAGGGGAGTCAGAAGCAGTGTGTTAGGTACAGGTCTTGTCTTATCATTGATTGTGATTCCAACGTTCGTTGTCGAGGCGCAATGCTCTAGGATTGTATTATTGTCAACAGGCGAGTTTATTGCATCAGCTACAGCAGCTGATGGCGTAGGCAGCGGCTTATAAGTTAAGCCAGGAATAAAAATCTCAACACTTGATTTTTCTAGTGTGCAGATTATGTCAAACGTTTGGTTGCCGTAAGGAATTTTTACGATACTCATCTTCATACTTTATATCCCATTGAGAACTGATCTAATTATAACGACAGTTGAAAAATACTGAGACAAATCGCGTCAGGTAGGCTAAGTAAGTTTTGAATAATCGGTTTCAACTCACAAACTAACAAATAAGGTTTGAGAAGATATTCAATCAGGGGAGCCACTTCGTGCTATAATGACTTTATGGTTTCGATAAGTACTATTATCATAAGCAATAACTAAGGTGATAGGAGAGAATAAATGGACTCTAATTACACCATTCACGATTCAATTAATTCGTATCTTTCTTCTGTTCAACTTGCACGCAGCCCGCGCACGGCGCGAACCTATAAAAACGCGCTTCAATTTTATTCTGACACACTTGTACAAAACGGTATTAACCCCAGTGAAACTCCAGTTGCCAACCTATCAGAAGATACCATTATTCTGATGACGGTTGCGCTTAAAAATCATGCTGCCACAACCGAGCGCTTATATCTCACCGCAGTGTCAGGTTATTTCCAATTTCTGGTTTCAGAGAAAGCTGCGGATATCAACCTTCCCAGAGTTCGCTTGTTAATTCAACAACGGGCCAGAAGACCCGGCCAGCGTTTGCCTCAGTTTCCAGCCTCACAAATCGATCTCATGCTTGAAAAAGCTGACCAGTTACTAACTGTGCCAACAGAAAATATAGCAGACCGCCTGGTAAACCTCCGTGACCGCGCTTTTATGTATACACTGGCTGATACAGGGTTGCGAGTTCACGAAGCCTGCAATTTACGCCGTGGTGATCTCGACTGGAACGAAGGTAAAGCAATGATCATTGGAAAAGGCAACCACGAAGACATTGTACGCTTTTCGACACGCTGCACCAATGCCTTGATGGATTATCTCAAAGAACGTTCTTTTATAGACGGGAATACCGGCAAACCGCTGTCTTCTTTGGCAATATTTGCCCGCCATGATCGTGGCGCGGGACAAAAAACCAAACCAATGACCACAACCACCGGCCGGAATATCATCGCCGCCAGAGTACTGGAGTTCATCGGTCCTGAAGCAGTCGGTACAATAACACCACATTCTTTCCGGCATTATTTTGTTACCCGAGTATTACGCTCATCAGGTAACCTGAAATTAGCACAAGAACTCGCTCGCCATAAAAATATCGCCGTAACCCAAAGATATGCGCATTTATCTGATGACGAGCTGGATAAGGGTTATTGGAAAGCAATCGAAGAAGAATAAAAAAAATCCCGCTGAAAGTCAGCGGGATTTATCTATGGACGAGTGTTGATTAGCTTACAACAACTACGTTGTTTGCCTGAAGGCCCTTTGGTCCTTTTTCGATAATGAACTCAACCTGCTGACCTTCTTCGAGGTTACGATAGCCATCACCCTGGATTGCGGAAAAATGCACAAAAACATCTTCTCCACCATCACGAGAAATGAAGCCATAACCTTTGGTTCCATTGAACCATTTGACTGTACCGACGATACGTTCTGACATTACTTTTGCCTCCTATAGCAAACTTACAAAAAATTTTGGATCTATTTCGTTCTGTCGGAGCAGTCAATCAAAAAACAGCCATGGCGCATTCGCTACAGGCTGTCTTTTTTTCCAATCCAGCAAGAACTACTTTGCATCCTACAAACCATATTATATACAATAATGCGAGCTTGTGTCAAGGGATTTTCAGAGCAATTTTTATGCAATAAATTAGCCTAATGCTTGTTGTAGGGTTTCTTTGGCTTTTTTGGTTATTTTTCCTCGTTCTTCTGTGTTGAGAATCCTTTTACGAATCCTAAAGTTAATTGGGGTAACTTCCAGCAGTTCATCTTCTTTCATGTATTCAATCGCCTGATCAAGCGACATCGGTTGCGGCGGTGTTAAACGGATCTCGATATCTTTGTTTGACGAACGCATATTAGTGAGATGCTTCTTCTTACACACATTCACCGTTAAATCATCTGGTCGCTGTGTTTCACCTACAACCATCCCTTCGTAAACGTCAACACCTGAATTGATGAATAATGCACCGCGTTCCTCTGCATTTTTTAATCCAAAGGTTGTAGACACACCAGATTCCCAAGCTACGATTGAACTGGACGCTCTGGTATTAATTTGTCCGCAATACTTATCATATCCATCGAAAATAGTGTTCAAAATACCAGTACCACGTGTCAGTGTCATAAATTGATAGCGAAAACCTAATAAACCTCTGGTTGGAATATGAAACCGCAAATGCACTGTGTTATCTACATTGTTTTGCATGTCAAGCATTTTCCCGTGCCGGTTTCCTAAAGCCTCAACCACTGACCCTACTGTCTCTGGGCTGGTTTCCACATGCAGCTCTTCAAACGGTTCTAATAAATCACCATCATCACTATTCTTCAAAATTGCTTCAGGTTTAGAGACTTGAAATTCGTAACCTTCACGTCGCATTGTTTCAATCAAAATAGCTAAATGCAGCTCTCCCCTTCCCGATACGAGAAAAGAATCTGCGCTTTCAGTATCTACTACACGCAATGCAACATTATTCCTGAGCTCACTATACAACCTTTCCCTCAGTTTACGCGAGGTACTCCACTTTCCTTCTCTTCCGGTAAAGGGAGATGTATTGACGCTGAAAGTCATGCGTACCGTTGGTTCTTCAACATGAATTGCAGGCAGTGCGATTGGGTTCTCAGCATCGGCAAGTGTTTCACCAATTTCAATACCTTCCAACCCCGCAATCGCAATAATCTCTCCCGCACTCGCTGTATCAGTTTCAACTTTATCAAGTCCCTGAAACGTGTATAAATATCTGGCTTTGTCTTTATGAATGTTGCCGTTTTTTTCTATTCGAGCGATTGACTGCCCATGCTTGATTGTTCCAGCATGAATCCTACCAACTGCGGTAATACCCCGGTATTCGTCATAACCCAGATTGGTCACAAGCATTTGCAAGGGGGCATCATAATCAACTACAGGTGCAGGAATTGTCTCCAATATGGCTGTAAACAATGGGCGTAAATCATCTTCGAGCGCCGGAGTGGTGCCTGCCTGTTGTGTGATGGCGTTGGCATAAATAATCGGAAAATCAGCCTGTTCATCTGTGGCACCAAGCTCTACGAATAGATCGAAGGTAAGGTTAACAGCCCGTTCAGCATCTGCGCCTTTGCGATCCATTTTATTGATAACAACAATCGCTTTATGTCCTAACTCAAGTGCTTTCTTTAAGACAAAACGAGTCTGAGGCATGGGGCCTTCTGCAGCATCAACCAGTAAGAGTACCCCATCCACCATATTCATCACCCGTTCAACTTCACCGCCAAAATCAGCGTGCCCAGGAGTATCTACGATGTTGATCTTAATTGGTTGTCCAGAGGATGGATCAGGAATGACAATAGCAGTGTTTTTCGCAAGAATAGTAATTCCCCGTTCACGTTCCAGGTC
>JAGOVY010000121.1 GCA_018060515.1 Anaerolineaceae bacterium | reverse complement strand
TTCAAGACGGCCTGAAAATTGCGGGGTTGCGCTGATCGTGGAGTTCGTTGATTCACATTGCCATCTGAATTTTCACTCATACGAGCAGGATATCGACGCTGTACTTGACCGCGCGGCTGAATCCGGCGTCAATCACATCATCGTTCCAGGTTTAGACTTGAAAACAAGTCGAGAAGCGCTCGAATTGGCAACTCGGTTCGAACCTGTTTACGCCGCGATTGGTGTACACCCTGATGAGGCGGATAATTTCCGCGAACAAGATTCTTATGCCTTTGAAGAACTATTACGCCATCCAAAAGTTGTCGCTGTCGGAGAAGTAGGTTTGGATTACTATCACAAGCAGGATAATAAAGAAAAACAATGGCATACTCTTCAATTTTTCATAGACTTGAGCCGAATGTATCATCTCCCTCTTATCTTGCATAGCCGAGAATCCCTCTCCGACCTGATGATGATCCTCTTTGATAGTTCCTCGACAGCACCAGCGGTTGAATTACGCGGTGTCTTCCACGCATTCGAAGGTAATCTTACAGATGCAGCCAAAGTAATCAAAAATGGTTTTTTCATCGGCGCTGGCGGACCGATTACCTATAAGAATGCAAGTACAAAGCATGAAGTCTTTAGTAAAATTAACCTAAATCATTTTGTGCTGGAAACTGATGGACCCTTTTTATCGCCGCAGCGTGTTAGAGGCACTCGGAATGAGCCTGCAAACATACCCATTATTGCGGAACGTCTCGCGGAATTACAACAATGTGATATAAAGGTAATTGCTGACCGCACAACAAGTAACGCTAAGAAAATCTTCAATTGGAATAATTAACTTGGTCTCTTTGATTGCCACTTTACCTGATATCCAAAAAGGACTTGATTCTGTCGAACAATTCATGCTGCGACAGGTTGATGATTATCATCCCGACCTGAAAACCGCAACCAGCTTAATTCTCTCTTCAGGCGGTAAAAGGATCAGACCTCGCCTTAGCTTGTTGGTTGGCAGTATGTTAAACGCCGACTTTGACCGTTTAGTGACGCTTGCAACTGCAATTGAGATGCTTCACACTGCCACGCTCGTGCATGACGACCTCATTGATGGTTCATTAATTCGCCGAGGCATTGCTACATTAAATTCCAAATGGTCACCAGCAGCTACCGTACTTACTGGTGATTTTTTATTTGCGTCTGCTTCAGAAATAGCCTCACAGACAAACTCAGTAAAAGTAATGCAGATTTTTGCAAGAACCCTCATGACCATCGTAAATGGCGAGGTTGAACAGCTCTTTTCCGCAAGGAATATTTCCACAATTGAAGAATACCACCTCCGTATTTATGCTAAAACCGCTTCTTTATTTGAGACTTCAACCCAAACCGCAGCGGTTATTAGCAACGTCGAGAATCACCAGGTAGAAAAGCTCAGAAAATTTGGCTATGAACTTGGTATGGCGTTTCAAATCGTGGATGATATCTTGGATTACATTGGTGATGCTTCTACTGTCGGTAAACCTGTTGGCGGCGACCTGCGTCAAGGGTTGATCACATTACCAGTAATTTACTTTGCCCAATTATATCCATCAGACACAATAGTACGTAAGTTAGGCAATTTAAGTCAGCCACTGAATAGTGAAGAAACTGAATTCTTAATTTCTGCCATTGCTAATAGCGATGCCATCCACCGTTCACAAGATGATGCGGCAAAATTTGCACGCAGAGCTGAGAATTGTCTTATGGAGTTTCCGTCGTCGCCTGAAAAAGATGAGTTGTTATCAATTACCAGATTCATCATCGTAAGAGATAAATAATCATGTGCGATAAAACAAAAAAGCCGCCCAAAGCGGCTTTTGCAGTGCGCTGGGTGGGAGTTGAACCCACACGCCTTGCGGCACATGGCCCTCAACCATGCCTGTCTGCCAATTCCAGCACCAGCGCAATTGCTGGGTTATTATAACCGTCAATTGTGTTGTGTCAAGCAAGAATAATAGCAATTTCAAGAAGCGGAGCTGAATTATGTCAATTGTTTTAGATGCAATGGGAAGTGACAACCATCCTCTGCCTGAGCTCCAGGCAGCCTCACAATTAGCGCAGATAGGCGAAAAAGTCATCCTTGTTGGTAAAAAAGATTTTATTCTGCAGAAGAGCCGTGAGATCGGCGTAGATTACTCCGCGTTCGAAATTGTCGATGCACCTGACATTGTCGATATGGACGACAAACCGGTGGAATCCTTCAAGTCAAAACCAAACAATTCCATGGCGATTGGCATGGGTTTGGTTAAAGATAAGAAAGCTGAAGCGTTTGTAACTGCTGGGAACACTGGTGCAGCCTATTTCAATGCGGTGATGACACTGAAAAAAATGATTAACATTTCCCGTCCGGCATTGTCAGTAATCATCCCCGTTAAGAACGGCAAATGTGTATTTATGGACACAGGCGCCAACGCTGATTGCCGGCCGGACTTTTTACTTGAATTCGCTGTCATGGGCAGCGTTTATTCGGGCATCGTCTTTGGCATTAAGGAGCCTCGGGTTGCAATTCTTTCAAACGGTGAAGAATCTAATAAGGGCAATCAACTCGTAAAAGATGCATACCCATTGCTCCAAAAAAGCAGTTTGAATTTTGTCGGCAGTGTTGAACCCAAAGAAATTTATTTTGGTAATGTGAACTGCGTTGTTACAGATGGTTTTTCAGGTAATGTCTTTCTTAAAGCCAGTGAATCAGTCGGGAAGTTAATTACCGAAACCCTGAAAACAAGCATAGAATCCAGTTTTCGTAACAAGCTTGGTTATCTTTTCATAAAACCAGCTTTTATTAATTTGAAGAAAATGATGGATCCATCAGAAACAGGCGCTGCCATTCTGCTTGGCGTGAATGGCCTGGTTTTTATTGGACATGGCCGTTCAGATGCGCGAGCTCTTGTATCTGCTGTTCAACTTGCCCGTCGTACGGTGAACGCGAATATGTTGGATGTTCTGCAAGCCGAAATAAATGCTCGCCTGGTCCAAAACCAATCATAAACATATCGAGGAATTTATGAAAATTATCGCTAATGAAAAATTAATTAAACGTAATGGAAGAATTGGTACTATCACTTCACTGGTAAGTATCGTCGTACTCGGTATTGGTATGTTTTTATCTTTCCGTGACAAAGACGGCTCCTTGCTGATATTTACATTTGGATCATTAATTTTGGGTTTCTTGTTATTCCAGGTCGGTAATTATTACATGGCTCGCTGGGGAAAATCACCGCGTCCGGATGAAAAATTAACTGCCGCATTAAAAGGGTTGGACGACAAATACTCTCTCTACCATTACGCCACGCCAATATCCCATCTTCTTGTCGGTCCGGCTGGAGTACTTAGCCTTCTGCCTTATCAGCAATTGGGCACAATTTCGTATGATGAAACAAAGAACAAATGGAAACAAAAAGGTGGCAGTTTCTTTATGAAAACCTTCGGCAACGAAGGCCTTGGTCACCCCGAGCGTGACGTGAAGTTTGCACTTGAGGATGTTACGAAATATTTCAATAAACTCGGAGATGATGCCGACCTGGGTAGATTTTCACCTGAAGTTATTATGGTGTTTACAAATGACAAGGTCATTCTCGAAGCTGATGGAGCAACGGTGCCTGCGATGACAGCTGATAAATTAAAAGACTATATCCGCAAAAAAGCAAAAACAACAGCCATGCCGGAAGAAATTTATCGGAAATTGGAAGAAAAATTGGTTATTTAGCTTTACCCGTTCGAGCGGGAGCGTCAGGTTTTCTCTCCCGCTTATAAGTTGCTTCTTTCTGCATCGTTTTTTTAGGTGCAGGATTTTCAAGAATTTTTGCAACCTCTTCGTGAGTTAAATCTCGGTATTCTCCGGGCTTTAAATTCCCCAATCTGAGGCTTCCAATCCGGGTTCTCATTAATTTCACAATGAAAAGGCCGGTGGTTTTAGCCATTTCTCTGATTTGCCGTTTGTGCCCTTCTTTGAGCACAACATTTACCCAGGCGCCTTTACCTGACAAAGTTTCGATTTTCACATAAGCGGGTTTGGTTCTAAAGCCATCCTCCAACACAACCCCGCGCCGCCAGATCTCAAGCTGTTTTTCATCGGGATGCGTCGAGAGCAGCACCTTATATTCTTTTTCATGAGAATACCTGGGATGAGTTAACCGATTAACAAGAAAACCATCATTGGTTAACAAAACCAACCCTTCGCTTTCATAATCCAAACGCCCCACGACGGCAAGCTCATCTCCATTTTCTACCATACGAAAAACAGTGCGGCGAGGGTCATCCAAAGCATTATCGCACAAGACAAAACGGGGTTTATTGAGCATGACGTAGCGATTGGGTTTGATTTGCGGTAAGGGTTTGCCATCCACTTCGATCTTGTCACGAGTTTGGTCGGCTTTTTGTCCCAATGTTACTTTAATGCCGTTTACTGTAATTCGTCCTTGAAGGATCATCTCTTCGCAAGAACGCCTTGATCCAAAACCAGCTTGTGCTAATATCTTCTGTACGCGTTCTTCGCTCATGCTAATCCTTTAATAACCCGTTACCTGGTTTATTTTCAATTTCCTGTGAGATCTCATATGGAGGAAGTTGATCCAGCGAGTTCATCCCAAAATGTTGTAAAAATTCTACCGTAGTGGAGAAAAGAATCGGCCTGCCAGGGCTCTCTGCCCTGCCGACTTCTTGAACCAACCCTCGTGATAAAAGGCTTCTGATAACACCATCACTGCTCACACCGCGTATGGCTTCGATACCAGGCCTTGTAATTGGCTGTCTGTATGCAATAATCGCCATCGTTTCAACAGCAGCGCGGCTCAGGCGCGAGGTAACCTCAAGCCCGAGAAATTTTTCGATGTCAGAAGAAAAATCAGCATTCGTAGTAAATTGGTATTTTCCACCATAATGCTGGATGTTAATTCCCCTTCCTTCATATAGAAGGATAATTTCTTGCAGATGCTTTTCAACTTCTTTTACCGATAAATCGAGTGTTTCTGCGATCTGCGTCACTGTCACTGGTGTAGATGCCACAAATAGAATTGCTTCAATTCGCGCTTGTGTATTTTGAATTCCATTTTCGGTTCGATTATCAGACATGCTATAATTACCCAGTTAACAATTTTGACCTATTATAATCGTTTAACCCGATTACTCATGCCACGAAAAACAGCCCAAATCGTCTTCTATTTTTTAATTCTCATCGTTTTTACAGGATGCAGGACTGGTTTTCAGCAGGATAATATTGTCGTTGAAGTATTTGATTCAGGCAGTTCCATACAAATCGAAACAGTGGCTGGCACGAACGTGGCCCAAGTATTATCAGCCAATAACATCCAGCTCGGGGCTCTGGACCGGGTAGAGCCGCCTGTCTCACATCTATTATCTGGCGGTGAACGGATTACACTTTATCGCGTACGAGAAGAATTGACGGTTGTGGATTACGAAATTCCCTTTGATCAGCAGATATTGAAAAACGAATCCATGCCAGAAGGACAATCCATCCTCCTTCAAGCTGGCAATAATGTTAAACCGCAAACTA
>JAGOVY010000120.1 GCA_018060515.1 Anaerolineaceae bacterium | reverse complement strand
TGCTGGTTCCCGGTTTCCCAGATTACCAATATTCCCTACTGCTGCCACCCGTAGGTGTATGGACCGTGTTTCAGTTCCATTGTGGGGGGCCACCCTCTCAGGTCCCCTACCCGTCATCGCCTTGGTAAGCTATTACCTCACCAACTAGCTGATGGGACGCAGGCCCCTCCCGAAGCGAATAAATCCGTTTAGTCATAAGGCATCTAATCCAAACGACCACATGGGGTATTAGCAATCCTTTCGGACTGTTATCCCCCTCTTCGGGGCAGGTCACCAACGCGTTACTCACCCGTTCGCCACTAAGACAGTATTGCTACAGTCTCCGTTCGACTTGCATGTATTAAGCACGCCGCCAGCGTTCATCCTGAGCCAGGATCAAACTCTCCGCTAAATTAACACCTTTCGGTGTAAGTTTCGGATCTGGCTTATTACTATTTTCAACTCATTTGAAAACGACAGGGCATCGTTTTCCTATCACTCTTCAGTTGTTAAGGTTCTGTTCTCCAAGGGCCAGATTTTACTCTTGTGGCCGCATTTCGTCAAGCTCTTTCGATAAAAATACCGATGATCCCTTACAGGACGTCATCGGCCTGCCTTAACGATTTGCTTGGGGCTTTGTCCTCAAGCTTGCTGCGCTTGTTGTTATGAATCAGTTTGTTTTCACAAACTCATTCCCGCACTAGGGACAAACATTGTAACCGCCTACTAATTCCTTGTCAAGGGGGAATTTCGTACTTTTGCGGACACTCATCAAGTCTGGTTATTGGGTTTTCAATGATCTGCCTTTTGGGCGAGATCAGGCGCGAAGTTTTGCGCAACGAGGGGTGATTATACACTTACCTGGTGCTGTGTCAAGGGTTAATCAGTACCAATTTGCTGCCAGTTTTGATTTTTCCTGACGGAACTCTCATCACCCCTATAACGTCCTAAGTTTAGACGCCTTAATAGGAGTGTTATAATCTTTTTTATGAAAAAGCCCCGCTCTACTCGATTTCCGTTGACGCTTGCCCAGGCTGGCGCCTCGCTTTGGATTGGGTTGGCTGCCGCCGTTATTTTACTGCTCATCTTCAATTTAATCTTTTCGCTTTCTTTTGGAAATCGTATTTACCCCGGAGTATCCTTTTCGGGGATTTCGCTTTCAGGTTTGCAGTTGGATGAAGCAGCTACTTTGATTTCTGACACCAATAATTACCCCCAAAGCGGGAGAATCATTCTGACTTTCGAAGACCGGCAGTGGGTGGTAACCCCTGCTCAACTTGGGGTTGAAATGGATTCAAGCGCAAGCGCTGTTTCTGCGCTTAACGCTGGCAGAGAGGGTTCCATTGACCAAATCATGCTGGACCGCTTCACGCTCTTACGCGGTGAACTGGAAATTCAGCCTTCATTCACCTATAATGAATTGGATACGGTAAATTACCTCAACAGTATCGCTGCACAAATTAACCAACCACTGCAGGAAGCCTATATTGAATTATCTGGCACTGAGGTCGTCGTTCACGATAGTCAGCCCGGTCGCGCGCTTGATGTTCCCGCCAGTTTGAAGCTGATCGCGGAGAGTATTGAGCTGATGCAAGACGCTGTCATTCCGCTTACAGTGGTCACCACCGACCCGCTCGTTCAAGACGTCAGCGCTCAGCGCGCCCTTGCTGAAACAATCCTCAGTCAGCCGCTTCGTCTGAACATGCCGCCAGAAATTAATGCCACCGAAAATGACTGGCAGATTGAACCCGCAACACTTGCCCGCCTGCTTTCTTTTGATCGGGTTCAGAACGGCAGCCAAACCACATACGAAGTCTCCATTAACCCGGTATTAGCGAGGCTGCATCTTGATTCAATACGCAGCAAGTTAGATGCTGCCCCGCAAAATGCCCGCTTCATTTTCAATGATGAGACCGGTGTGCTCGACCTAAAAGACGCTGCGGTAGTCGGGCGCAGCCTCAACATTCCACAAACCATCGACAACCTAAACGAGAGCATCAAAGCCGGCAGCCATGATGCACTGCTCTCATTTGAGATTGCTCAGCCTGCTGTGACTGATGACAAAACAGGTGCCGACCTGGGAATCACTGAACTGGTCTATCAGTACACCACCTATTTTTATGGTTCATCGCCAGACCGCGTGCAAAACATTAAGGCGGCAGCTTCATCCTTCCACGGCCTGCTGGTAGCCCCTGGCGCCATTCTTTCCATGTCAGACGAGCTGGGAGACATCAGCCTCGATAACGGATACGCTGAAGCGCTCATCATTTACGGCGGAGAAACCATCAAAGGGGTTGGCGGGGGCGTCTGCCAGGTGAGCACCACATTGTTTCGCACCGCCTATTTTGGCGGCTTCCCTATCATCGAGCGCCACCCTCATTCTTACCGTGTGGGTTACTACGAACAGACCTCAAGCGGCAGTCATAACCCCAAACTCGCCGGCCTCGATGCCACAGTCTTTGTACCTTTGGTAGATTTCAAATTCAAGAACGACACGGAATACTGGCTGCTGATGGAAACGTATGTGACCAACGATTCAGCCCTCACCTGGAAGTTCTACTCGACCAGCGATGGTCGCACAGTAGAACACAATACCACCGGACCTACAGACATTGTAGAGGCGCCTGAAGACCTCTATCGTGAAAACCCTGAGTTGCCAAAAGGGGTGATCAAACAGGTGGATTGGGCAGCAGAAGGCGCGAAGGTGGTTGTTTCCCGAATCGTCCGCCGGGGTGGAGAAGTGCTTTTCAGCGATTCTTTCACCACTATTTATGAACCCTGGCGCAACATCTTTGAATTTGGCCCAGGAACTGAAAATATGCCGCCTGAGAAATCCAAAGATAATGCGGATGATTAACCTGGTTCTGGTCTCTAAATGGCAGTGGTAAAATTGGAAGGCAAACAGCCAAGGGAGTAAAAGTATGATTAAAAAAGAATTATTAGATTTATTACGCTGCCCGGTCTGCGTAAAAGAAGATAAAGGTATACTCGAGCAGGTTCGCGAAGTTTGGCTGGTATGCAATAGTTGTGAGCGGAAATACCCCATCGTAGAAGACATCCCGGTGATGCTCATCACTGAAGGCGACCGGTGGCAGTCATTCCAGATTGAAGACTTGCCCGTACCACCCCCACGCCCGGAATAAAGTAAACCTCTGGCTGATCAATCAATAGGTGGTATTATTCTTGCATCACTTAATTTGTATAAAATTTTATATTTGAGATGGTGAATAATTAATGACTCAACCAACACAGCACAATATGGCGCACACCCCACGCCGCAGCCAAAAAATGGATAAAACTTCGCGGATTTTATTAATTTCATTCGCCGTGGTTGGCCTTCTTTTAGCTTTCTTCGCGGGTAGGTTTGTCTACAACACGGTTAAAGCCTGGCAAGTAACCTCTCTGCCTGGTGCACCGGTAGGCAACCTTGAGGGGCAGCCCATCACAGAAAACCTCCCAGATTTGAATATTAAATCTGAAATCGGACCAGAACCAAAGTTGTGGGATGGCAAGAGCCGGGTTAATATTCTCTTCCTCGGATTGGACGCCACGAATCAGCGCGAATTAATGGAACCCGGACCGCGTTTTTCAGACACGATGATTCTGGTCACCATCGACCCTCTTACACAAAGCCTTGGCGCGCTTTCCATCCGCCGCGACTTATGGGTCAACATCCCAGGGTATGACTATCACAAGATCAATAAAGCGCACTTTCTTGGTGAAGCACAACACCTCCCTGGCGGGGGCGCTGGGCTGGCTGTGGCAACTGTGGAGCAATTCCTCGGAGTGCCAATTCATTTCTACGCCAAAGTTGACTTTAACACTTTTGTCAAAGTTATTGATGAACTTCAAGGCGTGACGATCGAAGTCAAGGAACCCATTCTGGCAGATTGGGGCGCCAATGGCAACAACTTCTGGCTTGAGCCCGGTGAGTACACTCTGCCAGGCACTTATGCGCTTGCCTACGCCCGCTATCGTGGCAGCGACGGCGGCGATATTGACCGCGGTGATCGTCAAATGCAAGTGCTGATGGCAATCCGCGACCGCATCCTTGATTTTAAAATGCTGCCCGATTTAATCAAACGTGCCCCAACACTTTACAACGATATTTCTGCAGGCGTGCAAACCAATATGACTTTTGACCAGGCGGTTCAAATGTTGGCGCTGGTCACAAAAATACCGCGTGAAAATTTTAGAACTTTCAATATCACCTACGACCACGCTGCGCCAGAAATGATCACAACTCTTGACGAAGGAATGCAATACATCCTGCGCCCCTTCCCTGATCGTATCCGCGAGTTAAGAGATCAAATTTTCGTTTCACAAGGTGTTGCTGCCGCCCCTGTGGTTATGGAATCTTCTGACCCTCTGCAGTTAGCCTTAGCTGAAAATGCCCGCATCACCGTTCTTAATGGCACAAACACCGGCAGTTTGGCTGAGAATACCGGCAGTTTCCTCACCACGCAGGGTTTGAACGTTGTTGAAGTTGGCTCTTCCGAGCCTTATGCTTACACTTCACTCATCATCCACAACGCCACCCCGTATACACTGGCTTACCTTTCCAGTTTGATGCAGGTGCCGAGCACACGCATCTTCAACCAGTTCAACCCTGACGGTGCCACAGATATCACGGTTTACTTAGGAAATGACTGGGCAAGCACCAACCCAATGCCTTAGTGATATTTTCAACTTAATATATTAAGAGACCGGCGATGCCGGTCTCTTTTTTTATGGTTTTTTGAATATTAATTGAATAGAACCCGGATATTTACCACCATCAGGCAGAGTGCATTGTGGCACCGCGAGGTTTTGCACCAATTCACCAGTATCGCCAACGCGCAAGTTATAGGTCATACCCTCAACCATGGCATAATCGGCATATCCCGGGCTGATACGCGGGAACAGACCGGTGAAGAACCGTTCAACCCCGCCGTTTGGCACAGATACTTCTATGTGCACCGCTGACAGCGGCTCGCCTAAAGCGTTGATCACCTGCACTTGGATTAACGATCCGACTTGTTCCGTGTCACAAATTTCTTTTTGCTCCACCAGTTTAAATGCGATATCTAATGTTGGTTGTGGGGTGAGGGTGGGGTGCACAGTTGCGCTGCGTGCCGGTTCGGCAGTGGCGCTGGCAAGAGGGAGAGGTCCTTCCACCTGCACGGTTGAAAGGGCAATCACAGGGGCTGTCGGGGTTTGTGTAGGGTCAGCGGTCGCCTCATCAGGCTGCACGGTATCAGTTACCTGCCTGGGCAGCGGCGTGATGGCGATTCTCTCGTTGCTCACGGCTGCCGCCAGAACAGCCAGCGCGCGCCCGCGATCGGTTTTACCGTTTTCACGCAGTTCACGCTGTGATTGTGCCAGCAATGCATCTTTGGGGCTGGCATCTTCCAACAACATCAATCTGGCCATTGCCCGGCCGGTATCCGCTTCGATCAGAAAGGTTTGTGCAATAAGCGTGCGATAGTTTTGCCGGTCGCTGTTTTTCAGCATGGCAGGGCTGGTTTCAATCGCTTTCACCGGCATAATGTATGTTGCCAGCAATAGACCAATTACCGCTCCAATGACCAGACCGGTTAAAAGGTACCATGAACCACGCTCATCG
>JAGOVY010000002.1 GCA_018060515.1 Anaerolineaceae bacterium | reverse complement strand
ATCGCCCATTCTTACTTCAATTGGGTAATGGTATTTGAATTTATTCATGAACAAATTATACCCTTAAGCCCAATCAGCACTTAATTCTGGATTTTTTGCACGTTAAGAAAGTGATTTTTAAACTTGATTTATGAAAATTGCGTAGTAAAATAAGTTAAGAGGACTATTTTTACCTAAATTACCATTAGAGGTGGATATCCATGCAAATAACCCGACAGGCAGATTACGCATTACGAGCAATGGTTTTTTTAGCCCGGCTTGAACCCAACAAAAGAGCTGCAACGAAGACGATTGCCGAAAAACAGAAGATTCCACCCTCCTTCCTGGCGAAGATTATTTCGCAGCTCTCGATCGCTGGGCTTGTACAAACCTCCCGCGGCGCTCGCGGAGGTGTTTTCCTTTCGCGCCCGCCGGGTGAAATCTCACTGCTCGAGGTGGTGGAAGCGATTGACGGACCAGTGGCGCTCAATGATTGTACTGTGGCTCCGGGTAACTGTGAAAACCAGGAAGACTGCCCGCTGCACATCATCTGGCAGGAGACGCAGGACGAGCTGGTTGCCAGGCTGCGCAGCACCACCTTTGACCGCTTCACCATGAAAGCCTGACCCGCTCCGAAGACTCTTTTAATTCAACTCTCCAATAACAGTAAACTGAACGCCTCCCGCGTTTGCGGGAGGTTTTTCATTAATCGTGGATAATTAAACAAAATGACAAGTGCCGCTCGCGCTTCCATACCCTATCAGTATGCTTTAAAAACCAGGCAGGCAGCCCACTACACTTGCGGGTATACTTCAGGCAGAAAAGAGTCTCGAGCCTATGATTATCCATTCAACTTCACAAGTGGTCACCCTCGCCGGAGGCGTGCGCCGTGGACCGCATCCAGTCGACCCGCAGATCATCGCAGATGGCGCCGTTCTGATTCGTGATGGCATCATCGCCGCCGTGGGTACCACCACAGACTTGCTGCCACGTTACCCTGATGAGAAAAAGTTTGACGCCCGCGGCAAAGCCCTGCTGCCAGGGTTGGTCGATGCCCATACCCACCTGGTTTGGGCTGGCGACCGCGCGGCGGAGTTTGAACTGCGGCTGCAGGGCAAAACCTACATGGAGATTATGGCAGCCGGCGGTGGCATCAACGCCACCGTACGCGCCACGCGCCATGCAACAGCCGCCGAGATTTACGATCAGACGCGCGCGCGCGCGCTTTCCATGTTCCGCCACGGCACCACCACCGCTGAAGCCAAAACAGGCTACGGTTTGGCGCTGGATGCCGAATTGAAGCAACTCGAAACCTTGCTGCGCCTGGATGAAGCCGGTCCGCTCGAAATTGTGCCTACCTTTATGCCAGCACATGCCATCCCGCCTGAGTTCGCTGGGCGCGCGCAGGAGTATACCTGCCAGATCTGCGATACATTGCTGCCCGCTGCACGCGAGTGGTGGCAGCAGCGCTGCCCTGCAAAGCCACTGCCATTTGTGGATGTGTTTTGCGAAACAGGCGCTTTTACGCTGGAGCAGTCACGCAAGATTCTGACTTGTGCGCGTGAGCTGGGTTTCCGTCTCAAAGCGCATGTTGATGAATTTGAGAACCTTGGCGGTGCGGCACTGGCAGTTGAGCTGGGGGCGGTTTCCATCGAGCACGCTGTTAAAACCTCGCCCGCTGAAATTGTGAGGTTGGGCAACTCTGAGACCGTGGTAGTCTCTCTACCCTGCACTCCCTTCGGGTTGGCCGATGCCCACTACACCCCAGCACGCGAGATGCTTGCGGCGGGTGCCATATTGGCGCTTGCCACCGACCTCAACCCCGGCACCGCCTGGTGTGAGAGCATGCAATTTGTGATTGCGCTCGCCTGTCGCTATCTTAAACTCACCCCGGCGGGAGCACTCGCGGCAGCCACAATCAACGCTGCCCGCGCCATTGGCATGGACGAGCGCATTGGTTCAATTGAAGTTGGCAAACAAGCCGACCTCATCCTCCTCTCCGTGCCCGATTACCGCCAACTGGCATACCGATTTGGCAGCAATCTGGTGGAAACTGTGGTCAAGCAGGGAAAGATGACCCATTTTGAATAAAATTTTCTCGAAATAATTAACAGGAACCCATGTTAACCCTTGAACAAGCCCGCAATTGGTACAGCAATACAGATCCCGTGCATGATTTCTCTCACATTGAACGCGTTTTCCACATGGCGCAGCGGCTGGCTCTGGTTGAAGGCGCCGACCTCGAGATCGTTAGCGCCGCTGCCCTGCTGCATGATGCCGAAGGCACCACCCCCGGCAGCGACTCACGCCGCGATCACCACCTGCGTTCCGCAGAATTCGCCGCGATGATCCTTAAACAAGAAGGCTGGGAGCAGGATCGGATTGAGGCCGTGCAGCATTGCATCCGCGCGCACCGCTACCGCGATGATCGCGAGCCGCCTGAAACCATCGAAGCCAAAGTGATCTTTGACGCCGACAAACTGGATGTGTTAGGCGCAATCGGTGCAGTGCGGGTAGTGGTTTACGCCGCGCTGGCTGGCACCCCTTTCTATCAAAAGCCATCACTGCAGTTCATGGAGAGTGGAAAAGAAGCGCCGGGTGAACAACACAGCGCTTATCATGAGTACCTTTTCAAGCTGCGCAATGTGGAAAAACGCCTTTATACCCTCGCAGCCCGCGAACTTGCGCGGCAGCGTGGACGCTATTTGGAAGAATTTTTTAATCAACTCATCGCAGAATACGCAGGAGAAAAATAGTGACAATCAACAAACAACCGCAACTCGAACAGATTATCCAATGGGCGAAAGAAGCCGGCGCTATCGCGCTTGACGGAATCAACGCTGCGCACAATGTGGCGCTGAAAGGTAAAACTGACCTGGTAACCGAGATTGATTACAAGATCGAGAAACATCTCATCAACGCCATTCAGTCCAATTTTCCCAGCCACGCCATCCTGGCGGAGGAATCGGGAGCTGTGAATGGAAAAGACGGCGACCGCTGGTACATTGACCCACTTGACGGTACGATCAATTACGCCCACCGCATTCCGCTTTACGGCGTCTCAATTGCCTGGGAAAGCGCCGGTGTATTGCAGATGGGAGTGGTCTATGACCCTTCTCACGATGAATGCTTTTATGCCCAGCGCGGAGTTGGCGCCTGGTTGAACGGCGAGCCGCTGCACGTTAGCCATACAAGCAACATGGAGCAAAGCCTGCATACCACCGCCTTTGTGCGACAGGATGGGATTTTTGAGCGCAATGTGCGCATCTTTGCTCACCTTTCGCGCCATACCTTCGGCGTCCGGCGCATGGGCTGTGCCTCCCTCGAGCTGTGTTATGTCTCTTGTGGGCGGGTAGATTCTTATTGGGAGCAGGGAATTAACGCCTGGGATATCGCCGCAGCCGCCTTGATTGTGGAGGAGGCTGGCGGCATCATTACCACTCCCACTGGCAGCCCTGATTACTTCAAACCGCCATATGCCATACTGGCAGCCGCACCAGGCATTCACGCTCAAATGATCAGCCTGTTCAAAGAAATCGAATAGGGCTCTGCCTGGCTGCGCAGGTTACTTGCGGGCTGGGCGGTTATAATACCGTTGCACTACTGAAGCCAATAAATTACTAGAAAAAGAGGAATTCAATGTCACCGACTTATTCACAAAAATCCTGGAGCCTCAACGCGCTTTATCCTTCACACAATGGCAGTGAGATTAATGCCGCATTTGCTGAGCTTGAAGCCCAAACCGCAGAATTTGAAAAGAAACGCTCTCTGCTGACCAACAAAATCAGCCAGAGTGAACTGCTCACAATTGCTGCAGCATTGGAAAGCCTCCATCGAATCGCCTACCGCTTGGCTGGCTATGCCGGGCTGTGGTTCGCTGCCGATACCCAAAACCAGGAAGCTTTAGGAATGGTCATGCGCACCGAACAACTGGTCTCTGAAATCAGCAACCGCACCCTGTTCTTCAGCCTGTGGTGGAAAGATCTGCCCGATGAGACAGCGCTGCCGCTGATTGAAGGCGCTGGCGACTTGCGCTATTGGCTCGAAGAGATGCGCCATTTCAAACCGCATACTTTGAGCGAACCCGAAGAAAAGATAATCAACACCAAAAACGTTACCGGTGTCAATGCCCTCAGCACGTTATACGATTCCATCACCAACCGCTATGTCTTCAAGGTTGAGGTGGAAGGCGAAACAAAAGAGATGACCCGCGGCGAGTTGATGAGCCTGGTACGCGGTTCTGACCCCGACCTGCGCGCTCGTGCCTATCAGGAGCTTTATCGAGTCTATGGCGAAGACGCCTCCATCCTCGGGCAGATTTATCAAACCGTGGTGCGCGATTGGCGCAACGAAGAAGTTACACTGCGCAAGCATAAAAGTCCGATATCCGCCCGCAACCTGGCAAATGATCTGCCGGATGAGGTGATTGAGACCCTGCTCGAGACCTGCCGCCAGAATACAGCAGTATTTGAGCGATTCTTCAAGCTTAAAGCCCGACTGATCGGTATGGACAAACTCCGACGCTACGATATTTATGCGCCCGTTGCCAAAGCTGAAAAACCCTACGCCTACGATTCTGCAGCTGACAAAGTGTTGGAATCTTTCCGCAAATTTGACCCGCGCTTTGCCCAATTGGCTGAACGGGTGTTCGCCGAAGATCACCTTGACAGCGAAGTGCGCAAAGGGAAGAGCAGCGGTGCTTTCTGCTCCACCATCAACCCCGACCTGACGCCGTGGGTGCTGCTCAACTATCAGGGTAAAGCCGATGACGTTGCCACGATGGCGCACGAACTCGGTCACGCCATCCACTCCATGCTTGCGGAGCACCACTCGCAGTTCACCCAGCACGCCAACCTGCCACTGGCAGAGACCGCCTCCACTTTTGGCGAGATGATGCTGGTTGACCAGCTCTTAGCCGAAGAAACCGATGCCGCTGTACGCCGCGATCTGCTCTTCCGCCAGGTGGATGATGCCTACGCCACCATTCAGCGCCAGGCGTTCTTCGCCCTGTTTGAAAAACAGGCGCACCAAATGGTCATCGATGGCGCCTCTGTCGATCAGATTTCTGAAGCCTACCTCGATAACCTCAAAGCTCAGTTTGGCGATGCGGTTGAGGTTGCCGATGAGTTCAAATTCGAGTGGGTATCCATCCCTCACATCTTCCAGGTGCCTTTCTATGTATACGCGTATGCTTTTGGGCAGCTGCTGGTGTTGGCGCTCTACAAACAGTTCAAAGCCGAAGGGGAATCCTTCAAGCCGAAATACATCCGATTGCTTTCGGCTGGCGGCTCCGAAGCCCCCATGACACTGTTGGACGAAACCGGTGTGGATGTTAGAAAGTCAGCTTTTTGGCAAGGCGGATTCGATGTGCTCAAAGAAATGGTGGACGCGCTCGAAAAGTTTTCATAATCTACGCTTTGTCAGAAGCCTCATCTTTTGAAGACCAAATCCCGCTGCCAGTAAAATAGCGGGATTCGTTTTTTTATCGATCATTATTTTGATTATGGTAAAATCAATTCGATATACGTCTAATTAAAAGGAGTCAACAATGACAGACCAGGAACAAGCTGCCGCGCTGCTTAATTTTTTTAAGACATTGGCGGATGCCAACCGGCTGAAGATTATCGGGCTGCTGGCGCATAAAGCAATGTCAGTAGGTGATTTAGCCGCAACCTTGGGCTTAAGCGAAGCTACCACCTCTCACCACCTGGCGCGCCTCTCAAAGAGCAGCTTGGTCTCTGCGCGCGCTGAAGGGCATTTTTCTATTTACTCGCTGGATACTGACCAACTGAGCAAGATGTCGCAGCTGTTTTTACGCAGAGAAACCATTGCCAGTTTGGCTCAAGATACGCCAGAAGAAGCGTTTGAGCGTAAAGTAATGAAAGCCTTCGTTGACAGCGACGGACGGATTACCTCTTTCCCGTCGCAGGAGAAGAAACAGCTGGTACTGCTGCGCTATACCCTCAGTGCATTTGAACATGGGCGCCGATATACCGAAAAAGAAGTGAACGATCTACTCTCACAATTCAACTCAGATACCGCTACTCTGCGGCGCGACCTGGTGGGGTTCAAAATGATGGCGCGAGAGGGTGGCGGCGGCGAATATTGGCGCTTGTGATGTCGGTCAAGGGGCTCCCTCGCCCCCGCGTAAGTAATGTATGGTATATTTTAATTTCAACACCATCACATCCCGCCGCAGAGCGGAGAACTGGATTAGAAGCGATTCATGTATTTTGCGATTGAAGGCGTCATTGGGGTTGGTAAAACAACGCTCGCCAGGCAGCTGCAAACGCTGTTTGAGGCGGAGCTGGTTCTTGAAGTCTTTGAAGAAAACCCTTTTCTGAGTAATTTTTACGCTGACCGCACGCGTTACGCCTTTCAGACGCAAATCTTCTTCCTCCTAAGCCGTTACCACCAACAGCGCCGAAACATCGGCGACCGACTGGCGCAGGTGAATCAGCTCATAAGTGATTACACATTTGAGAAAGACTCTCTCTTTGCGCGCATCAACCTGGTGGGCGACGAACTGGATATGTATTACAGTGTTCAAGAGGCGCTGGCTGAAAAAATTGTGCCGCCTGATCTGGTGGTTTACTTGCGCGCCAGCACCGATACGCTGATGAAGCGCATTGCTCAGCGTGACCGACCCTATGAAAGACAGATGGAACGCGCCTATATTGATCTGGTCAACCGTACCTACGATGATTTTTACCTCAACTCACCTCAATCCTCACATGTGCTCACAATTGAAACTGACCACCTCAATATCATTGAAAGACCCGCCGACCTGGAGTTTATCGAAAGCCGCATTCGCGAATCGCTGCTCCTGGCACCTTATCAACCTGAGCTACCTATTCAATAAGAGAGGCTTCTATGCGTATCACCCGTGAACTCATGCTCAATCACGCCCGCGAGAACGCTGCCAAACTGACGGCAAAAGATCGCGGCATAATCTGCATTTATGTCACTGGGTCATTGCTGCAAGAAGATGTTTTTATCGGGGGTATCACTGATATTGATCTCATTTGCGTTCACAACCGCCCACCCGAATGCCGTCGTGAGATCATTCGCTTGAGTCATGAGATAAACCTTGATATAGCCCATTACGAGCAGGAGGAGTTTGAGCCAGCGCGTAAACTTCGCCAGAATGCCTGGATCGGCGGCTGGATGGAAAATGTTCCCATCGTGTTGTACGATTCCTTGCGCTGGTACGATTTCACTCGCGCTGCTGCCACCGCCCAGTTTTGGCTGCCTGAAAACGTGCATGCACGCGTGAACAGCTTCCTTGAACCTGCCCGCCAGATTTGGAACGACCTGCAAGAGGAGACCATCCCACAGGGAATCAAACGCGTCACAGCATACCTCAAAGCGCTGCAATACCTGGCCAATGGGGTGGCGGTTTTCAGTGGCGCACCGATTGCCGAACGCCGCCTGCTGGTTGAACTGCCCGCCCGCGCCTCGGCTGCCAGGATAAGCGGTTTTTTTGCTGACTTCGTCAACCTTTACACCAGCGGCGATGTTACGGATGATAATTTTGCCGAATGGCTGCAGTCTTATGGGTCCATTTTCACCACACTCAACGGCGCCAAGAATCCGCCGGTGAGCCTCTCCACTTTCCGCCGCGCGTATTATGAAAATGCGATCAAAGCGCTCTATGCCACCCACCCCGCCGCGGCAATCTGGCTGCTGGTTTCCACCTGGACACGTGCCGCAGCAGCTCTGCAGCGAACCGATGAGGAGTATAAAGCCTGGCAGGCTATATGCCGCCAGCTGCAATTGGACAGCGCCTCTCTTGCCGCACGCTATGAAGCGCTCGACCAGCTAATTGACACTGCGGAAGAAGCCCTCGACCGAATATCGGCATAACCAATTCACTTTTTATAAACAATTACTCTTTATTCTGTGGATAATCCTTTGATTTCTGTGGAGAAATCTGTTCTCTATTCATTATTTCTTTGCCTCAGTACTGGATAAACCTGTTGATAAAACAGTTGGTTTATACCGCTTCTCCACGGGTTTATTAGGATTTTGTGGTTTTTCGTAAAAATACGGTTTATCCACAAAGAATTCACATTTGCTTATGGAGATGAATTCGACGTACTTGCACCATATGTGAGTGTTCCGCGTTCGTTATCCCCTCTATTTAGGGAATATTTCTCTTTTCCAGCTTTTGTCCACATTTCCACACCCCCTACGACTACTGCTACATACATACACCTAATAAGAATATGGTTAACTACCGGCGTAAACTACTGATTGAATTCAGTATTCGAATTGTGTACAATAAAACTGACTTTTTGGTTTTCTTTCAATTTTGCTCGTTGAACACCATAGTTCCGGAAGAGGTAGAAAATGGTAGATATCATCAAAGTCAAAGCGAATTCCCGCACAGCAGCGGTAGCCGGAGCCATTGCCGGAGTAATGCGAGAACACAAACACGTGGATATTCAAGCCATTGGTGCAGGAGCTGTCAACCAAGCGGTCAAGGCAATAGTACTTGCCAAGAGCTACCTTGAAGAAGACGGCATATTGATAATGTGTGTGCCTGAATTTGTGGAAGTTGAAATTGAAGAAAAGGTGCGCACCGCGATTAAATTCGTTATCGACCCCAAGCCCTGAGTCGAGTTAGATTAAGCGGGACTAATACCTAACACAGTTAATCGGCTGCGTCGGCTTCTTCACGGGTGAAGATAACTTCTTCTTTACCGGTGAGTTTTTCTTTAACTTTGGTAATGATTAATTCCAAATGCCGGGAGTGAGCAACATAATCCAGGTCATCTGAAGGTACAGTCAATACAGGGCACAGGGTAAAGTGTGTGATCCAGTTCTCGTATAAAGAATTCAACTGGGCAAGATAATCTGGCTCAATACTGAGTTCATAATCACGGTTACGCTGTTCAATTCTCTTTAATAGGGTAGGAACAGAAGCCCTCAGGTAAATTACCAGGTCAGGAGGAGCAAGATACTCGGCCAGCGTGCGATAGAGTGAACGATAGGTGGCATAATCGCGTTCGCTGATGTGCTTCTGCAGGAAGAGATTTTGGGCAAAGACCTCCGCATCTTCGTAGATACTGCGGTCTTGAATGACCGAACCGGACGATCGCAGCAAATCCTGATGAATCCTTAGTCGATGGGTGAGAAAGAAAATCTGAGAATGAAAACTCCACGAGGGCATGTCTTTGTAGAAATCAGAAAGATAGGGGTTTTCGGCTACCGGTTCATAAAAGGGAGTACATTCCAACCGCTCGCTGATCAATTCCACCAGGGTGGACTTTCCTACACCGATGTTGCCCGCAACTGCAATGTACTTTTTCATATCCGCCTCATGGGAAATGGTTTGGATTAAAAATTATAACATCGAGAGTAAAAAAATTTTCGTTGCAGTATGAATGCTAAATTTTGATTTGAAGTAAGAAATCCCGAATGGATAAACCAGTAAAACATGGCTAAATTAACCCGCAGAATCTGTCTCAGAAGGTATAATCCAGCCTTAATCAATTCGGCATTCAGATGAAACAAACAGAAAGAACTTTCAAGCTGTGGATCAAAGATCTCTCACCTGCTTTTCCGGTGGTGTTGGGGTACCTGCCCATTGGGTTTGCCTACGGCGTGCTGGCGGCAGGTGCGGGCATGAGTATATTCAACACGCTGCTGATGTCTCTGATCGTGTTTGCCGGCTCTGCCCAATTGGTGGCAGTGGGGTTGATTGTACAGGGTCTCAATCCGTGGGCAATTATCGCCACGACCCTGATTGTGAATTTGCGCCACATGCTGATGTCAGCCTCTCTTTCGCCCTATATGAACCTATGGTATAGGGGGCAGGTGGCGGGTTTTTGCTTTGAGTTGACCGATGAAACCTTCGGTGTACACAGCCTGCGTTTTAAGCATGGAGACCCGGCACCCGGGATCGCCATACACATTAACCTGGTATGCCACTTTGCGTGGGTGTTGGGTTCCCTCTTAGGAGTTCTGGCAGGTGGTCTCATTCGAGATGTGCGCCCGTTGGGGCTGGATTATGCGCTTCCAGCCATGTTTATTGCGCTGTTGATTATGCAACTGCGGGGGAGTCTCTATGTGGCGGTCGCGCTGATAGCGGCGGTTCTCTCCATACTTATCTGGAGCACCGGACTGACCCAATGGAATGTGATTCTGGCGGCGGTTGTTGCGGCTGCGGTGGGAGCAGGTTGGGAACAATGGCAAACCAAACGCTGTTAATCACCATTATCGGTATGGCGCTGGTCACCTACCTGCCAAGGCTTTTCCCTGCCTTGCTGCTGCGCGGACGCAGTCTGCCGCCGTTTTTAACGGCATGGCTGCGCTACATTCCGGCGGCGGTGTTGGCGGCGCTTCTGCTGCCTGAATTGATCTTGGAAGGCGGCGATTTGAACCTGGCGTGGGACAACCTGTACTTATGGGCAGCAATTCCTTCCGCACTGGTAGCGTGGAAGCGGAAGAGCCTGTTCGGCACGGTTTTGACGGGCATGGCGTTTGTGGCTTTGGCGCGCCTGCTGGGAGCATAAAATTTTGCTTGACACAATGTAGGCATGAATTATAATAAATAAAGCTTTCCTCGTTAGCTCAATCGGCAGAGCGGGCGGCTGTTAACCGCTAGGTTCGAAGTTCGAGTCTTCGACGAGGAGCCAAAACAAAAAACGCCCTTCAGGGCGTTTTTTTGTTCCTCATTCCCAAGATAAAGGATTGACAAACACATCTCTGACGATGTAAAATCAAATTATGGACAAAAACACTCTTATTAATACGGATCTGATGAGCCTGCTTGCCAGACGCTTTGAAACCAACATGCAGCGGCACCCTACTATGCACTGGAAAGGCGTACTCTCCAGGCTGGAGAAGGACACCTCGAAGCTTTGGTCTCTCGATCAGATGGAAGCCAGCGGCGGTGAGCCCGATGTGGTGGGCGTTGACGAGACCACGGGTGAAATCCTCTTTTTCGATTGTTCACCTGAAAGCCCTGCCGGGCGGCGTAATGTTTGTTATGACCGCGCCGCACTGGATGCGCGTAAGATGCACAAACCCGCTGACAGCGCAATGGATATGGCTGCCGCCATGGGCATAGAGCTTCTGGATGAAGCGCAATACCGTGGGCTGCAGCAACTGGGAAACTTCGACATGAAAACTTCCAGCTGGCTCAAAACGCCAGACGCGGTACGCTCACTGGGAGGGGCGCTCTTTGGCGATTACCGATTTGGGCGGGTGTTTGTTTACCACAACGGTGCCGATTCATATTATGCTGCGCGCGGCTTTCGTGGCGTGCTGCGGGTGTGACCGTTCATTGCGCAGGGGAACCCTCACCAAGTTTGTAAGATCCGTTCTTAAACTGAACACAACCTACAAATAAGTGATAGAAAATGAGCAGCGCAGATATGTACCCACGCAAAGTCAGCTAAAAACTTATCATGGGTCAGTGAGTAGAGTTTTTCCAAAGCAAATAAGGAAAACATTTCTTCAAACAAACAGAGTTCATCCAATTATTAATATCAGGCTAATAGTTTCATAATTACTGGGACTCAAAATAATCGTGATCTACCCGTTTAATTTGATATTTCTTTTCTAATGAAACACCGATATCGTAATCGATCATCAGTTGAGCTAGTTGCTGACCATCAAGTAATATTACTTTTTGCTGAATATTTTGAACGTAATCCTTCGCCTCTTTCGAAAAATTCGATGTCGTGATGAACACCCCTTTATTTGCTTTTTGACCGGCAAGTGCTCCAACAAAATTTCTAATTTCCCTAGCCCCAACCGGAGCTCCCCATCGCTTTGCTTGAATATAAACAACATCCAATCCTAACTTGTCTTCTTTAATAATCCCATCAATGCCACCGTCTCCAGATTTACCAACGGTTTGACCTGCATCGTTTATCGAACCGCCGTACCCCATCGCGACAAGCAATTCAACCACCAAGTTTTCGAAAAATGAAGGAGAACACTTGGCGATGTTCGACAGTAAATCGTCTGCAAGGGTGCTTCTAAGCGTTTCATAACCTTCTTCCAGCATTTCCATGGGAGTCTTACTTTTATTAATATCAGTCCCAGGTTTCTGTTTCTTGTGGCTTTTTTGAAAATCTTGAAACTCGGTAAATTGCATCAAATACTTATCCGTGATTTCAGAAGGGTTGTCTCGTAATACTTGAAGACCTCTTTCCGTGATTATAAAGAGCCCTCGCTGCGGTGATTCCAACAAGCCAGCTTTTTTCAAGTAAGTTCTA
This sequence comes from Anaerolineaceae bacterium, assembly GCA_018060515.1. Taxonomy (GTDB): domain Bacteria; phylum Chloroflexota; class Anaerolineae; order Anaerolineales; family Anaerolineaceae; genus UBA6107. Next base: position 33,565 of record JAGOVY010000002.1, on the reverse strand, counting down.
GCCCAACCGGCCCGGTTTTCTACCACAGTTTGTCTGCCGCTTTTTAACTTAACAGAACTATCTTCAATGTTTAAATCGAACTCTTCTTTGATATGGTTCAGTGCTTCGCCTAAAGAATGCTCTTTTCTGTCTCTGGCGAAGGTCAATAAGGGCAACATCATTTCTTCATAACTGGGAATAGCCATAATATCCTCCTTAAGAAAGTATATACCCGGATTTATATATAAGCATATCAACCAAAAAGATTATTATCCCCTATAATTTATTCATCTCATACCATCGAGGTCTCATGCCACTGCTCTGGCTTTCCCTCGCGTTTCTCGCCGGAATCTTGCTTGCCGGGACGCTCAACTTTACCCCAGCGGTATGGTGGGCATGCGCCAGTTTTGGCGCGATTGGTCTCCTGGCTGAACGAACGTTCTTAAAATCAAATCGTACACTTGATAGTCTGCGCGCGGAGCTGCGCCTGCCGGTGAGTCTGCTGTTGCTTGCGCTGGCGCTCGGCGGGTTGCGATATCAGGCGCGGCAGCCTGAGATCAACGAAAACACACTGGCCTATTACAATGACAGCGGCATGTACACCATCACCGCCCGCATTAGCGCACCGCCCGATCGGAGAGCGGACGCCGTCTACCTGGTGCTGAGTGCCAGCGAAATCGAAGACCCACGCGCCACCGACCCCGCGCTGGCGGTGAGACGCGTTGATGGCAAGCTGCGTGCGCGCTTCGCGGCAGATGCCGCCTGGCTCATTGGCGATGTACTGCGGTTTGAGGCTGCTCTGCTCACTCCCGCAGAGGGTGGGTCGTTCTCTTATAAGGATTATCTGGCGCGGCAAGGAATTTCTTCTGTGGCGTATTCCCCGCGTTCGGTGCAGTTGGTTGGTGTGACGCGCGGCGCCTGGTTCAGCCGTGCGATTTACGCTGCGAGAGAGCATGCGCGGCAGACAATTTTCACGCTTTACCCGCAGCCAGAATCCGGGCTGCTCGCCGGCATCCTCCTGGGGCTTGATCACGACCTGCCGAAGGAACTTGAAAAAGCCTACCAGGAGACTGGCACGGCACATATCATTGCCATCTCCGGTTTCAACATGGCGGTGTTGGCGTACCTCTTCGTGTGGTTTTTCAACCGGGTTTCCAACCGTTATTGGGCGGTGTTGTTATCCTCGTTACTGATTGGTTTGTACGCTGTCTTTGTCGGCGGAGCGCCATCTGTCGTCCGGGCGGCCATCATGGCGATAGTCGCGTTTGGTGGGCAGCTTATTGGGCGGCGTGGTTCCGGGCTCAATGCGCTGATGCTCACTGCCGCTTTGATGTGCCTGTTCAATCCGTCTCTGCCTTGGGATGTGAGTTTTCAGCTATCTTTCGCAGCCACATTGGGGTTGGTACTCTTTGCCGAACCATTACGCCTTTGGGCGATTGGTTTTTTACAGGCACGCCTGCCTGAAGAGAAAGCGTTCAAGTATGCCTCCCCGCTGAGCGAGTATTTTCTCTTTACCCTGGCAGCCCAACTGGTAACCCTGCCGCTCATCGCCTGGCATTTTGGCCGTATCCCTTACGTTTCTCTGCTGGCCAATCCTCTCGTATTGCCGGCGCAGCCGCCGCTGTTGGTTTTGTCGGGGATTAGTGCGGTTGCCGGCTCGTTTTTCGCGAGCGCAGGTAAAGCGCTGGCGCTCTTCGCCTGGCCGTTGGCGGCCTATTCCAACCGCATGGTCGTGTGGCTTGCCGGCGTGAATAGCGGCAGCCTGGCGGTTAATCACGGCAGTTCCATATGGCTGCTGGTGTTTGTGCTGGTCTTCATCCTGCTCTTCATATTTCGGGGTTATTTCAAGAAAATATTCAAAGGGAATACCTACTGGCTGATATTTCTCACGGTGTTGGCTGGTTTTTCGTTGGGCTCAATGCTGCTGCACCGTCCAGATGGGAGGCTGCATCTCACGCTGCTGCGCGGCGGGGATGAATCCGTGTTGATGCTACGCACTCCTGATGGGCGTACGCTGGTTTTCGACCCTGGGGCAGACGTCAACGAGCTTGCCGCGGGTGTCAGCGATTTACTCTCTCCGTGGCGTTACCATATCGATGAAGTCTGGTTCACCCGCTCCACCGCTGCAGATAATTTGGGCAAGCTGCACGAGCGCCTGCCGGTGAAGCGGGTGGTGCTCGCACCGCCCACCTATATGGCAGGTGCGGGGCAGAAACCCTTCAGCGCGCCGCAAGGGATGGAGACGGTCAAGCTGAAATCTGCACAAGGGCTACGCTACCCAAACGGGCTGGAAATCCGCATCGCAGCTGAAAGCCATCGCGCCGCTGCGCTGCTGATCAGTTATGGTGAGGTAAAGGTGCTCATTCCCAACGGGGTAGATTACACGCTCATCAAGGCTGCCAATCCCGATGCGCTGCATGACCTCTCACTGTTGGTTGTGGGCGAGGAGGACCTTCGCTATATTCCTGCGCGTGTATGGCAAGACCTGTTGCCCACTTCAATTTTGTGGAACAGCGCAGCCGTCGCTCCAGTTGAGGGCTGGCTGAACCTGGAGGATGGAGCGAAGATAGGGCTGTTTACAGATGGGTTTGATCTCTTTATCGTTAATCGCTGAGAACCTACCGCTTGTAGTAAGTTGCTTTTATTGACCACAATAATTTTGCAAAATGTTTGCATCACAGACACGAGCACTCTGTATAATTAGTGTAGCAAACCGGCTGACACCTTGAAACCACTTTTTGCATGGAGAGTACCCCTATGAACGGATCCCGTATGAAGGCTTTCAATTATTCCATCGGCTTTTTCGGCATGTCCATTCCCATCAACATGCTTAAAACCTTTGCCTTCACCTTTTACGTACTGGAGCGCGGGGTGACGACCACTCAATGGGCAACGATGATGGCGATTTACGCTGTGATTGATGCCATTGACAACCCCATTTACGGTTATCTCTCAGACCGCACGCGAACACGCTGGGGGAGGCGTCGTCCATGGCTCGCGATAGGTACACCCTTGTTGGCACTGGGGCTAATCGCCTTCTTTAACCCGCCGGCTTTTCTCGCAGAGAACTCCATTTTTGTTTACTGTATGTTGTTTTTCATCCTTACCGGAACAATTGATTCTATCATCCTCGCCAATTACGGTGCCCTTTTCCCGGAGTTGTTCCGCGATGATGCCAGCCGGGCAAAAACCAATGCCATGCGCCAGGCTTTTCAGTTGGTGGCGATGATTATCAGTATCGCACTCACCCCCATGATCACGGAGTCTTTGGGGTATGGGCTGACCGCCATTCTATACGGTGCGCTGGCATCAGTTGTAATCCTCTATATGGTGTTCACCAGCCGCGAGCGTGAGCCAGATCCTCTGGAAGCTAAACCCGGTTTGTGGAAAGCAATCAGAGATCTGATCAGTAACAAGAAATTCTGGATCGCCGGTTTTGTAGGCGCTTTTTACAGTGCCGCCATGGCGCTCGTGCTGGCCTCAGTACCCTTCTTTGTTCAGTACGCGCTCGGGCTTGACAGCGGTAAATCTACCTTCCTGTTGGCGGCGGTATTGGTCATTGCCATCGGTGGGGTTGCTTTTTGGGCGTGGTTGGTGCGCAAGCACCATGTGGTTCACGTTTGGCGCGCAGCGCTGGCGGTACTGGCATTAGCCTTTGTACCGCTGTATTTTGCCCAAAACCTTGTTACAGGAATAGCCTTCTCTGCTTTTGTAGGCTTTGGTTTTGCCGGCGTGATTACCACCATGGACTTAATCGGCGCCAAAATTATGGATGAGGATACGCAAAAGCACGGGCTGCGTCGTGAAGGGATCATCTCCAATGCGCTGGGCTTCATGAACCGACTCAACGGCTTATTAACCAGTGCTGCGTATCTGCTGGTTGCCAAGATCTATTTATTCGAGAGCGGTGCCAACCCGGGGCCGAACCCTGGAGGGGCTGCCCGCTTCTTGATGACCATTGTTCCGCCTGTGATGATGCTGATCAGCTTTGCTTTTTCGTGGTTTGTGGATTTCGATAAGAAAGCGCCGGCCGTTGAATCGGTTGTTGAACCGATCGAGTAAGCGCATAAAGAGTTTACGGTGAAATCCATTCCTGAGATGAACAATAATTGTCAGGAAGCGAGTTGCCGTCAACGAGTATAATGAGATACCCTCGCTATCAGGAGTTTTAAATGCTTCGATCCATGCTATTCATGCTCGGTTTCATCGCTATTGGCATTGCCTTTGGTTTTAAAGCGGTCAAGGGGCGCATACAGGCAAAGGCAGCCCAAACCTGGCCTAAAACGAAAGGGAAAGTACTCACCTCGGAGGTCACTGAAGACCGCTTCCGCAGTGTTACGGGAAAGGCCAGTATCGCCTTTATCCCTGAAATTTCTTACCAATATTTGGTGAACGGAAAAATGTATGAAAGCCGCACGGTCATCTTCGGTGAAACTACCTATGATTACATCACCGCCTCAAACATCTGCGAAAAATTCGCTGTGGATAGCGAACCTGTCATTTATTACAACCCCAACAAACCGGCTGATTCCGTTCTTCTGCCGCAAGTAACCGAGGGATTGCGCTCTCTCATTCCGGGCATTTTCTTTGTTGTCGTTGGGATTATGATTGGAATTTTGGCGTTCGTTTTTCCGAGTTAGGATTATCAATCGGGAGGGTTCGCATGGGCGTTTTCCTTGCTGCATTAATCATATTCATTGTAGGGCTCGTTTTTCTCATCATTGGCTTGGTGGCTATTAAAAGAGCAAAAACCGCTCAATTGTGGCCAATCATCCCAGGCAGGGTCATTCGCTCTTCTGTCGTTGAACACCATAGCTCAGATGGAGATGGCGGCAGTTCGGTGACGTATGAACCTCTGGTAGAGTATGAATACAACGTCATGGGGCAAACGTTTACCTCGCGACGCGTGGCTTATGGAGCAAACCGGCTTGCCTACAAAAAAGCGATTGAAATCGTGGAGCGCTATCCGACTGGCGCAAGAGTGAATGTGCATTACAACCCCGATAAAGCAAAAGAAGCTACGCTGGAAACCAGCGCCAGCGGTGGGAAACTTTTTCCGATCATCGGCGGAGTTTTTGCTGCCCTTGGGCTGATTGGTATGCTGGTTTCTCTGTACTTATTGTAATTGTTTCTCGAAACAATACTCAAGCGAGCACCCACGCTGGTATACTAAACAAAAAGAGCACGGTTGACTTTTGTGCATGGAGAAAGATTATGAAATATTTGATCACTGGAGGAGCCGGATACATCGGTAGCACCATTTGTTCCGCTCTTGAAGATGCGGGGCATACCCCGGTTATCTTGGATTCCCTGATCACGGGCAGGGAAGAGTTCACCCGAGGAAGGCTCTTTTATGATGCGGATATTGCAGATGAGACCGCAATCAAAGCGATCTTCCGCGATCATCCTGACATCCAGGCGACTGTACACTGCGCCGCCCTCATCGTGGTGCCTGATTCCGTCAGCAGCCCTTACGAGTATTATCAAGACAACGTCTCAAAATCAATTGAGTTCTTCCATATCCTCAACCAGTTAGGCTATGGCAAGGTCGTGTTCAGCTCTTCTGCCGCGCTTTATGATATCGTGCCGGGTTTTATGGTCACAGAAGAAGCGCCGCTCAATGCTAACAGCCCATATTCACGCACCAAACTAATGATGGAAATGGTTTTAAGGGATTATTGCACTGCTTATAACATGAAAGGAATTGCCCTGCGTTACTTCAACCCTATCGGCGCAGATCCAAAAATGCGCAGCGGCATCCACGTGCAGCACCCTACCCATGTGCTCGGCAAACTGGTTGATACAGCCCAGGGTCGCCAGGCTGAATTTCAGATTACGGGCACAAATTACCCCACCCGTGATGGCACCGGCATCCGCGACTACATTCATGTGTGGGATCTGGCGCGGGCGCATGTAAATGCGGTGGCTGATTTTGATAAGGTTTTTGAACGCGCCGGCAGCCCGGCAGACAACTACCTGGTCATCAACCTCGGCACCGGACGAGGGGTAACCGTGCGCGAGCTGGTGAATGCATTTGAAGTGGTTTACGGACAGACCATCAACAAGAAGGAAACTGGTCCGCGGCCGGGTGATGTGGCAGGTTCATACACCAACGCTGATAAAGCCTACCGCCTGCTGCACTGGAAAGCTGAACTCTCCATTGAAGATGGAATTAGTGACGCACTCAAATGGGGTGCGGTGCGCGAAGACATCCTCAAATATTAAACAAAAGCGGCTGGAAATCCTCCAGCCGCTAATTATTTATAGAAATAATTAAAAGGCGCGCAGGTATTGCGGCGGCACCGGGTCGAATTGACCCAGTTCTTTTGCCGCGTGTAGCGCCCAATATGGATTGCGCAGCATCTCACGTCCCAACAGCACCAAATCAGCTTGCCCACGACTGATGATTTCTTCAGCCTGCTGAACTTGGGTTATAAGGCCGACGGCGGCGGTGGCGATCTCCGCGCCAGTGCGGAGTGCTTCAGCGATGTGCACCTGATACCCCGGCTCTACCGGTACTGGGGCGTGCGGCAGATTTCCGGCTGAAGAACAATCAACCAGATCAACCCCCTCTGCCTTGAGCAAGCGTGCCAGCGCCACGGAGTCATCAAGATTCCAGCCATCTGCCACCCATTCTGTGCCAGAAATTCTCACAGTCAGCGGCAGCCTTTCAGGCCAGACTTTCCTTACATCCTGCACAACTTCCAACAGGAAACGAATGCGGTTTTCAAATGAGCCGCCGTAGCGGTCGCTGCGCTGATTGGAGAGCGGTGAACAAAAGGAATGCAGCAGGTAACCGTGTGCGCCATGCAGCTCCAACCATTCAAAGCCTGCTTCAAGGCTGCGTTTGGCAGCAGCAATAAAATTCTGGCGGATCGTGGCAATTTCATCTACTGAAAGCTCTACCGGTAATTGATAGCCTTGGCTAAAAGCCAGCGGGCTGGCGCCGACTACCTGCCACCAGAGCGGATTCTCTGCTGGCACAGGTTTTCCTCCCGCCCAGGGTTGAGCGACGCATGCTTTACGCCCGGCATGCGCGATTTGAATGCCAGCTACGGCACCATTTGCCTTGATGATACGCGCCACTCGCCGCAAAGGTTCTATGTGCTCCTCAGACCAAATGCCGACATCAAACGGTGTGATGCGTCCCCGCGCTTCAACAGCAGTGGCTTCGGCGATGATCAGCCCAGCGCCGCCAACAGCGCGGGCACCCAGGTGCACCACCTGCCAATCGTTGGAAAATCCATCGATGTAAGAATACTGGCACATTGGTGAAAGCCCTACACGGTTGCGTAAAGTGATGTCTTTAATCTGAAGGGGGTCAAACAAATGGGGCATGATATACCTCGCAAAGATGATGTGTATTTATTTCTCGAAACAAATCCCAGTTTCCAGTATAAACAGTTCAAGGTTCGTGGAAAGGTCAGCGGCAGAAGTTTTGGATTGCACATCGAATTCCAATAGCTTTTTATACATGGCTTCCAGCTTGGTCATGCCGATGCGCTGCGCTGCTGCGCGATAGTTCTCAATTTTGTTGGCAAAAATGCCGGTTTTACGTGCAAGGTCAGCAATGTCTCCGCCACTTTCAAGCGCCTCGCTAATCAGAATCAACTGGCGAAATCGATGTACGAAGGATCCAAGGATCACCTCAGGTGAAGCATTATCGAGCAAGCGGTGCAGTTTACCCTGCGCTTCGCTGGTTTTTCCTTCCAACAGGCGGTCGAGCATTTCAAATACATCCACCGCACCCTCATCAGAGACCAGTTCAAGCACGTCCTGTCGTGTAACCGCCCGTTGAAAATTAACGTACATCAGCAGTTTGGCAATTTCCTGGCTGGCGATGCTGGTATCGTTGGCGGTATGGCGGGTCAATTCATTTGCCGCGGCAGGTTCAATCTTCCCGCCCTGGCGTTTTGCTTCGTTTAGAATCCAGGCATCCATTTGCCTGGCATCGGGCAAACCAAGGTCAACAATCTCTGTCTTCGGCTGCGCGCACAGCCACTTTACCAACCAGTGGGTTGGCGTCAGCGTCTCCCACACCCGCTCCCATCCCTGGGCGGTTTTGCGCCATTTCTGGCGATCTTCCACAAGCAGCACTAACTGCGTGGTGGGGGGCAGAGCGGAAAGCATCGCTGTGTAGGAATCAATACGAGCCTTATCGATTTTTTCGATCGCATTTTCAAGGATGACCAGGCGGTCGCCGGTGAAAAACGGAAGAGTCGAAATGGCGAGTTGAATATTGTCAAAGTTCGTGGTATTGCCGTCAAGGCGCGAGAGGTTCATAGACGGGTCAAAACTCTCGCCAAGGCTGATGATGAACTTGTTAATCCACAATGCGATGCCGTGTGCATCATCTCCGCGCAGCAGGTGGATTTGTGCTTCAGTCAAGAATCAATGCTCCGCAAGTTCAAGGATTTCGGTGGTGAGGATTCTGTGCAGCACGGGACCTTTGCGCTCGTAACGCACAATCTGCTTGATTGCCATGCCGTCCATTTTTCCAGTTGTGGTGACCCGCGCCTGCACTTTCTTGCCCCAGGGTTGGGTTGCGATGAGTGTGCCGGTGACAAGCATGACCATTAGCGCCCAACGGTCGATTTTCTTCGAGAAAGATTTGGCATTGCCCAGCGAACCCAGCCAGGCTGCAGTTCCGGCAACTATCCCGGCGGTGACGAAATTCGTGCCGCAATTTGGGTGCAGCGCCAATTCACTTTCTCCGGCTTTCATTCTTTTTAACGCTTGCTGCACGGTTTCGAGTAACTTGTCGGTCGAAACATCGCCGACAATCCATATTCCTTTGTTATCAGAGTGCCCGGCGAAAGATTGGTTCGGAAACTCCTTGGCAAGCAGATTCAGCGTTGCGTGCTCAAGCCCATGGTTACGCCTGACTAGAAAGATCGGCGACCATTCGAGAATGTTGTTAACTTTTTCCATATAATCCCTCCGGGTGAGAATCGGTATTATTTATCATTCAATAATGCGAAGCTCAGTGCTTCGCGCAAGGAGCGAGCTTCTTTTAACTCAATTTCCTTTGGTAAAGGTTCACCAGCGCGCACACGGTGCGGAATCACTGCAACCTTGAATCCCAGTTTAGCAGCTTCACGTAAACGGTGGTTCATCTGACCTACCCAACGCATTTCACCCGAAAGGCCGACTTCGCCAATAAGCACCGTATCTGCTCTGACCGGAAGATCTTTCATGGAGGAGGCGATTGCGGCTGCGATCGCCAGGTCGGCAGCGGGTTCGCTCACCTGCAGCCCGCCGATCACGTTCACAAACACATCCTGTTCTGCCAGGCGCAGCCCAAGGCGGCGGGTGAGTACGGCTGTGATGAGCAGCAGGCGGTTGAAATCAACTCCGTTAGGTGTACGGCGCGGGTTTCCTAAATTACTTGGGCTGGTGAGCCCTTGCATTTCCACCAGCAGCGGGCGCGTGCCTTCCATTGTCACGGCAATGGAAGAACCCGGCGCATTTACCAGGCGTTCTGCTAGAAAGGCTTCTGAAGGGTTGAGGACTTCAACCATCCCGCGCTCACGCATTTCAAACACGCCCACCTCAGCGGTGGCGCCGAAGCGGTTCTTTACTGAGCGCAGCAGACGGTAAGATTGGAAGCGGTCTCCTTCCAGATAGAGAACGGTATCCACAATGTGTTCCAATACACGCGGGCCAGCGATGACGCCTTCCTTGGTGACATGCCCTACTAAAAAGACTGCCATGCCGCTCGTTTTCGCCATCTCACGTAGCCGGTTGGCGCATTCGCGCACCTGGCTGACAGAGCCCGCTGTTGAACTAAGGTCGGGCAGGTAAACCGTCTGAATGGAATCAACGATCAGTAAGTCAGGTTTGAGCGCCGAAACGTGTTCGAGCACGGCATCAAGGTTGGTTTCAGTGAGCAAGAGCAGGTCCTCGCTGAAGCTTGGAGAAGGCTCGCCAGCCAGCCTTGTCAGGCGCAGCGCGCGCATCTTAATCTGGCGCTCCGACTCCTCGCCGGAGATATACAAAACTTTTTTGGCTGGTCCGCCCCCTGCCATTTCTAACGCCATTTGCAGCAGCAATGTAGATTTGCCAATACCCGGGTCGCCGCCCACCAGCACGATGGAGCCCGGCACCACGCCGCCACCCAGCACACGCGCAAACTCGCCGATAGGCAGGGGAATGCGTTCTTCGGCGTCTCCCTGGATATCTCCCATGCGGCGCGGTTCTGAACGCGCGTTCATTCCGCGGGGGTGAGATTTGGCAGGCGCGGACGGAGCTTGCAGCAGCTCCTCCACAAAAGTATCCCAACCGCCGCACTGCGGGCATTTACCCAGGCGGCGCGGAATCACTTTACCGCATTGCTGACAAACAAATTGGCTGATGGTTTTTGACATTAACTTATTATACCCATTTGAAGCTCAGTGCTGGCAGAAAACCCGGAGCGGAAAATTGTTAATGAAAATTTAGGAGGAGAAAATATCGCGCTGATTCTGGCTGTGATCAATCAATTATTCGCTATTGTAACCTGGTGAATGGAACGAGGATTTTTTTAGCATTTCAAGCCCGAGGGATTAACTCGCCTATAACAGTTTTATATAAGAGCGCCGACGTTTGTGCTGGCGTGTTTGAAAATGCTTCCATTGTCCCTGTACAAGGTGATTGGTCTCAATTTCAGGGTTTGACTCTACTTTATGAATACCCTTTGCGATAAATACCCGTGTCAGGTGGTCAATCAGCACTGCATTTACGCCTTTGCCCTGATACTCCGGTGTAACCACCACCAGGTAGAGGTCGGCGCGGTCATTCTTATTAAGTGCACGCAGCAAATGGATGAAACCCAAGGGGAAGAGATGTCCGCGGGCTTTTTGCAAGGCACGGTTAATCGAGGGCATGGTGATGCCAAAGGCAGCAATTTTCTCATCCTGGTCAACGACCACTGAAATGAACTCTGGCTTGATAAAGCTAAAATACTGGCGCGAATACCCTTCCACCTGGCGCTCGTTGAGCGGTACGTACCCGTAGAGGTTTTGATACCCTTGATTAAAAACCTTAAAAATCTCTTTCGCACGCTCCATGACTTCCTGCTTGTTTTTTAGTTCCAGCAGGCGCAAGCCTTCACGCCGTTTGATAATTTCTGCGAGGCGGGAGATTTTTTCATCTGGTTTGTGCGGTACGGTAATTTCGTATTCCACCCAGTCAGTTTCTTTGCCATACCCAAGCATTTCAAGGTGTGTTGGGTAGTAAGCGTAGTTGTAAAGGGTTGCCATCGTCGAAAGTTCGTCAAATCCTTCGATCAGCATACCTGCCTGATCCATGTCTGTGAATCCCAAAGGACCGTGTACTGCGCTGCAGGAATTGGCGAGAGCCCACTCCTCCACTTTACCCAGCAGTGCCGCTGAAACCTCTGAATCATCAATGAAATCAAGCCAACCAAACCGCATGTATGCCTGATTCCAATGTAAACGGTGTCCTTCGCTGAGTATGGCCGCCACCCTTCCGACCACTTTTCCGTTGCGCAGCGCCAACCACTGGCGCGATTGGCTGTATTCATAAGCGGCATTTTTCTCAGGGTCGAAAGTGTTTAATACCCCATTAATTAAAGGCGGCACACGGTAAGGATTATCATGATACAAGTCTTCTGGGAAGCGTACAAACTTATGTAAATCTTTTTTGTTTAATACTTCACGAATTTCCAGAGTCATCGGTTTCTCTAACGGTTACGCCTGCCGGCGTCGGGAGGGGAATTTTGTCTTCAGTTACTCTCTTCGATAGCAGTATGAAACTTCTTAATATAACAGCGCCGTCGTTTGTGCTGGCGATTATCCAGGTACTTCCACATGGCAAGTATATCGGGGTTCTTCTCAAGGGTGGCATTGGATTCGATGAGTTTGACGCCGTGATCTTTGAAGGTCTGGAAGATCTGCTGCATCATCATCGCCGTCACACCCTTGCTCAAATATTCATCGGTGACCCCCACCAAATACAGATCAGCGCGGTCGTTATTATGCATGGCGCGTAAAAAGTGAATGAAACCAAAGGGGAAAAGCTTTCCTTTGCTTTTTTGCAGAGCGCGTGAAAAAGAAGGGAACGAGATGCCGAAAGCCACCACTCGGTCGTTCTCATCCAATACCAGGGGGATAAATTCAGGGTTGACAAACCCAAAATATGACTTGATGTACATTTGAACCTGTTCTTCGCTGAGGGGAACCGTGCCATAAAGATGACGATAGGCTTCATTGAGAACCGCGAAGATTTGCGGAGCGAGCTTTAATAAATCTTTTTTTGTCCCTTTGAAAAGGCGGGTATTGGTGCGTTCTTTAATGATTTTTGCCGCCTTGGCAACCTTTTCTTCAGATTTCAACGAGAAGGTAAATTCATGCTCGATCCAATCTGCATCTTTGGTGTAGCCCAAGGCTTCGATGTGTTTTGGGTAATAGGGGTAATTGTAAATTGTGGCGAGGGTGGTCATTTCATCGAAGCCCTCCACCAGCATTCCTTCACGGTCAAGGTCGGTAAATCCAAGCGGGCCGTGAACACCGTCCATCTTTTCTTCTTGCGCCCACGCCTCAACTTTTCCGATCAATGCGCTGATTACTTCGCGGTCATCAATGAAGTCAATCCAACCAAAGCGCATGTAACGCTCGCCCCATTTTTCTTCATGCCGTGGTACGATCATGGCCGCAATTCTACCGACTATCTTTCCATCCTGATAGGCAAGCCAGTATCGCGCGCGGCTTTCCTTTAATGCAGGGTTGCGGTCTGCACGCAGCGTGTTCATCTCATCATTGAAAATACTGGGAACGTAATAAAGAGAGTCTTTATACAGCTTTAAGGGAAAATTTATAAAGGCTTTTAAGGCTTTATTGGTCTTTATTTCAACAACTTCAACTGTCATGATGACTCCCGGTAAATATTAATCGAATGTTTCTAATAATCTAACACATCTCAGCTCTTTTTGTTACACCCGCGTAATCGGTATTCGTTTTTTACAATTAGTTCAAAACCACTGGTTTGCAAAGAAGAAGATTAAGAATCTGCCTTCAAACAAGATTAATTGTTACATTTGGATTTGCATTACCCAAACAATAAAAGTGGAGCGCTAATCTCACGACCCGATTATGAAGCTGGTTCTTTTTCGCGGGCAGCCATTAATTCCTTTACACGCGGATGGTCTTTGTAAAAACCGTGATATTTCTCCGGCAGCATTGAGGCAATTTGACACATTATCTCTTCCGTCAACGTTTGAAGCTGGTCGTCACGCTGGTTATGGTCGAGAGGCTCCGGGTATATTGGTTTGCCATATTCAGCAGTTATGTGAGGGCGTTTGAAACGTTTCATTTTCTCTACAGCATCTTCGGTTCCGATGAGTGCTACCGGCACAACCGGCACTCCGGCGCGAATCGCCAACAACGCGGTCCCAGGCTTTCCTTCCAAGAGCGAGGCTGTCTGGCTGCGGGTTCCTTCCGGTGAAATCCCCAGGGCTTTACCCTCATCCAGCGCTTTGACAGCTTTGCGGAAGGCGGCAAAATCGGCTGTGTCGCGGTCTAGCCAGATGCCTTCTGCAGTGACGATGAACCAGCGTAAAAGCGGGTATTTTAGATATTTTGTGGTCACCAGCGCGGTCATTTTGGGGCGGTTAGGCGTGATAAATAACACGGGAATGTCCATTCGGCTCATGTGATTACACGCCAACAATACACCACCAGTAAGAGGCACGTTTTCGAGCCCAATGAAGTTTGTACGAGTTAAATGCTTCATTAACCAGGAGACAATATTGCGTAAATTATTTGATTTCAAGGTCTATTTTGCTTTCTCAAATTTGAAAATTCGCAGAATTTAGAAATTCATTTTACACTAATTGCCCATGGGAATGGGCATCGGCGGTGGAGAGTCGTTATGTGGTTTTTCCTTACGCAAATGAGCGTTCATGAAAATGAGGGCAGCAAACATGGCAAGGGAGAGCCCGATGAGCACCCACTGAGCAGCAGCGGTGAGTGTCGGGGAGACAGCCAACGATAATTCACCACCGATGGTGTTCAAACCCATCAAGAGTGCAAACAGGTTCCATATGCCATGAACAATCACTGTAACGAGATAGGTGATACCCAAGCGTAAATACTTGCCATCCAACCAAGTGGAAAACAATGCCCATCCATTAAAACCAGTTAAGGTCAGGTGGAGGAGGTTCGTGCCGACTCTGCCGATGGCGGTGAAGAGCCAGTCGTTACTGGTCACTGCGCTGAGCGAAAAAGAGCTTTCAACAAAAGCAAACATAGCGCCGCAAATCATCCCGATAATAAACCCCGAAGACGGTGAGAATTGACGCTTCCGTAAAAACCACATTCCGAGGGGCTTGAGGAGTTCCTCAATCAGCGGGATTGTCAGCGAGGCGCCGATCACAATTGCCGTAATAATGAAAGGATGCTGCACCAGTGCCAACCAATCAATATCCAGCCCTTGAAGATTGAAGAAGTCAAAAGGCATTCCAGGCTCAAATTGCTGCAGGTAAGGCAAAAACTCAGGCTGTTGTATCAGCCAAATGGAGGCTATGATGACCCCAATAGCAAGAACGACGGTTTCCATGATGAGGACTGTTGGCAAGGTTACAAAGTTGCCGAATGTAGCTGCCCCCCATTGACGTTGAGCGCTGATACGTGAAAGCCCCAGGCGCCCTAATTCAAGGAACCACCATAACGGCATAAACACAACCAGTACGCTCACCAACCCGCCCAGAGCGTGGGTCAAACTGTCTGTGGCAAAGGATACCCACAGGGTAACGACCAACGCGGTAACAATGAGGCTGATGCTGGCAAAGAGAAACCCTCTGAGGGGGACTTTTTTCGCTGGCAATCCGTTCAAGCAGCGAATTGCCGCAACCAATGACGGAATGGTTAACAAAATCAGCGTCGCCACCACCCAAAGCATTTGCCGTAGCTGGGATTGAGCATCAAAGGGCATTATCTCTGCCTGGGTGGGTAATAGCAGGAGGATGGACAAGCCAACAAACCCCAGCAATAGAAGCCCAAGGCCAACCAGACTCAACACCAACTGACCGATGGTTAATACGTGCGATTTATCTTGTGGGGCGGTTTGGTTCATTTGGTCCTCCAACTTACTTGCCAAGCCCAATGCGTTTCAGATAATTCCCTGCGGTATTTTGAAATAACGAAATCAAGAACTTTCTTGTTAGAGGGGCAGGCTTAAAGTGCCTGAAAAATTCAACAGGTTTTCCTCAGCCATGAAGTATATAACCCTTTATTCACAGCCAAGTTTCGGAGTGCGGGTCAATCAGGCTTTCGGACGCAAGCGCTGCAGCACGGCTTCTTGCAGATGCTGCTGTACTTTTTGCGGCGGCAAAGAAGCATCAATCTGTACCCAGCGTTGTGGGTCTGCCTGCAAAAGTTGGTGATAGCCTTGCTGCACCCGTTGGTGAAAAGCCAGATGGTAGTCATCCAGGCGGTTCCACTCACCACCGCTGTGCTGCCTGCGTGCAAGTCCAGTTTGGGCATCGATATCGAGCAGCAAGGTCAAGTCAGGGGTTAACCCGCCGGTAGCAAAAGCGAGGATGATGCGCAGGGTTTCAAGGTCGATCCCATGTCCGTAGCCTTGATAAGCCAGGGTCGAATCAGCGTAGCGGTCGCTGATGACGACCACACCTTTTTCAAGCTGTGGTTTGATCACCTCAGCCACAATTTGCGCCCTGGCAGCGCAGAAAAGCAGAATTTCGGTGCGCGGGTTCATGGATTTATTATCCATGCGCATGATGACTTCACGGATCTGGTCGCCGATAAATGTTCCACCTGGCTCGCGGGTTGTAAAAACGTTGTACCCCAGGTGATGAATGAACTCTGCCAATTCAGGCACCTGCATTGATTTACCGCTGCCATCTGGTCCTTCAAGGGTGATGAACATTAGCGTTTCTCCGCGTCATTCTCTGAAGATGCGCACTCTGCGGTTGGGATCTTTGCCGTAAGAATGCGAAACCAATTGAGCCTGGCGTGCCATTTCGTGTTGAATTCGGCGAATGGATGAAGTTGCGGGGGGCAGGTCAACCCAGCGCTGTCCATTCAATACCGCCTGGATGGCTGATTCTGTTTGGTTGGTAACCTCATTAAAATTCTGGTCTCCCCCATCAGAAAGGTTGAAAATTTCGGCGAGCGACTGTTCCATTTGGTTGATGGTGTTGGCTCGCAGCACATAGATTGGCACCCCGCGCGCTTCAGCTTCGGTGATGGGTTGTTGGCGCGAGCGGTAATAGGTGCGAAGCGTCATAACGATATCGGCTTCGGTGATGTCACGTGCGATGAGGGCTGGCACACCCAACCGATGAGCCGCCTGCTGCAGGCGGTTGCGCGCAACGCCGTAGGGGTATATGCTCACTTTCTTCACCGGTTTACGCTGCGAAAGGTCAACCGCCTGTTCATAATTAAGGGTTGGTGTGGAAGCGTTGCGCAGGTAGCGGCTTTCAGACGCGCGCTTGGCTTCATTATTGTTCTGTTCGCCATTGTTTGAATAGGTTCTACGGGTACCCTGAGCCAATCCATGGGCCGCGGCTGCAGGCGCTTTTTCAATATGTACCTCGTTGTTAGCGTCCCGCCAGCGGATTTCCGGCTGCAACGGATAGCCGCGTACCAATGTGTCTACCGCGGTTGCCACATCCTGGTGCACAGCCAGCTTGTCGCGCTCTTGCAGTTCAACCAGCATATCAAAAGTAGGCGGCGAGCGCCGTTCGAGCACCGTTTTCTGGGTTCCGCGGCGGCGAGCTTCTTCATCTGATAAAGTTACCGATTCTATACCGCCGATCAGATCTGAAAGTGTAGGGTTGAGCAGCAGGTTCTCAAGCGTTCGCCCGTGTGCTGTAGCTACCAACTGCACTCCACGCTCGGCGATGGTTCTGGCGGCCATAGCCTCCAGTTCGCGGCCGATCTCATCGATGATGACGACCTCAGGATTGTGGTTCTCCACGGCTTCGATCATGACCTCATGTTGTAATGAAGGCGCAGCCACCTGCATCCGACGGGCTTTTCCTACCGCTGGGTGCGGCACATCGCCATCGCCGCCGATTTCATTGGAGGTATCTACAATGACGACTCGTTTTGTCTCTGCCATTATTCGGGCAGATTCGCGCAGCATGGTGGTTTTGCCAATGCCAGGCTTGCCCAACAGCAAGATGCTCTTGCCGGATTCAACAAGATCTTGAATGATCTCGATGGTACCGTAAACTGCCCGCCCGACTCGGCAAGTAAGCCCGACGATAATTCCGTGCCGGTTGCGAATGGCAGAGATGCGGTGCAGTGTTCTTTCCAGCCCGGCGCGGTTGTCAGCATCAAATTCGCTGATGCGTGAAACCACATGGTCAATCTCTGCTCGCTCTACATCGCGGTCTGCCAGCTGAAGCTCCTGATCCACAAAACGCGCCATGGGCTTTCTACCAAGGTCTAATACGATTTCCAACAAATTATCGCTGTTATTGGCTTTTTCCAGCGCACCAATTATATTGGCGGGCAAAACTGCCAGCAGAGCGTTCAAATCATCTGTAATGCGTATTTGTTTCATTTATTCGTTATTTACCTTCAATATCCTTATTTTAACCCATCTGAGGTCAAGCCCTGATCAGCACAATTGGTAACCAGCGGTGTAGCGGGGCTCTTTTCGCTAAGGGAGATGCCAGTTTCTCTTACGGCTTTCCACTGTGCTACGGCGAGATGTTTTACCATCAACGCAAAACGCGGAGAAGGTTCGGCTCGTAGATCGCCTAAAGCCTCAGAAAGCCATGCCTGGTAAGAACGCACCTGCATGTAAACGGGTTTTTTTGTTCCGTTAAAGTGGCTGATCAGATCTCTTATAAGCGCATGCACATCCTCTACCGAAGGGTGGATTAATGGTATTAAATAAGTGCCGGAATGCCCTTTCACTATCTCTACGTAAGCCTGGGTTTCTCCATCGGTCTTATAAAGCAGGCGCTGAGCAGCGCCATTTACAAAAGGTTCGGCGTTCTGCACAAGCGGCGGCACCAGGGTCTGATAGAAGCTGCGTACGGTGTTGCCGTCAGTGACGGTGGGAAAATGCCACTTAGTGGCGCTATCTTCATCAGGCGGGTTTTGCGGCAGCCGCCAAACGGATTCCCAACTGAAGACGCTGAAACCTGCGCGACGAAACGTTTCAAAAAGCGGGTGAGATTCTTCAACTTCCGCCAGAACGTTCTGCGCACCCAATTCACCGGCCTGATAAGAAAGATAGTCTACAAGCGCCAGCATGGAATTGGGGTTGGTAAAGTGGTCTGGAGTTAGAAAGGTGAAATAAGCTGAACGCTTTTCAGGCGGATGAATGACCTGGCTGAAATATTTTCGGTTTGATTCTGTGTGGTCCAATACCGCGGTGTAACCGTACTTGCTGGTGTTCAGGTGTGACACCAGTTCGGTTAATCTGATTGGATTACCACGGATTAAATAATCCATTTTGCGCAGGCTTAATAATTGGTTTGCCTGCCTTAAAATGGATGGTAGGTCGTACCAGGCAATCGGGCGAATGTTTATTTTGCCAACTCCAGAAAATAGCGATGGAAACGATCATCGTTGGTTAATTCAGGGTGAAATGAAGTGGCGAGCATTTTCCCCTGACGGGCTGCCACAATTCTGCCATCTGCCAATTGCGACAGCACTTCAACACCCTCGCCAACCGCTTCAATCAGCGGAGCGCGGATAAAAAACGCATGATACGGCATGCCGCTTGGGTCAATATTCGCCAGAGCGGGTACCACAAGATCAACTTCAAAACTATCCACCTGGCGCCCAAAGGCGTTACGCGCGATGGTGATCTCCATTAATCCGAGCAGGGGCTGTTTCCTGCCGGCGTCTTTTGAGAGGAAAATTGCTCCGGCGCAAGTACCCCAAATCGCGTGGTCTTGTGCAAAAGCCCGCAGCGGTTCGATGAGAGAAAAATCTTCAGCCAGTTTGCCGATGGTGGTGGATTCTCCGCCGGGGATGATCAACCCGTTGAGACCATTAAGCTGCTGCGGCAGGCGCACCTGCAACACTTCGACCCCGATGGATTCGAGGAGTGATTGATGTTCGGCAAATGCTCCCTGTAACGCCAGGACGCCGATCTTCATCTTTTTCTTACCAACCTCGTTTGGCGAGCTTTTCTTCTTCAGGCAGGGCGGAAATCTGACGCCCAACCATAGCTTCGCCTAAATTACGGCTTACCTCAGCCAGGATCTTTGGATCGTTGTAATGCGTGGTGGCTTTAACAATGGCGCTTGCCCGTTTGGCAGGGTCTCCAGATTTGAAGATACCGGAACCTACGAAGACGCCGTCAACCCCAAGCTGCATCATCAATGCAGCATCCGCCGGAGTAGCGATACCGCCAGCGGCAAAATTCACCACAGGCAGGCGGCCAAGTGAACGCACCTCCATAGCCAGCTCGAACGGTGCGCCAATCTCTTTCGAGTAAGACATCACCTCTTCCTCAGGCATGTTCTGTAACCGGCGAATTTCACCGTAAACAGAGCGTGCATGGCGCACTGCTTCGACAACATCACCAGTGCCGGCCTCGCCTTTGGTGCGCATCATTGCAGCGCCTTCGCCGATACGGCGTAAGGCTTCGCCAAGGTTGCGGCAGCCGCACACAAAAGGTACTTTAAAGCCGTGTTTGTAAATGTGGTAAGCCTCATCCGCCGGGGTGAGTACCTCAGATTCATCAATGTAGTCCACACCGAGTGACTCAAGTATTTGCGCTTCAACGAAATGACCAATACGGCACTTTGCCATAACTGGGATGCTCACAGCTGCCATGATTTTCTGAATCATATCCGGGTCACTCATGCGCGCCACACCGCCATCGGCGCGGATATCTGCAGGCACACGTTCAAGCGCCATCACAGCACAGGCACCGGCATCTTCAGCAATTTTGGCCTGATCGGCGTTGACAACATCCATAATCACGCCGCCTTTAAGCATTTGCGCCAAACCTCTTTTGAGTTCGAAGGAACCGAATTTCTGTTCCATATTGAATTAGAACCTCCTAAAAAATTCTCATCGCGGTAGATTTTATCCGCATTTACCTAACATCATTTTACCACTGCCGGCAACTCGTCGCAACCAAACATGGTTCTTTGACAATTAAAGGAAGAAAAAACTATTATGGATTAAATGATGGGTTTAATAGAAAAATCCCTGAAGAGACTCAGGGATTTATCAGGTGATATTTATTATAGATTAGTTGACAACGATGAATTGTTTAGCAAGCGCGCCGCAAACAGGGCACTTCTCTGGTGCGCTGCGTTTTTCGGTGTAGCCGCAAAATGGGCAGATATAGTAATCAAAGGCTTCGGCGGGTTCGCTGAGCGAAGCCAGCGCATCGCGGTAAAGCACTTCGTGGACCTTTTCAACTTCATTCGCCCAATGGAGCGTTTTATAAGCCTTCTTTTCCTCTGCATTGAGCGCGGTTTCAATCATCGGCGGATACATTTCAGTATGCTCGTATTTTTCACCCTCTGCCGCGGTTTCAAGGTTTTCAGCGGTTGATCTCACCTCTCCGGCGATGCGGAAATGATTAAACGCATGAATAGTTTCGGCG
This sequence comes from Anaerolineaceae bacterium, assembly GCA_018060515.1. Taxonomy (GTDB): domain Bacteria; phylum Chloroflexota; class Anaerolineae; order Anaerolineales; family Anaerolineaceae; genus UBA6107. Next base: position 13,036 of record JAGOVY010000002.1, on the reverse strand, counting down.
TGTGCGATCGCACGAAAAAGCCGGGCAGCCTGCGGGTAACCCTCTTCATCAGCTTTGGCGGCAAATGCCAGGTATTTACGGTTAGCCTGGCTTTCACCTGCGAAAGCCTCCATTAAAGCATCATAAACAATTTGATTTTCCATTATTCCCTCTCGATATCAATTTATATTATTCTTACGGATCGGGATGATTTTACCCCTTCTACAGAGCATGGACAGGTGACAATCGTCACGAAAACTGCTGGCAATAGGTGAGAAACAAGGCTGAAGAGTAAGCACTGGCATAGTAACAAACTGCAATGAAATGAACGAATGTTCATTAATAAAATATTGGGGATTGAGGTATTCAATTCATCAATCTTGATCTGAACTGGATGAGGGTAACGCTGAGTAGCTCCGCTGCAAATCAAACCGGTTGCAGGCTTAGGGAAATAGAACCAAAAACCGATACCGCTGAACCACGCTGCCAACGAGCTGTATAGTTATTGAAGGCTTATGGAGTCTATGATACGCAAATTATCAGAAACAAGAAATGATACAATGTTTCACGTGAAACAAGATAAGGACGGGTTCAATGGAAAATTCAATTGTTATAAGAAACCTGAGTCATAAATTTGGTGAGACCTTCGCGATACGCGAGCAATCTTATGATGTTAAACAAGGGGAAATCTTTTCGTTGTTGGGTCCGAATGGCGCCGGTAAAACCACGACCATTCGCTTGATAAACGGGTTGTATGCTGCCAGCGCTGGCGACATCCGAGTGTTGGGTTTGGATCCGAGACTGCAGGGAAGCCAGGTTCGCCAGCAATGCGGCGTATTAACCGAAACCAGCGCACTATACGAGAACCTAACAGCCAGTGAAAATCTACTTTTTTTCGGCCGTTTGTATCGCATGCCAGAATCGGCTCTGATAAAAAGAACTGACGAAATCCTGGAGTTTTTCGCGTTAAAGAACAGGAAAAACGATCGTGTAGCAACATACAGTAAAGGCATGAAACAACGGCTGGCGCTTGCCAGGGCTTTTCTCGCTCATCCGCGCATCCTCTTTTTGGATGAACCGACATCCAGCCTTGACCCGGAATCCGCTCAGCAGGTCCATGAATTGATTACCACCCTTCAACGCCAAGGCGAGTGTACAGTTTTCCTTTGTACCCACCGGCTTGAAGAAGCTGAACGCTTGGCGGAACGGGTTGCCATCTTGCACAATGGCGAGTTGGTGGCATTAGGAACCATAAATGAACTCGCAAAGCACTATAGCCAGGGATTATGGGTAGAAATTGATCTTGCAGCCCCGTTGAAACAGGAATTCTCCGCAGCAAATTTGAGAGGGGTTCTGAAGGAAACGACAACCGGAACACAACTAAAACTGCAGATAGAGGAAGAAGACGTAATTCCAGCAGTGGTCAATGAGCTGGTCGCGCATCAAGCGCGCATCATGCGCGTTTCACCACTCAGCGTTTCACTGGAAGATATTTATTTCAAGATTCAATCGGATGCGAAAGAAGGTTCGCTGTGAACTGGAAAACCATACAAACCATTGCACTGAAAGACATCAAACAAGCGCGCCAGAATCGGGCGGTATGGCGTCCTCTGCTCGTCGTTCCGTTGATTTTTGTCATTGTTCTCCCACTGATGTTAATATCTGTATCTTCAGGGTTCATGGGTTCACAACAATCGTTGACAAACGACCCTGACCTGGCCTTGTTCATGGAGCGCATGCCAGAATTTATGGTGAATCTGGTAAGTGGTCTTAATGAAATGCAGGCAGGGATTGTGCTGGTGTTAGGTTACCTGTTTGCACCGCTGTTCTTGATCTTGCCCTTAATGTACTCAACAGTCATTGCTGCTGAATCGTTTGCTGGCGAGCGCGAGCGTAAAACCATCGAGGCTTTACTCTATACACCCGCCACTGATGGCGAGCTTTTCATAGGAAAAGTGTTGGCGGCCTTCATCCCCGCAGTTATGATCACACTGCTTTGTTTTCTTGGGTATATCATCGTATTGAACACTGCTGCCTTTTCAATCATGGGGAAAATCTGGTTTCCGCTGCCCGGATGGTATCCGCTAATCTTGTGGGTTTCGCCTGCCATCTCTCTGTTGGGTATTGCGGCTACAGTAATCATATCTGCCAAGACTCAAACTTTCATGGGCGCTTATCAAACAAGCGCCTCGCTGGTTATCGTAGTGCTTGCGCTGCTCGCCGGGCAGGCTACGGGGGTTGTTTATCTCAATGTGTTGGTGGCGTTGGCGGTTGGCGCGGTGATTTTCGCAATTGATGCCGTCTTGTTTTATTTTGCGATTCGCGGGTTCAATCGAGAAAAATTACTGGTTTCTGCCAACTGAGCATTGTTTCACGTGAAACTATTGCAACGGAGAGCCTGATTTCAAGCTTTCAGTTGTATGTTAAGGCCGCGCAAGTTGAGAAAAATGGGCTATACTTGAACAATCTCTCGCACGCGGAGTAAAACCCCCGCGCAATCTGAGGGCAGGGATTGATTATGGCTTCAAATATTCCGCTTTTACTGACTTATACCTTATCAATAATCGTGATGATCGGCCTTCCAGTTCTGCTGGCTTTTCTGGTGGTTCGTTTTTTCAAGGTTTCTTGGTGGGTGATTCTGGTGGGCGTGCTCACATTTATTTTTTCGCAGGTGCTGCGCTATCCGCTTTCGCTTGGTATCAATGCCCTTTTTGCCAAAGGGATCATCAATATAACCAACAATGCCTGGGTGCCACTGGTGAATGGAGTGCTCGCGGGTTTGCTGGCAGGAATTTGTGAGGAAACAGCCCGTTGGCTTGGTTTTAAAGCGCTTCGAGATAAGGCTGATCACTACGGTTCTGCTTTCGGTCTGGGTGTGGGTCACGGCGGTATTGAAAGTCTGTTGATTGTAGCGCTGGGAACTGGCGCGACGCTCTTTACAGTGCTTTTTTATAACCCTGGCGCCGAGCTTGCCAAAGGAGTTTCTTCCAACGAAGTTCAGTACATGCTCTTCCAGTTGCAGCAATTCTGGGCAGCCCCCTGGCATACAGGGTTGCTTCCTGGTGTGGAGCGCATTATCGCGCTTTCCACTCATATTGTGCTGGCAACCATGGTCTGGAAGTCGATCGCTGATCGTTCGTTCTTGTGGTTCGCGCTTGCAGTTCTTTACCATACCGTTGTGGATGCAGTTGCAGTATTTTTACAGGGTATTGGCTGGGGATACTGGGCAATCGAAGGCGTCCTTTCAATCTTCCTGTTGTTAAACCTCTATCTGATTTTCCGCTTCTGGGAAGACGAATCTGATTTTGATGACGATGACGACGATGACGACGACGACGATGACGACGACGACGATGATGACGACGATGACGATGATGACGATGATGACGATGACGATGATGACGATGACGATGACCAACCCTTATCAAACAGCGTCGTTCCTTTAGAAGCGCCTGTTGTTGATGATCCCGCTGTTGACGAGACTGTAGTTGATGAACCTGTCATTGATGGTGATAAGGATAAACTGTAAGAATAACCAATCCTGTTACCGATAAAGTCGCAGCCGGTTTCTCACGAAGCCGGCTGTTTTATTGCGCTTGTCCTTTCGGAACTGTTTACTAGCAGATGTTTGCCGGGAAGTGCCTAAAACAGAGGCGCATCGGATGGATTTCACCCGCTTATAGCCGAAATCCGTCAAAACAGCCAGGTAAATAATATTTTCTCGAAACAATTAAAAACCCTCTTCTTGTGGTAAAGAAGAGGGTTTTTTTAGCGCTTTTATGCTTAGCCGATGTGCATCGGCATGATGACGTGCACAAAATCTTGATCTCCCATCGGGCGAATCACCCCCGGCGAGTTGTTGGCGTTGGTTTCAAGCGCCACATTTGGTGAATGAATCACTTCCAGCACATCCAGTAAAAAGCGAACGTTAAACGCGATGAGCAAACCGCTGCCCTCAACATTGGCTTCGACCGGGATTTCGCTTTGTCCCATTTCCTCGGCAAGGGCGCTGATTTCTATCTTTCCAGGACCGCCGTCTTCCGGTTGAATGTTGAGGCGCACGATATTGGTGCCTTCCCGCGCAATGACTTCAGCCTGTTTGCACGCTTTCAGAAGCGCCGGGGTCGACACGATGGTTTTTGTTTTAGCGCTTTTAGGAATGATTGCTTTGTAATCAGGGTAATTGCTGTCAATGAGTTGTGAAGCCAGTTCGGCGTCATTAAGGCGGAAAATCACCTGACCGCGCCCTTTGGGGACGATCATACGCACCGATTTATCCACCTCGCTGAAAATTCTTGCCAGTTCGGTCATCGCACGGGCGGGGATGATGATGGCAATATCCTGATCCACCGGGCTGGAAAGCGCCTCCTTGCGCACTGAAATACGGAATCCATCTGTAGCGGCGAGGGTAATTTGATTGTCAACTACGTCCATTTTCACGCCTTGCAGAGCCGGACGGGCATCTTCGGAGGAGGCCGCAAAAACCACCTGTAAAATCATTTCCTTGAAATCCGCCAAATTTAATTCAATGCCTTCGTCAGGGTCAGTCACCGGCATGGGTGGAAAATCCTGGGCATCAATCCCTTTGATATCGTGTACCGAGCTGTTGCACACCAAGTTGAGCGTCTGAGTGTGTTCATTGAGGGTCATCACGACTGCATCAGGCGGAAAAGTGCTGACCAAATCGACCAGTGTTCGCGCCGGGATGGTGACCGAACCTTCTTCTGCGATTTGCGCTGGGATCCAGCAGGTGATTCCAAGTTCCAAATTAGTGGCAGACAGGCGCAGCCGACCATCATCGGTAGCCAAAAGCACGTTTGAAAGCACTTGCAGGGTGCTGCGGGGATGCACTGCACGGCTGACAATACTTAATCCATGTGCCAGATGTTGTTGGGTGACTGTAACTTTCATGGGCGCCCTCTTTTCGAAAAGTTGGTATCTTTGAGTATACAACGATAAAGATAAAAATTCCAGTAAGAATAATGATCATCCTGAAACGGTTGGATGTACAATCTTAAAGTGAAAAGAAAGTTACGAGCATTAAAATCAGCAAAAGATCTCTATGGGAGTTGGAATGATGGCAAAAAAACTCGAAGTGGAAAATTGGGAATACCACCCCCTTACGCCCGCGCGTTGGGCTGATTTCGAACAACTGTTTGGCGCAAATGGAGCTTGTGCCGGCTGCTGGTGCGCCTGGTTTCTCATGACAAACCAGGAGTTCAAAGAGGCCGGCAAAGAAGGGCATAAGCAACTGATGTACGCTCTTGTTCAGGCAGGTGCCGAGCCGGGCATTATCGCCTACGCTGACGGTGTACCCGCTGGCTGGCTGGCGCTGGCGCCGCGCGAAAAATATAAACGGCTGACAGCCTCCAAGGTTCTCGCGCCAATTGATGAACAAGCGGCATGGGTTATCCCTTGCTTTTTTATCCATCGAAAATATCGCAGAAAAGGGATGATGGACCGGCTGCTTGTAGCGGCAATTGAATATGCCAAACAGAAAGGGGCACAGCTTATTGAAGCTTACCCCATCGAGGCGGAGGAGAAAGTCAGTGCGGTGAATCTATTCTCAGGGGTGGCGACGGTTTTTAGACGCCAAGGTTTTGAACTGGCAGAGAAGCGCGGCGAACGTTTGATTTTTCGAAAATCCTGGTAATTATTTCGAGAAACAAACCCTAAAACACCAATTAATGGTAGAAAAAACCCGCCAATGGGCGGGGGAAAAATGTTATAATCCTTGTGCCGAAGGTGGGAATCGAACCCACATTCCCGAGGGAACACGATTTTGAGTCGTGCGCGTCTGCCTGTTCCGCCACTCCGGCAATTACAGCAAAAGTATATCTGACAAATTCTCAAGGGTCAAGGGAAATAATTATGCGCTTAGGAATTATCGGTTTGCCCCAATCAGGAAAGACCACACTGTTCAATGCACTCACCCGCGCTGCCCAGCCGACTGGGCCAGGTGGAAAAATTGAGATCCACACGGCTGTGGTGGATGTGCCTGACAAGCGCGTGGATGTCTTATCTGGAATTTTCAAACCCAAAAAAACTATCTACGCCAAGGTTACGTATGTGGATATCGCCGGTCTGGATGGCAGCGCAGGCAAAGGAGGAATTTCCGGTGTGTTACTCAACCAGCTGAGCCAATTGGATGGGTTCATTCAGGTTGTACGTGTTTTTACAGATGAAAACGTTCCTCATATTCACGAAAGCATAAACCCACAACGCGACATACTCAATATGGAAAGCGAATTTGTGCTCAATGATCTCATTGCCATCGAACGCAAACTGGAGCGTCTGGAAGAAGAAAAAAAGAAAGGCGCTGGAAGAGAAAAAGGATTAATTGAACGGGAGCAGACGCTTTTCGCGCGGCTGCATGAATCGCTGTCAGCCGAAATACCTTTACGTGATGTATCAATCAATGAAGAAGAAGATAAACTGCTGTCGGGCTTTGGTTTTCTCAGCCGAAAACCAATGATGATTGTGTTAAACCTGGCAGAAGGGCAAGCGCAGCCAGTAATTGAGTATGCCCATCAAAGCAGCATGACCATTGGACTACAGGGCAAGTTAGAAATGGATATCGCGCAGCTCGCGCCCGAAGAAGCTGAGCTTTTCCTGACGGAGTACGGTATTGAGGAACTCAGCTTGAGCCGCATGATTCGCCTGTCTTACGATCTGCTCGGCTTACATTCTTTCTTCACAGTTGGTCCGGATGAATGCCGCGCCTGGACGGTTCACCGCGGCGCCACGGCACCTGAAGCTGCCGGAGAGATTCACACCGACCTGCAAAAAGGGTTTATCCGTGCTGAAGTGGTGCACTATGACGATTTGGTTTCGCTGGGCGGTTTAAACGAAGCTAAAACACATGGCAAGCTGCGGCTTGAAGGCAAAGAATATGTGGTTAAAGATGGAGATGTGGTGAATATCCTCTTCAATGTTTCGAAGAAGTAAATAAAACTAAAACAACCTCGATGGAGGTTGTTTTTGTAAGTTAATCCAATGAACCGAATGATTGCTGCAGATCTGCCAGGTCGACGCGCGAGGTGAGATCGAGGCTGAGCGGGGTGACTGAAACGAGCCCCTCAACGTGAAAGGTTCGGATGTCACTCAGAGGGTCGTTCAGGTCATCAGGAGATGGAGATACTCGAGCATCGATTCTTGGCTGTACGCCTTCTCCTTTATTATCTTTAAGAAAAGGCACAAAATAGCCGTGTCTTCCTAAATGGGTGATACGCCATGGGGTATCAGGGGTTGCCTTTTGCGGCACATTCACGTTCAACACTTTCACATCATCCGGCATTTTCTTGGATAACAACAGCCGGGCGAAGCGCCGTGTGAAAACTGCTGCGGTTGAAAAATCAGTTTTACGCGAGTAACCGAGATAATCTTCATCTTCCAATTGCAGAGAAACTGCCAGCGCGGGAATACCGTAAGAGGCGGCTTCAAGAGCAGCTCCTACAGTGCCGGAGAGTGTGATATCTGTCGCGGGGTTTTCACCATAATTAATCCCCGATACTACCAGATCGGGTTTGTGTTTTAGGATAGCAAAGACGCCGTACTGAACCGCTTGAGCCGGAGAACCGCCAACTGCGTAACAAGTCCACTCCTGCTCGCCAATCCTGAGTGTCGTCTCTTTGATTTCGCCATCCGTCCAGGGTGGTACGCTGCGCCCAGCGCCGGAATGTTGTTCTCGCGGTGCAGCCACAGTAACATAACCGATTTTTGCCAGTTCGCTGGCAGCAGCCCAAAGACCGGGAGAATTAATCCCATCATCATTTGAAAGTAATATCTGAGGTTTATTCATGAAAATTGTCCATTCTATTTCCGAACATATTAAAAAAGAGCGGGTAAACCGCTCTTTTCGACTGGTGCCCCCGGAGTAATTCGAATACTCAACCTTTTGCTCCGCAAGCAAACGCTCTATCCAATTGCGCTACGGGGGCATGCGTTTTTGAGCCTGTAAAATATACCTCATGCAAGGTAAAACGTCAAGGAAAACGGATTTTTACAGAAGGGATTGTGGCTTTGATTGAACCCACAGCAAATCAGCTTCTCTTGTCCTTTTAAGCACCAAACGCATGGTTGAGGGGGGCAACCACGCGTTTGATAAATGTAGTTTATCACACAAATTAGATTTATGCTTTACGTTTTTGTTAGGTGTGGCATAAATTTCATAATAGAACCCCTGCTCGAGGGGTTCTTTCGGTAAAAACACATGCGCTATTCTTCGCTGATTTCCACAGTGAGCAGTTTCACAGCGGGGCTGTTACGCTGAGAAGGGTCGCGAGCAGGAATTGCCAGCAACACATCCAAACCCTTAACAACCTGCCCAAAAACGGAATGTTTGTTATCGAGCCAGGGTGTGGGCACGTGTGTGATGAAAAACTGAGAGCCGTTGGTGTTAGGTCCGGCGTTCGCCATGGAGAGAACTCCAGGTCCGCTATGGCGTAACGAGGAGTCGAACTCGTCTTTGAACTTGTAACCGGGTCCGCCCATGCCAGTACCGGTAGGGTCGCCGCCCTGTGCCATGAAGTCTGTGATGACGCGATGGAAAATTGTGTTGTCGTAAAAACCCTCGCGGGCTAAAAAGACAAAGTTGTTGACGGTATTCGGCACCTTTTTTGCATACAGGCTGCAGACAATATCACCGGCGTCGGTTTTAAATGTGGCTGTATAAAGTTTCTGTGGGTCGATGGTCAAACTGGGAGAAGTGGACCATTGTTTGGATGATTCGCTCATTTTTTGCCTTTCACTATTAGTTTGGACGAAAATTGTATCACAGGTTGACTGGCGTCTTGATGCGACGCTGCCATTTCAGAAGTGGATATGACACCTATTGTTTAAGAAGTTGCAGCTTACACTAAGATCAGGCAGCATTTTTTCAATCTACTGGAATAATTATCATCCCTTGAAAAGCCTGTGGAAACTCCCAGGTTTGAGGACTTCAAATATAACCAGAAAATCTGCTAAAGAGGTCCATTTCTTTGTGTAAGGGGTTGATGTCAGTGAGAGAGGCAACATCTTACAGATCTCCATATCCGTAGATATTTCGATCCTGTTTCCATCGGTGGTTTCAGAAGTGTTTGCCACCTAATCTCGAATTGAAAAGCTGCGAGTACCTTCACATTGATCTATTACAATAGCTTGCGTTACTACGACGGAGTGAGCATTGACAATAATTGGAAGATGATCGCTCACTACGTAAAAATTTCCCGAAAACACAGTAGAAGCTTTACCATATTGTGCGTGCTGTATTGGGGGTGTATTGCTATTATGGAAACTGAGTTATCTTGTTGGACTTTTTTTTCTGAAAATACAAGGCAACATTGACAAGAGCAATCATTACAGGCACTTCTATCAGTGGTCCAATCACTGCGGCAAATGCCACACCAGAATTAATCCCAAACACTGCAACAGCAACAGCAATAGCCAGTTCAAAATTATTACTTGCGGCTGTAAACGAAAGTGTTACGGTTTTTGAATAATCAGAGCCAATCGCTCGCCCCATAAAAAACGAAACCAAGAACATTACCACGAAATAAATTATCAACGGAATTGCAATACGAACAACATCAAACGGCAGTTTGACAATTACATCACCCTTAAGAGAAAACATAACAACAATGGTAAAGAGCAAGGCAAATAAAGTAATAGGGCTGATTTTTGGTATAAAGGTTTTGTGATACCAGTCTTTGCCCTTTGCGCGGACAAGAAAATATCGAGTCAAGAATCCTGAAATAAACGGAATTCCTAAGTAGATAAAAACGCTCTTTGCGATTTGAGTGATGGTGATATCAACGATATTACCAGTCATCCCAAACCAAGTGGGTAATACGGTGATGAACAGGTAAGCATATACGCTGTAAAACAGGACTTGGAAGATACTATTGAAAGCGACTAAACCAGCCGCATATTCACTATCACCATTTGCAAGCTCATTCCATACAATGACCATTGCGATACATCTTGCTAAACCAATGAGGATTAATCCCGTCATGTATTCTGGGTAACCATGTAAAAATAAAACAGCAAGGACAAACATTAAAACAGGCCCGATCACCCAATTTTGCACAAGCGAAAGACTTAAAATTTTCCAATTATGGAATACCTCGCCTAAATCTTCATAATGGACTTTCGCCAATGGTGGGAACATCATCAGAATTAACCCAACAGCAATAGGAATATTGGTTGTTCCTACTGAAACAAGGTGGTTGAATCTTGTAACTTGATATGGGAAGAAATAACCAATCATTACGCCAATTGTCATGGCAAGAAAAATCCACAAGGTTAAATATCGGTCAACGAATGAAAGTACTTTGCGAGGTGGTTTAGTCATCGGTCTTTCTTATTTCAAACTACTGTGATTTATAGGCAGTAATCTTAGCGCTATATACCGCTTTGTATACATTTTCGCGAGAGATGGTCATAAGTTCGACTACATCCTTCATGTCATTGAGAGCATTATCTACGGTCTCCTTGTCGAAGAATACAGGCTTGACTGAAATATCCGTAAATCCAACTGCTGTCATCATGTCCATATAGTCCTGGGCTTGGATAGCCCCAGCTACACAACCAGCCCATGCGCTCAGGCTTTGCTTGACCATATCGGGTAATTGTCCGTCGATAACAATATCAGAGACTGCCAATTTCCCGCCAGGCTTTAAAACTCGGAAAGCTTCTGCAAATACTTTAGATTTATCTGGCGAAAGGTTGATCACACAATTAGAAATTATTACATCAACTGTGTTATCTTCAACAGGCAGATTTTCCAAGTAACCAAAACGAAACTCAACGTTATTCAAGCTGACCCTTTTTACGTTGGCTTGTGCACGTTCGATCATTTCAGTTGTCATATCCACTCCAATGACAAAACCTGTTTCGCCTACCTTTTGCGCAGCAAGAATACAATCAAGCCCTGCTCCCGAACCGAGATCCAGCACAGTTTGACCATTCTTTAGTGATGCGAGTGTTATTGGATCGCCACAACCATAGCAGGTATCGGTAACTTCAGATGGAATATTGGTTAATAAATCCACTGGATAAATGCTGTTGGATGTTTCGCAAGAACAATTTGAGCTGCAACAAGATCCAGTGTTCTTGATTCTTTGTGCATAGTGTTCACGAACAGTTTCATGGATGGGATTAGAAGATTGAGTCATTATTCTCCTTTGAGGTTGTTAGTAAATCAAACATAACTTTTTCGATATCGTCTCGTACGGTTCGGAAGTCATCAAGGTTATCCGTAAGCGCTGGATCAGGGAAACTATGATGTATTCGCTTTCCCTTGCCTATCCAGATTGGACATTCTTCGGCCGCCGAATCACAGACTGTGATCACAAGGTCGAAATCCACATCTTGAAATTCGTCCACCCGCTTTGATGTGCCTGAATAATGAATGCCGATTTCCGAAAGCACGCTGATTGCTTTGGGATGGACATAACCCGCAGGCTTTATTCCGGCACTAAAGGCTTGCCAGGTTTCGCACAAACGGGCATTTACAATCGCCTCTGCTATTTGGGAACGGCAGGAATTTCCTGCGCATAAGAATAGAACTTTTTTCATTTAGAATTTACCTGAATGCTCTGTGGATGACATTTGAGTTATGGCATCCACACATTGTGGACAGTCGCAGGAGGGGTAACTTTGCTGATTGATGACAGATGAAATAGTTTCGGAGGGGAGTTCAATTAAATTTGCAACATTCAAGATGACGGTCAAGAGAGACTTATTTTTGAGTGTATAGTAAATAAACTTCCCTTTTCGGTTTGATTCCAATATATCTGCTTGTCGTAACGCCATTAAATGTTGAGAAATATACGCTTGTCGCCAACCTAATACGGCCTCTAAATGACAAACACAGACTTCGCCATTTCCAATTGTGAGTAAAATGGCTATTCTTTGGGGTGAAGAAATTGCGGATAAAGAGTCGGCAATTGGCTCAGACACTTCAAGGATGGATTTCTTCTTTATATTCATGATAATGAATATATTATAGCACACATTCGTAAAGTTGAATGTGATTTAGGAATTATTAAGCGCAAGAGGATAATGTTCCAATTAAGCAATACACCCTCACGCTTACTGGAGGATGTTCTTCCCGCTGGCAAACTCAATTTTTTCGCATACCCGCCAGCGGTAAGAAGAGCGCCGGCAGGCTCTGACTAACGGGAAAAACACCCTACCATCGGTTGGGTGCAAAAAATAAGCCGTGCGTTTCATTTCTATTTAGCCAAGAGATTAGTGCGCTGCCTGTTGACGAGATTGGTGACACCCCAGATCAGCGCAAAGACAGCGGTACAAGTCAGCACGATAGCCGACCCGGAGGCTAGATTAAGATAATACGAAAGGTACAAGCCGGTGATTCCCGAGAACACGGCAATCAGAGCGGAATAAAGCATCATACGCGTGAGTTTGCGCGTCAGCAGAGAGGCTGCTGCCGCAGGGGTGATGAGCATCGCCACCATTAGGGTGACCCCTACTGTCTGCAGTGAAACGACAATGCTCATTGCAATCAGTGCGATGAGCAAGAAATCGAGCCAACGAATTGGCAGACGCAGAGTTTGCGCCAGGACGGGATCAAAAGATATCACGAGAAATTCTTTATAAAAAGCAAAGACCACCAGCAAGATGAGAAGTCCGAATACAACGGTGAGCACCAAATCTCCAGTGGTAACGCCAAGAACATCGCCGAAAAGAAAGTGAGTCAGATCGGCGGTGTAGTTGCGTACCATCGAGATCAGCGCTACGCCTAATGCAAACATACCGGCAAAGATAATGCCTATGGCGGTATCTTCTTTAAGTTTGGAAGAACGACTCACAGCGCCAATGGCAAACGCACTGAGGAGTGCTGTCAGCATGGCCCACCAGAACACAGGTCCGCGTGCGCCACCGCCGATGAGATAACCCACTGCCACACCGGGAAGTACTGCATGCGCGAGTGCGTCACCGAAGAATGCCATGCCGCGCAGCACGATGTAGGTACCCAGCACTGCGCACACCACCCCTACGATAATCGCAGCCAGCATACCACGTACCATGAAAGCATATTGCAGCGGTGCCA
>JAGOVY010000119.1 GCA_018060515.1 Anaerolineaceae bacterium | reverse complement strand
TTAAACAAGAGCGAATGCAGGTGGCACCACGAGCGCGCTCCTCGTCCTGCAAATGGAAGAGGGCGTTATGATTTTAAATGCGAGGTGACCCATGTTAGATATTAATGTAATACGAGAACAACCTGATATACTGCGCAAAGCGCTTGCAGACCGGCAAATGGATAGCAATGTAGTTGACCATTTGTTAGCGCTGGATGTTGAGCGCCGCAGTTTGCTGGTTAAAGTAGAAAGTTTAAAAGCCCAGAGAAACTCCGTATCAAAAGAAATCAGCCAGTCCAAAGACCCTGCTGACAGAAACCAGAAGATCCAGGCAATGCGCCTGGTAGGTGAAGAAATTGCAGCGCTGGATGAGGCTGCTAAAGCAGTCGATGAAGGGCTGCAGGGACTGCTGTCAACAATCCCCAATATTCCCGATGAGCTGACGCCCCTTGGCAAGGACGAAAACGAAAATGTCGTGCTGCGTACAGTCGGGACGCTGCCGGAGTTTGACTTCCAGCCACTTCCGCACTGGGATTTGGCGCAGAAGCTGGGCTTAATCGATTTTGAACGCGGCGTAAAGTTGACTGGGTCCCGTTTTTATATCCTCAATAACGGCGCTGCGCGGCTGCAGCGGGCTTTGATTGCGTGGATGCTCGATTTACACGCCAGACAGGGCTACAGCGAACGTTATACACCTTTCATGGTAAAAGCTGAAACCCTCTTTGCGGCGGGTCAACTTCCCAAATTTATTGACAATCTTTATCATGATATTGAAGAAGATTTATGGATGGTTCCCACAGCCGAGGTGCCGCTCACCGGGATGTACCGCGACGAAGTGCTCGACGCGGCTCAGTTGCCGCAGCGCTTCACGGCTTATACGCCTTGCTTCAGGCGTGAGAAGATGAGCGCTGGCAGAGATGTTCGCGGCATCAAACGCGGTCACCAATTTGACAAAGTGGAAATGTACATATACTGCAAACCCGAAGAATCACCTGCCGAATTGCAGAAAATGCTGGCCGATGCCGAAGAAACCTGCGCGCTGCTGGGATTGCCCTACCGTGTTAAGCAGCTTTGCACCGGCGACCTGGGCTTTAATTCGGTGATTACCTATGACATCGAAGTTTGGGCAGCCGGATGCGATGAGTGGCTCGAAGTCTCTTCTGTTTCGAATGTGGGTGATTTTCAGGCGCGCCGGGCGAATATCAAATACAAACCCGAAGACAGCGGGCGCAACCGGCTGGTGCATACGCTGAATGGCTCTGGGTTGGGCATGCCGCGCACCTTGATTGCCGTGCTTGAGAATAACCAACAAGCTGACGGCTCCATCAGAGTGCCTGAGGTATTACGACCGTGGATGGGCGGTGTGGAGGTTCTTTCATAATGATGGATACAATCGCAAATTCATCCTGGTTCGTGCCGGTGCTGGCTGTGATTATGGGGTTTGGACTCATCGGCCTCATGTTCTACATCATTCCTGGCTTGGTCATTATCTGGCTGGCAATTTTGGTTTACGGTATCGTAACCGGTTTTACGCTGGGAACCGGCATCCTTTTTGCAGTCATCACGCTGTTGATGATTATCGGCAGTATTATTGACAACCTCCTCATGGGCGCTGAAGCCAAAAAAACTGGCGCCAGTTGGGTGGCTGTGGTGGTGGCGTTGGCGGCTGGTGTGGTTGGCACGATTCTCCTGCCGCCATTCGGCGGTCTGTTATTCGCCGCTGTTGGAATCTTGATTGTGGAGTGGGTGCGTAAACGTGATTTGAAAGAAGGCGCAAAATCAGCCGGCGGTATCCTCAAGGGGTGCGGGTTTGCCGTGATTGCCCGTTTTGGCATCGGTATGTTGATGATTGGATTATGGGTGGTTTGGCTTCTATGGCTTTAATTTGAATTGTTCAACTTCTTCTGGACTGGATCAGCGTATTTTGCTGAATCCAGTTTCTTTTTTCTTGTGCTCAAACCAATGAGAATTCCAGCAGCAAAACCCAATAGGATGATCATTATATACATGGAAAAACCGAACATCGCCCACAGCTTCTTCCCGAATATAAAAAAAGCCACCAAAAATACAGTCAGAAAAAGCGAAACCAACGACAGCCCAAAACGATTGCCTCTGAATTTGCCTGCATAATGGTAACCCAATGCCACAAGCAGAATGAAAATCAGCGCTCGAAAAAGCATCGCTTATCCCGTGATTTTTTGCCGCGCCAGCAGCGCCTGGTAAAGCACAATTGATCCAGCAACTGCGGCATTCAACGATTCGATCTTTCCACGCATCGGCAGACTTAATAAGAAATCACAAGATTGCCGCACAAGGTGACGCATCCCTTCACCTTCGTTGCCTACCACAATGGCAATCGGGCCGTCAAATGGGATTGCTTCAGGTGATTCCCCGCCCTGCTCAAGCCCAACAATCCAGGCGCCAGCCTGCTTAAGCTGTTCAAGGGCACGCACGATATTCCCCTGTGAGATGAGTACATGTTCTGCAGCTCCGGCTGATGCAGTTACCACTGCCGGTGTAACCTCAGCCGCCCTGTGCTGGGGGATGATCACCCCATGCACCCCCACTGCTTCTGCAGTGCGCAATAAGGTGCCCAGGTTCTGCGGGTTCTGAATCACATCCAATACCAATAATAAAAGCGCTTCGCTGCGTTTATGCGCCAAGTCAATCATATCGAACAAGGTAACATACGGGTAAGCGCTGACTTCAAGTGCAACCCCTTGCGGGTTATCGCCCATGCGTTCCAGTTTATCTCGCGAAACACGTTCGATTGGGATTTTCAGCGCAGCTGCGCTGCGCTGGAGCTCAAGGATCCGCCCTTTCTCCTCTACGCCAGTGGCCAGCAGCAGCCTGAACACCTGGCGGCGTTTTGCCAGCAGCACTTCCATTACCGGGTTGCGGCCTGTGATCCATTCTTTCATTCAGCGCTTACTTCCAATGCCACGAGGTGCCATCTTTACTATCCTCAAGCACCACGCCAAGCGCCAATAGTCGATCGCGCAATTTATCTGCCAGATCCCACAGCTTATGGCTGCGTAGATCTTTACGTGTTTCGATAATTAAACTGATAAATCCATCTACCGCCTGGTCAGATTCTGCTGTTTTTTCCAAGGTTAGCCCGAGCACACTGGTCAGTTCTCGCAGTTTGTCTTGCATCGGTTTCAATTCGGCATCAGTTGCGCCTTCAGCGCGAGCCTGGTTGATAGCACGCACCAAATCAAATAACTGTGCCAACGCGCCAGCAGAGTTGAAATCAGCATCCATTGATTCAATAAACCCGCTCTCGCTTGCCACCGCCTGTTTGATAAGTGAATCGAGAGCTGCTTTGGCTGCCCCTGCTGCACCTGGCAGCGCAGGTTTAAGCGCAGAACGCAATCGCTCTATGGCTTTTTCGGCTTGTGCAAGAATATCATCAGAATAAGAAAGTGGATTGCGATAACCAGAATTCAACACCAGCATACGCAGCGCATCTGCCGGGTGTTTGGCAAGAAACTCTTCGATCGTGACCAAATTTCCCAAAGATTTCGACATTTTCTCGCCGCTCAATTGCAGCATGCCATTGTGAATCCAATATCGCGCAAATTGCTTGCCGGTGAAGGTTTCGCTTTGGGCAATCTCGTTCTCGTGATGCGGGAAAACAAGGTCATTCCCACCGCCGTGGATATCGATTTCTTCACCCAGGTGATTGAGGTTCATTGCTGAGCACTCAATATGCCAGCCTGGGCGTCCTTTTCCCCATGGGCTATCCCATGCGGGTTCACCGGCTTTGGCAGCTTTCCACAAGGCGAAATCCATTGGGTGCTCTTTACGCTCATCGACTTCAATGCGATAACCCGATTGCATATCGGCAATGCGCCGCCCCGAGAGTTTTCCATAATCCGCATCGCTGGTCACCCTGAAATACACGTCGCCATCTTTGGCGTAGGCATGACCTTTCTTGATTAACCCTTCGATCATTGCAATAATCAAATCCATCTCTTGCGTGGCTCGCGGATTGACGGTTGCTGGCAGAATATTGAAATCTTTAAGATGCGCCTCAAACTCATGGATATACATATCTCCCAATGCGAAAGGATCTACCCCTTTTTCATTGGCTCTTAAAATGATTTTGTCGTCAACATCGGTAAAATTCATCACATGTCTGACGTCGTAGCCACGATATTCAAGATAGCGGCGGATGATATCAAAGACCAGCGCGGACATGGCATGCCCAATATGCGCTTTGGCATAAACAGTTGGGCCGCAGACATACATTTTCACTTTGCCGGGCTCAAGTGTTTGGAATTCTTCAATCGTACGGGTAAGTGTGTTATAGACTTTCATGATTTTTCCTGTTTAAGTTTCAATTAATTGAGGTCCAGCGGGCGGGCAAAAATCATGCGCCCTGCAGCAGTCTGCAGCACCTTAGTGACTACGACCTGGATGGTTTTATCCATATAATCGCGTCCATTTTCAACGACCACCATCGTTCCGTCTTCCATGTAAGCCACGCCCTGCCCTGCTTCACGCCCCTCCTGAATGACCTGTACGGTCATTTGTTCACCAGGGATGAGAATGGCCTTCACCGCGTTTGCCAATTCATTGATATTTAAGACCTGAACACCTTGCAATTCGGCGACACGGTTGAGGTTATAGTCATTGGTCAGGATGGGACAGCGCATCTGGCGCGCGAGAACCACCAGTTTTTCGTCCACTTCGCGCACCCCTTCAACATCCATATCGCTGATGTTCACCGGCATCAGCGGCTCCTTCTGCAGCGAGGAAAGGACTTCCATACCGCGGCGACCGCGTTGACGCCGTAGACTGTCGGGTGAATCGGCAATATACTGCAATTCATTAAGAACAAAACGCGGGATCAGCAGTGAGCCTTGAAGAAAACCCGTGCGTGACACATCTGCAATACGACCGTCGATAATTACGCTGGTATCCAATAAAATGGAGCGGCCCTCGATCTCTACTTCGGGCGGCTCACTGCCTTTCGCTGCAGCATGCCCCCCACCACGCAGATTGGAAAAAAAAGCGGAAAAGTCTGGTTGGCGCATATTGAACAGCACCGCGCCAAGATAGCCAAAAATTACCATCCCTACGAAAGGAAGCAAGCTGCCGAACGGGTCTGGCAGTAACGAAAGCGGAAATGCCAGTAACGCAGCTACAATCAACCCCACAATCAAACCAAACAGTGACGCCACGAGCGACTGCGTCGTGGCCTTGGCTAAACCTGCCCGAATAGCTTTAATTGGTTTGATGGTAAGGTAGGGAGTCAGAGCAATGCCTAATACAGCCCCTAATAGAATGAAAATGAGACGGAATTGCTCTGTTGATAACGTTTGCTGAGAGGGATCCATATTGCTTAGCGTGCCAATATAGTTACCCAAAAATCCCCCAGCCACAGCAAAGACTATCATTCCGATAATTCGAACAATAAAATCAATTGACATAATAAGTGCTCCTGAAAAATGAGAAAAAATGTTAAAGGACTGAATAAATGAATAAAAAAGTAAAAATATAATAGCACGCCGCAGTGCATTCGTCAAATAAATCGGATAAACCGTTACAGTCACAAATATCCATAGAAAGGGTTGCAAAAAGAGAGAGTTCCAGTCAATATTGAAGTTAGCACAAACAACAGAGAAAGGAACTCTCAATGACAGACGAAGCTGTCCAAATCAGTATAACA
>JAGOVY010000036.1 GCA_018060515.1 Anaerolineaceae bacterium | reverse complement strand
TTACTTATGGAGATCAGTGAGGAGTGGCAGATCGGAAAACGTTATTGTGCTGGCAAGTCATTGAATTGTTAAAGAACTATGGGTATTTCTGACTCGAATTTACAGAAAAAAGGTTGCGTAATCAGCCTGGCCGGGGCTTATGATTCTTTTCTCTGTTTAATTGCCCTGACCTTTCTGTTTGTATGGGGTTGTTGGAAAGTCTGTGTGTCAAGTTTTGGAATAGCACCCGGTCGATTTTCGGCAAATTCTTCTACAAAGGAATAATCATTTCGGCGAGTCATCTTCTGTCACTTGGATTGGTATGCTAGTTTGTCTGGGACACTTCTGGTTCACCTCTCTTGTTAAGGTTCTGTATTTGCCTAAAAGAAGATAAAACCAACTGGATAAAGAAATTCCCACTCTTTCCTTGAACAATCAAACCGTTTTTTCTTGTATGTTGTTGCCTCTCCTGTTACAATAGCATCCCTGATAAATGAGATTTTATAATGGATACCGAGCCTCAAAACACTAACGAGATGAGCATACTGGGGCATGTTAATGAGCTGCGTAAGAGGCTGCTCATTAGCCTGGCAGCGCTTGTGATTACAACGATTATCGGGTTTACATTCAGCCAACAATTAGCAGAAATACTAGCAGCTCCAATCGGTGGATTGCAGGCTATGGAAGCGATCGATATTACCGAGAACGTCAGCGCTTTCATGAAAATTTCGTTGCTTGCAGGCCTCGTGTTGGCGCTGCCCATTGTAGTATCACAGATTTTCGCATTCATCATGCCGGGGCTCAATCCCAGCGAACGCAAATGGATTTGGATTATGGTTCCGCTGGCAACGTTATTTTTCGCAGCAGGCGTGTATTTTGCATATTCCTTTTTACTTCCAACGGCATTACCTTTTTTGTTGAACTTTATGGGGATCACGACCGCGCCAAGGCCGGCAACGTATTTTGGGTTTGTGCTCAACCTTCTATTTTGGGTGGGGCTCGCTTTCGAACTCCCGCTTATTGTGTTTCTGCTTGCCCGCCTCGGCCTGGTAACCGCCAAACAACTCTTACAGCAGTGGCGTATTGCCATCATCCTTATTGCTGTACTGGCGGCGCTGATCACACCTACCCCTGACCCAGTCAACATGGTGTTAATGATGCTGCCGCTTTTTGCCTTGTACCTGATCAGCATTGTTTTTGCAGTATTCGCCACCCGCAGCCGCGAGAAGGCTCTGATTAATAACGAGTACGAGTAAAACCTTGCTGAGCCCGTGAACTGTTAAAAATGATAGTACAATAAATTGAAAGATAAGGAGTAAAAAATGCCATTCAAACTCGGTGTTCCTGAACTTATCATCATTCTCGTCATCGTTATCCTGCTTTTTGGTGTCGGCAAAATCGGAAAAATCAGCGGTGAAATCGGAGGAGCGATCAAGTCCTTCCGCAAAGGTTTGAAGGATGATGAAGAACCCCCTAAAGATGAAAACTCAAAAGAATGATGCAGTTCTTGCGCATTTCTTAGAGTAAAACCCGAAAGATTAATTTACGATGAAGTTTTTAAACCTCGGATTAGCCGAGATTATTCTTATCGTCATTCTGGCTTTGATCGTACTCGGTCCGGGTAACATGGTAAAAGCAGCCAGAGATGCCGGTGCATTCATTCGCCGCATCACTAAATCTCCATACTGGCAGGAGGTATGGGCAACGCGACGTGAACTAAATGAAATCCCCAAGATCCTGGCACGCGAAGCCAAGCTGGAAGAAACAATAAAAGACTTGGATAGCGAAACAAAAGGAATTCGAAGCTCGGTTTCCAGTACGGTTACCGAACTCATCAAAGAAGTGGAAGAACCTTTGAAAGAGGTTGATGCTGACTTGAAAAAAGAACCGCCGGTAACGATTGAGATTCCCGCACCTACCTCAGAACAAGGTGGAGATGTACCTTCGTGATCGCTGGGTGTACCATAATAATAAAGAAATGGCTGCCTGATTTGGCAGCCATTTTTCTTTCACTCTATCGAAAACTCAGCTTACGCTGCAGCCAAATTCTTTCCAACCAACCAGCCATGGGTTAAAGCCATGCCCACCGAATTTCCTGCATACGGTGTAACATAAGCCATACCATAGCGGCCGCCTAATGTGTTTCCGGCAACATATAACCCTTCAATTGGCTGGTTTTCGCTGTTTAATACTCTGAACTTGTCATCGGTCATCAATCCTGCCAGCGTAACCAGGCCGATGTTCATCGTACCTGAGTTTTCACCCTTGACACCATAGAATGGAGCATTGGCAACAGGAATCAGTGCTTTTGGATCTTTACCGAAATCGGGATCAACACCATTCGCGCACAACTCGTTATAGCGATTGATTTCTTCTACAAACGTCTGAACCTGATCACCAGTGTATCCTAAGTAGCCTGCCAATTCTTCTAATGTGTTAGCGCCAAAGACCACTGAAGGATTTCTTTCAGCAACGGTAATCCCACGGACAGGGTAACCTTCTGCTCCGGCATCCATCACCTTTGCCATATCCTCCTGGAAATCGTTGAACCATAAGTCGCCACGACCAAAGTTTGGTCCGCCATGATCCAAGCCGGCGATCTTCACTGTTTCCATATAATTTGAGTCGGTCACAGAGGTTAATAAGCCTTTGGGCTGACGCAAAGCAATGTGACCTAACCAGACAATCGCTGCTTCATTGGCATAGCGTTTTGCGTTCGCGTTCAGCTGGAGCATAGGGGTCATGCCCCACGGTCCGCCTGCAGCAGAAGCCATGCCCATAGTCGGCCGGGGTAATGGTTCCAAATGCCCGCCTGCCCACACGCACATTTTATGGCCTGCACCATCCTGATACATCCCGCGTAATTCACCGATCTTCTTGCCGCCTCTTTCAGCCCATTCCATCTGATCATTAATTAGCGCCCAACACATGTCTGCATTGGCACCAAAATCGCCAGTCGAAACCAGTGTCCCTTTTGAAGCAACAAATTTCTTGTATTTACCATCTTTGTCTTGGGCGATTACACCGGTAACAGCGCCGTTTGCATCCTGAGTTAAAACCACAGCAGAATGTTCATAATACCATTCAGCCCCTAGGTCTTTGGTTTTTTGGTCGATGAATGTTTGGAAAAAGCGCAGCGCAGACACAAATGGCATAACAGGTTCGTGAAGCACTGGTCCCTGGAACATGGCGTTGATTGGCCATGTTTTGTATCCATTCAATTCAATTGGGTAATCAGTGCCCTTAAGCCCCATCTGTGTTTGGTTGAACAACATCTCTTCGCTTAGCATATTCGAGAAGTCAATCGTTTCCACGCGGGCGTTATCGCCAAAGTACTCAAACTCCACTGCACTGAATCTTTCTTTACGGAGCTCTTCGTATGACTCATAGATTTCAATCATGTGGTCAAACATTTCGCCGGAGTTTTCAACATAGAGGCGAATAAGCCTGGGATCAACTCGCCCACCGCTTCGTTTTACGAATTCTTCAACAATTTCACCGGTATCATAAGGGCCATAACCGCGATTAATTAACCAATTCGAGTTAACATGGCCGATATCTTCTCCAACCCGGTGCCAATAATCAGTGAAAAAGCCAGCTTCATCTTTCTTTTCAATGACAACAACTTTGGCGCCATTTTCAACAGCACCCAATGCGGCCATTACACCTGCATGACCCGCGCCGATCACCAATACTTCTGTTTCGATCGTTTCAGTAATATCTGCATCCGCGACTATCGGAGCGCTGCCCAGCCAATCTACAGCTCCGGAATAACCTGGCACGGTAGCGCACGAAGAAGCTGCTTCGCCGGTAACTGCTCCGCCTTCTGCGCCGCCGGGCTGTGCTACTGGTGTGCCTTCAACTTTTGGAGCGCAGCCTGCAACGCCAAGCGCGATACCTGCGCCGCCTGCTACGAGTGAGCCCTTCAAGAACTCACGACGACTTTGGTCAACCTGATTTTTCTTTCCCATTTCTATCTCCTTTTTTCCTTTCCTTTTTTGTCTTTCTTTTTAAATACAAGCCACTAATTTCAAAAAAAGGGGCTGTTTCAGCAACAGCCCCCATTAAGCATGGAAAGTCTTTTATTTTCTGATCGTGCCGCGAGGTACACGATCATCACCAACCATTCGCTGATTCCCATTGTCGTGGCATTGTGCACAGTAGTCAATTTGTGCTCCGTGTGACACATGACAGGTCTTGCAGCTCATCATTCCGTTATGACTGTTATGCGGGTTTTTCGACAGGAAGTCAGTAGCAGTAGCCACAAACTCCGGGCTGATGTGGCAGTGCAGGCACATATCATCATCATATGTCACCTGAAGAAGATCGCCGTTTTCATCAACGGTGTAATTGCCAAAAATGAAATTAAAACCACTCCTGATTTCAGCCGGAATGGGGTAATCATGGCAATCTTTGCAGCCCACATTTGCCTGTTGGTGGAGATTATCCAGGTCGGTGCTGGTCAGATATGATGTCACGTTCCGATCCATGATGTGACAGGTGGCGCAGAATTCGGGGCTGGTGTTCGAAAGATGCACCAGGTAACTGCCGCCTGCAACTCCAACGACCAACAACACAGCAGCGATGATTCCGATCACAGTCCAAACACCCTTTTTTTTGTTCGTTCGTGTTTGTTTTACCGGCTCTTTTACTTCGGCTTTTTCGGGTTCAATAACGCTCATTGAAAACCTTCCTTCTTAGATTCAGTTTAGAGGTGTTTAATTGAAATCTACCACAAGTATTATACACACTATCAACTTGCAGAACCTTTACAAATACACGATAGGGATGAATACATTCGAGTTAAGTGCCTTTTGTCACATCTGTCGGTATGATTATTCAAGGATTGTTTTTGTTATAATCCTTGTACCTTACTGGTCATATTCCATTATTAGTACAGGAGATGTTTTGAACGAAAATCCACCTATGGGCGACCTCCCCCGCCGTACCATCCCCCGCAAAATTCTCATCAGCGGAGCCCTTTTACTTTTGGGAGTGGTTGTGCTCGTAATAACCAGCATCAGGGGTAATGCACAATACTATCTGACGGTAGAAGAGCTGGCGGCAGGCAAGGCGGGGCAACAAACCAATATCCGCGTTTCTGGGGTGGTATTGGGAGATACCATAAAGTACGATCCACAAACTTTTCACCTTACTTTTACCATCGCACACATTCCCGGTGGTAATCGAGAAATTGAAGCCCAAGGCGGGTTGGCGGCGGTACTACACAACGCTTCGTTAGACACTCAATCTGCCCGCCTGCATGTTGTTTACGACGGCGTCAAGCCCGATTTACTGACAAACGAAGCCCAGGCAATACTCACCGGATCGCTTGGAGAGGATGGTGTGTTTTACGCAGATGAATTGCTGCTGAAATGCCCATCTCGCTATGAAGAAGAGGTTCCACAGCAGGTTGCTCCATGATAGGCGGCATTGGCTACGGCGTTCTTGTAATCTCACTTGCTGCTGCACTCACCGCCATGGTTACTGCCATCATCGGAGCGCGGACACGTTCCAATCCCTTGGTTGAGACAGCCCGACGCGCCTTATTGGCAACTTTTCCGCTGCTCACAATTTCAATCATCGCGCTTCTCTACCTGCTGGTTGGCGGGCATTTTGAATACACCTACGTTTATCAAACCACCGATCTGTCGATGCCTGTTTACCTTAAGCTCTCCGCCCTTTGGGGCGGCCAGGAAGGGTCTTTATTGTTTTGGTGCTGGCTGCTTTCGGGTTTTGCATTTTTGGCGCTGCTTCCTCACCGAAAATCTGAACGCGATCTTTTGCCATGGGTAATCGCAATCACGAGTGTCACGCTTTTTTTCTTTCTCTTCCTTGTCCTGTTTTATGAGAACCCTTTCAGTCGTTATTTCATCACCATGGATGGCGATGTAGTAAGTTCAATTTTTCCTCTGCCCATGTCACTGCAGGCAGAGCCGAGTGACGGTACCGGGTTGAATCCACTTCTGCGTCACATTGGCATGGTGATCCACCCACCAGCGCTGTATATTGGTTTTACGGGTTTTATTATTCCCTTCGCTTATGCCATTGCTGCACTGATAACCGGGCGCTCCGATAATACGTGGATTAAATCCACCCGCAAATGGTCGTTAACCGCGTGGCTCTTCCTATCGCTCGGTCTCATCCTCGGCAGCCGCTGGGCTTACGATGTGCTTGGTTGGGGTGGCTATTGGGGATGGGATCCTGTTGAAGTTTCAGCGCTGATGCCCTGGCTCACGGGTACTGCTTACCTTCACTCTATGATCACACAAGAAAAACGCGGGGTTTTCAAGCATTGGAATATCGTTCTCATCATTCTCACCTTTTGCCTGGTCATTTTCGGCACCTTCCTCACCCGGTCTGGTATGCTTTCATCTGTGCACGCCTTTTCACAATCTGCAATTGGCCCTGCGTTTTTCATCTTTATCAGCATCATGTTCATCCTCTCATTAGGGCTTTTACTTTACCGCTGGCCGGCTCTCAGGTCTGAGTATCAGGTCAATTCACTCTTTTCACGAGAAGCGATCTTCCTTTTCAACAATTTTTTGTTTGTCGCAATTCTTCTTATTTGTTTGACCGGGGTCCTTTTTCCCATCTTCTCCGAACTCATCACCGGGCAAAAAGTTACCGTAGGACCGCCTTTTTATCGCAGCGCTGTTGGTCCATTATTCGCAGCCTTATTATTGCTTATGGGAATCGTTCCCCTCACTGTGTGGGGAGCCAGTACAGCACGCAGCCTCGGGAAGAATATCTGGCAACCCATGCTGATCTCTCTGATCGCCCCAATCATCGGGGTAATTGCAGGCGTCCGCGGTTGGGTTGCACTTGTGGCGATTTTTCTGTGTTTCTTTGCCATCATCGCCACTTTGTTTGACACATTCAAAGCAGCAAAGCAAAGAGGTGTAAACCATCAAGAGCAGCCTATCAAGGCTTTCTTTACTCTGATAAACCACAACCGCCAGCGATATGGCGGTTACCTCATCCATATCGGGGTCGCACTGATGGCGCTTGGGATTATCGGCATCGAAATCTTTCAAACCACAACCCAGGGAACGATTGCAAAGGGTGAATCAATCAATATTTCCGGTTATACGCTTACATTTGAGAATTTGGAATTCTTTGATACCTCTGATGGGAGGAATACCGCGCGCGCATCTGTCTTGATTTCAAATAATGGCCAGGATCTTCAGCGGGTGTTCCCTGCCAGCGATTATTATTATGCCTCTCAGCAATCCGTCACCATACCTGGGGTTCGCAGTACACTGGCAGACGATGTTTATATCATCCTCGTTGATTGGGAGCCAATCACCTCTGACAGCGCTACCTTTAAGATCTTTCGCAACCCATTGATCAATTGGCTGTGGATCGGATCAGTTGTTCTCGTTCTTGGTACCTTATTGGCATTATGGCCTGCCCGTTTTCATAACAAGCCTGCGCCAGTTCAAGAGGAAACTGCATGAAAAAAATAGTCTATATCCTCACTTTGTTCGCCATGCTGATGCCGTGTTTTACCGCATCTGCGCAGAGTGACAACCCAGTGAGTGACGATGAAGTCAACCGTTTGGCTGAGGAGCTCTATTGCCCGGTATGCGAGAATGTACCCCTGGATGTTTGCCCAACCAAAGCCTGCGCCCAGTGGCGCGAGCTTATCCGTGAAAAGATTGCCCTGGGTTGGAGCGATGAGCAGATCAAATCCTTTTTTGCCGAACAGTATGGAAACCAAGTGCTGGCTGCCCCCCCCCGATCAGGCTTGAACTGGGTGATTTACCTGCTGCCAATTATCATCATCGCTGCCGGTGCATTGGCTGTCATCAGGCTGCTGCGCTCTTCACAGCGTAAAGTCAAAACGCAAAATGCATTGCAGGTTGATCATACTGGCAATTCTGAAGGTGAGTTTATCAGTCAGGTTGAACGCGACCTGCAGGAGTCAGAATGACGAAAACCTCTTCACCGCCTAAGAAGCACCTTCCGTTACCCATAATCCTTCTTTCCAGCGCGCTGCTGCTGGGCTTACTGGTGTTGCTTGCGCTGCAGCTCAAGGGCTCCAACCAGAAATCACTTGCAGTAGGTGATGAAATTCCGGATTTCACCATTACCACATTTAGTGGTGAGCATTTTCAAAAGTCAGCAGCAAGCGGAAAATTGATTCTGCTCAACTTTTGGTCCTCATGGTGTGCCTCTTGCGATGAAGAAGGGGCGGCACTCGAAGAAGTTTGGCAAGAGGTAAAAGATTCAGGTGATGTTGTTTTCCTGGGTGTGAACTACGTTGACACCGAAAAAGATTCACTCAACTTTATCAATAAGTACAACATTACCTTTTTTAATGGTCCCGATCTGGGTTCGCGTATTTCGCGCATGTTCAAAGTTCAAGCCGTACCCGAAACCTACCTCATTGGCCGCGATGGAAAGCTGGCTGCCATTCAGATTGGGCCATTTCTTTCGGCAGAAGAGGTACGGGCTTTCCTTAATGAAGGGAGCCAGGACTGATGTTTATAGGACTGATCATATCGTTAATCTTGCTGGTGATCGTAATTATCTATATCACCCGCCCGCTTTTTACATCCAGCCCCGAGACGTTCACTGAGGAAACTTCGCTGCACACGATGGAAAATGAGTATCGCGCCACGCTTGCACTCATTCGTGAACTGGATATTGAAATCAAGCAGGGTGGCACAAAAACCCAAGATCTCTCAGAGCAGCGCACCATGCTCGTACAAAAAGCTGCCGAGATCCTGCGCGAGATCAAACAGATTGATGCTCCCACTTCCACGTAATAAGGAAGAACTAAAGACAATGATCAAGGCAGTAAACCTAACCATGTCGTATGGCAGGCGGAAAGTGCTGCGCGGGTTGACAATTGAAATCAAACCCGGCGAGGTGGTTTCGCTTGTCGGCATGAACGGCGCAGGAAAAACAACCCTGATTCGGCTGATGGCTGACTTGAATCGACCTGAAACCGGGTCGATTCATTTCGACAACATCACCTCCCGCGAACATCCTCCCATATATAGAAGGAACATTGGGGTAGTTTTGCACGCGCCGATGCTTTATGGCAATCTCACCGGGCGCGAGAACTTACATTTTTTTGGCCGGCTGTATCAGATCACCAATGCGGATGAACGTATTGCAGAAGTGCTGGCATTAGTCAATTTAAGACTGCGCGCAGACGATATGGTTCGGGTGTATTCCCGCGGGATGCAGCAGCGGCTGGCCATTGCACGCGCCTTACTTCATGACCCGGCGGTAATGTTGCTGGACGAACCCTTTACAGGTCTCGATGAGACATCAAGCCAAATCCTTGATCGGATAATCCATGAGGCTGCCGCTGGCGGGAAGATGGTGCTGCTGGCAACCCACGACCTTGAGCGAGCCTGCTCAGCGGGCACGCGTATGGACTTGCTCCACAGTGGCCGGATTGCTCATTCAGAATCCACCTCGACCTTCACGCCTGAAAGTCTTTCGAGGCTGTTACACGAAATCAGTAATAAACCGCTTGCTTCAGAACAGAACAGGGGTGCAGCGTGAAGCAATTTTTCAACGCCGTGTTGGGAATATTCTGGAAGGATTTGCAGGCAGAAAGCCGAACCCGTGAAATATTTGGTGCGATGCTTGTCTTTGCACTCACTATCATCTTGATATTCGTTTTCGCGTTTGATCTATCGGTTGAAATGCGCCAAAAGGCTGCTGCGGGTGTGATATGGGTAACGTTATGCTTCGCCGGTACAATCAGTATCAACCGGTCTATGGCGCTCGAGAAGGACCGTGAAGGGTTCGACGGATTATTACTTGCACCTGTTGACCGCACCGCCATCTACATTGGCAAAGTCATGGTGAACTGGGTTTATTTGCTCATCACAGCGGCAATTATCCTGCCTGTATACTCTCTGTTCAACAACACCAATCTCCTCTCATGGGCGGCGCTGGGCATCGTCTTGCTCGGAACGTTCGGCTATATTCTTGTGGGTACACTTCTCTCAACCATCTCTTTGCACCTGCGAGCGCGCGATATGCTCTTGCCGGTGCTCCTCTTCCCGGTAATCATTCCTTTATTATTAGCTGCCGTACGCGCCACCACCATTTTATTACTGGGTGGCAGCTCTGAAGAACTCAGCACATGGATTCTCCTACTGGTAGGGTACGACTTGTTGTTTGCCTCCATCGGCGTGCTGGTATTTGATAGAATTATTGAAGAATAGAATGAAGATGAAAATCCACACCAAAGTACCTTTTCTTCTGATTGCACTTGATCTACTCGCCGCTCTGGCCCTGATTGGTGCATTCCTGTTGGTTTTATGGTATGCCCCTTTGGAACTGACCATGGGCAGAGTGCAAAAAGTGTTCTACTTTCACGTAGCCGCCGGCTGGACTGGGATGCTGGGTTTCTTGGTCGCAACTGTAAGCGCTGTTGTGTTTCTTAAGAACGGCAGCCTGAAATGGGATTCTGCCAGCCTGGCAGGCGCAGAAATCGGCATGGTGTTTATGGCACTGTGCATCGTCAGCGGATCCATTTGGGCGCGCCCGATTTGGAACACTTGGTGGACATGGGACCCGCGCTTGACCACCGCCCTCATCATAGAGCTGATCTACTCCGCCTATTTTATTTTACGCAGCGGTATTGATGACCCGCGGCGCCGGGCAAAACTTGCATCAATTTACGCCATCGTTGGGTTTGCCAGTGTTCCTTTAACTTTTGTCTCAATTCGTATTTTCCGCACAATCCATCCGGTAATCGTCGGAGGAACAGACTCTTCAGCGGCAGGGGCGTTTGCCATGACTGCCCGCATGCAAACCGCCTTCTTCAGCAGTCTGGCGGCTTTTTCTATCCTGTTCGCCGCTCTTTTCTGGCACCGTCTCCGTTTAGAACTGCTGCGCAATCAAGTGGAATCCACGCAGCAGTTGATTGTAAGTGATGAGGAATAATGACACCAGACACAACCGCATATATGATCGCCGGTTTTTCAGTGATCTTCATCGGAATCGCAGCCTATATCCTCTCGATGGTCAGGCAGGCGAAGCGATTATCCAAGCAAGCCTCCGCACTTGAAGAATTATTGGAACAGCCACCCGAGGACCTCACTCCATAAAAATTGACGGAACCAAATACTGTGGGTTGCTGGCACCTTTCAAGTGTGCTTCACGAAGGGATCGCCTCAGGGATAAATAAATACGTCCCCATGAGTGTCATCTACAGCTCGTTGAGGGGGCATGGCCACCGTGCACTAATCTTAAGTCACGCGGCTGGAGAGGGATGTGGCGGTCAAGATCATCCGCAAGAACGTCTTCAGCCCTGATGTGGAGGTGCGAGCTCTGAATCGCTTCAAATTGATCCATCTGCAAACCCTCCGAATTTCTCACAATACGGCAAAACCCGGCTTATTTTTGCTTACAGCGAGTGTTATTGCCGATGAGGTTTATAATTGGTTGGGTGCTTCTCCAGGGCATTAGCGATTCCTCCACCAGTTGCTGGGGATAAGCTCCGTCTGATTACAGACGATATATCTATATTTGAAAGGAAGAAAATGAACGTATTAATCATTGGTGGCACCGGATTACTGGGTTTTGAAGGGGCAAAAACACTAATCGAACGCGGCCACACCGTTACTTCGCTGTCTCTGCCCCCCATTCCCCCAGGCGCACAATTCCCCGATGAAATGAAAAACGAATTGGGGAATTTCATGGAACTTTCTGATCAAGAACTTGCCGAATATTTGCGTGGGTGTGATGGTTTGGTTTTCGCTGCCGGTATTGACGAGCGCGTTGAAGGGCCGGCGCCGATTTATGATCTGTTTAAAAAGTTCAATATCACCCCTCTCGAACGCCTGCTCCGTTTGGCAAAAGAAAACGGAGTTAAACATGTGGTTGTTCTGGGGTCTTATTTTGCTTACTTTGCCAAAGCCTGGGCTGAGAAGGAGCTAACCAAATGGCATCCTTACATCCGCAGCCGGATTGACCAAGAAACCATGTGCCTTAGCTTTGCAGATGAGAATTTTGACGTGGCTGTGTTAGAACTCCCCTATATTTTTGGCACACTACCCGGACGAAAACCAGTCTGGACGTTCCTGGTAGAACAGATTCGCGGTATGAAAAAAGCTACCATGTACCCCCGCGGCGGGACGACGATGGTCACGGCGCACCAGGTGGGGCAAGCCATTGGCGGCGCGCTGGAACTTAACAAAGGTGGAAAGGCCTACCCGATCGGTTATTACAATCTGACCTGGATCGAATTGTTGACCATTATCCATAAGTACATGGGGGTTCCGGAGAAAAAGATCACCACCATCCCCAATTGGATGTACAGATTAGGCGCTCGTCAAATAATGAAAAAGCAAAAGGCAGCCGGGCTTGAAGCCGGGCTGCACATGGTGAAGTTTACTGATCTGATGTGTGCCAACACCTTCATCGACAAAGAGCTTGGCTGTGTTCCCCTTGGGGTTGAAGCGGATGATATTGACGCTGCCATCGGGCAATCTGTAACGCTCTGCCTGCAGGTGCTTGATGGAAAAACCGACACAATAGACATGAAGGGTGAGTAATCGGCATCTCAAAACTCGTGCGGATGAGGGTGTCCGCACGAGTTATTATTCCTGCTGCCATTCTTATCTTCGAAATTCGTAATATTGCAAGAATGGGGGTTTACAGCTAAAGCGTGATTACTTTACCTGCACGAAGCTGGGCTTCAAGAATATCCGTCATTCCACCTACAATTCCAACACTCACTTTTTCTGCGAGGCCGTAGAAGTTCAAGCAAGTGCCGCAAATGATGATCCGAACACCTTTCGCTTCCAATGACTTTAATGGGTCTAATACTGCCGACCCCTCAACCACCAATCGCACTCCCTCAGCATAGAAGCAGATTGCCGCCGGCAGGATTCCGCTTTCATCGAGCAGCGTGAAATAGGTTTTAATTAATTTTCCTTGCAGATCCAGGTCGGCGTCTCCCATTCCATTGCGGTTAATCAGCAGCAGCATATCAGAGTATTGTTTTGTCATTGTGTTCCTTTCTTCATATTTATTTTGGAATTGTCGTAAAGCCATCCTTAATTATTAAAACCTGAAATTTCACGCGTCAACAAATAAATTCGATGTAAAATTGCATATTCACTGCTATCTTAGGTTCGGTTGACGAGCGCGGTTCACGGTCTGTTCTTCATTCAGGTATATGAAAGAAGCTCGATTCATGATTGTTACGTTACTCATTTGGAGCTTGGTTTTTTTAGTCAGCTTTTCATATGGTTTCTTCATTATAAAACTAATTAATAATGAAGAAAAGTTATATCCCCATATTAGCACTCCTTCTTCAATCATTCCCGTCTTTTTTGTGGGGTTTATTTTTTGCTACGTTCTGGCAAGCATTCTGACTTTCTTTATGCCGCTCGGTGGGTTTGCATTCCTCATCATTCTGATTCCTGCTTTGATTTTGCTGATCAAGAATGCCATGATAAAGCAGCTTCTTTCAGCAAGCAAGTCAGGCAGTTTGGGTATCAACCCATTGTTATTCGTTACGATAACGACGGTTTTATTAGTTTATACTCTCTGGCTGACCGCTGGAGAGGTTCAAAATTCAGATACCTATATTTATCATGCGCAATCCATTCATTGGATTGAGAAGTATCCGGTTATTACAGGTCTTGGGAATTTCTTTAATCGTCTTGCCTATAATTCAGGCTGGTTTGTACAAAACGCACTTTTTAGCTTTTCATTCTTAAACGATCAGTCATTTCATGTACTTAATGGTCTGATTATCTTTTCCGTATCGCTGTTCTTTATTCTGGAGTTTCTCCAAGCCATCAACAAGAACGAGGTTGGGTTAGTCCAAGTTTGGGGAATGCTAATTATTCCAATCGGCCTCAACACCATTGGCGCTCAGGCATCAGCGCCTTCCACAGATATGCCCGTAGCTTACCTGGCATGGATGGCGGCGTATTTATGCATGCAGTACCAACCAAATGAAAAACCGCTGAAACCACTTTTTATTGTCACCGGAATAATCGCATTTGCCTTCACGATAAAAATCTCCATCGCCCCGCTCATGCTGCTGCCTGCTATATTCTTCTTTACTAAGCTTAAAGCATTCAATCTAAGAAAGGTGCTATTTTTAGTTTTATGGGTTGCCGCCATCATGGTTCCTTGGCTGATGCGAAATGTATTCATTTCGGGTTATGCTGTCTACCCGTCCGCTTCAACCGCTCTGCCAGTTGAATGGCGAATTCCAACAGAACTTGTTGAGCAGGATGCGTTAGGGATTCGCGCCTTTGGTTTTTACGAGCGCGCACCAACTGAAGAGGTAATGAGCCGACAAATCTTAGACCGTTTGAAGTTTTGGTACTATAACCTTACGCCAAGTCAAAAAGGGATATTTCTGGTTTCATTATTCCAGCCTGTAATCCTTGGAGCCCTGGCAATCTATCCAATCATCAAGAAACGGGTCAAGCCTGTTCTTTTGGTACCGCTTACCATTGTTACTTATTACGGTGCTTTCCTTTTTTGGCTGTTTGTTTCTCCAAATCTGCGTTTTGGATACGTTTACCTGTTGTTCTTGTTCACCATGTGTTTATCAGCAGGCATCGTGTTATGTTTCACCCTGTTGAAACCTTCAAGTAAAACAATCGGATATTTCGGAAGTATCGGAGTAATCGTAATCATCAGTCTGTTTTTCGTAAGATCTTTCAATCTCAATGAATTTAAAATGCGTTATCTTTTACCGCTGGATTACGATCATCGGTCCACTCAGCCATGTTTGATTAACGAAGGGCGAACGACCATTTTATGTGCTGCGGAGTATGGTGAATGCGGTTACCATCCATTTCCATGCCACGCATGGGGAAATGAATATGTGCGAATGCGAAGCACTCAATTCAGCGATGGTTTTTATTTGGATTGGCCGAGGGACGATCCATAAACCTGGTCATTTGATGATTTGAGCTCGAAACATTAACCAACAAGGGTTGACGCTTAGAATGTATCGTTTCTCCGAACGACGACTGAGTCTCTATAACTCAACAACCTTTGCGTGATATCCAAGGCCTTCAACAACTCTTACGAGATCAGCAGGTTGCACGAGAGAATCTTTTTTTAACTTCACCTCAACCCATTTTCTCTTTTTGATGCTGACCTTTCTTACATCAGTGGAATCATACAGAGCAATTTTAACTGTCGTTTCACAATGCACACAGTGCATTCCTGCTACCTCTAACAGGTAAGTGATCTGATTCTCTTTATTCCAAAACATCGTTACTCCATTAAGTTGTCAAATTTTGGGTTTTCTCGTTCTTCAGCTTTATCGCGTCTAAGAGTGCTTAATCATTTTCGGCTTCATTTCTGTTTTCCATCGCAACCGAATACATTTTCGGCATTTTGGCGATGAATGTACAATCATCCATCCCCACGCAAGATGTCCCACAGCTGCCACAGGCTAATCCGTCCGATTGAAGTCCGCCATTTTCCTGATTATTCTCTCGCAAACGACCCTTCTGTACCCAAAAAGACAACATGCCTTCGAGTGCAGAGCGTTCGATGTTCAGCTTTTCGCTCAACGAAGCAAGCGAAACCGGGGTGCGGCTCATTTTCAGCTCTTGCATAACGAGGTTGATCATTACATACTCCTAAGTCTTCATCCATTAACAAGCAAGCCAACTGTTCTGGCTGCGCGGCTACCCCAACCCCAACAAGATTCCGCCTTGAAACACAAGGAAGGAGAGCCCCCAGGCGAGCGCCAATTGTCCAATGATGCTTACCCATGTCCACTTCATCCCGAGCTCTTGTTTTTCAGCTGCAATAGCTGTCATGCAGGGTGTGTAAATCAAAACAAAAATCATAAATGCCAACCCCGCCAAAACGCCATGCCCGTTGCTGGTTTCAGTAAACCCTTGATGGATTTGTGCCATCAACGCGGTGGGTTGTTCTTCAACTTCTTCTCCCAATAGATTAATGCCAACAATCAGTGGAATGGATTTAAGGGTATCGAATGTGGCAACTGCAAATGATGAGATCACCTCACCGACATCCTCAAAGAAAGTCGGCGTCTCCTCAGCATCGACAGCCCCAGATTCAGCGCCACTGTAAACTTGCGACAGTGTACTTACCACCACCTCTTTCGCAACAAAGCCAGTGAGTAAAGCTCCGCTCGCCTCCCAGCTATCAAACCCTAACGGCCGAAAAAGCGGGGCAATTGCATTGGTTGTGACGGCAAACAGGCTGTCACTGATATCTGCTTTGGCGAAGGTTCCCTTACCGCCGACTGGAATGGACATTAGCAGCCATAAGACGATGCTGGCTGCCATAATAATCGTCCAGGCTTTGCGAACAAATGCGCCAGTGCGCTCCCAGGTGTGCACCCAAATGCCACGGAAAGTTGGCAGCCGATAAGGCGGCAACTCCATCACAAATGCTGATTGTTCCTTGTCTTTAAATAAGGTGTTTTTGAGAACTACTCCCAGAACAATTGCAACAACAATACCCAGAACATACATTGAAAATACCACCAACCCTGAGTTCTTGGGGAAGAAGATGGTTGCAAATAAAATATAAACGGGCAGCCTGGCGCCGCATGACATGAAAGGAACCAATAAACCAGTCAAGATTCTATCTTTCTTATTCTCAAGCGTGCGGGTGGCGTACATTGCCGGAACAGTACAGCCAAAACCCACGAGCATGGGCAGAAAGCTTTTACCATGCAATCCAAGCGTATGCATAAGCCGATCCATAACAAAGGCAGCACGCGCCATGTAACCAGAATCCTCAAGTACCGCTAAAGCGATATACAGAAACATTAAGACCGGCACGAAGACCATTACACCGCCAACACCGGCAATAATGCCATCGGCGAATAAGCTCTCCACCCAGGTTCCGCCAAGTCCAACCCAGCCCAACAGCGCCAAGCCCCAGCGCAAGATCGGCCCGTTAATCAATCCATCCACCCAATCAAGGTATGGAGCAGATACATCAGCCGTGAGCTTGAAGACCACCCACATTGCGAATAAGAAAATGGGGATTCCCAGTGTGCGGTTGGTGACCACTTTATCGATTTTATCGGAGGTCGAAAGACGCGAACCATCCGGTTTTTTCACCACTTCTTTCACGAGCCCATTAATCCAGCCATAGCGGCGGTCTGCCATGAAGATATCCACATCATCGCCGAGGATGCCCTCAAGCTTCTCAATGCTGGCGCGTGAAGATTTGATTAACTCAGCCCCGCCTTGTAAAACCATTAATCGCAGATGAACTTCCTCATCAGATTCAAGCAGCTTTATTGCCAGCCAGCGATGCGGGAAAACCGTTTTTACAGATTGAGTGTCATTGATTTGCGAAATGAGTTTTGAAATTTCACTTTCAATTTCATTCCCGTAATCGATCTTGAATACTTTATCTTCCATGTCTGAACTAACCTTCATGAGTGATTCCATCCTTTGCTATAGAAAGGATCTCATCGACCAGGTCGCCAATGCCTTCGCCACGGCTTGCCACAGTCTTCACCACAGGAACCCCTAACGCTTGTGAGAAGGCTGGAATATCAACTTTAATCCCACGCGAGTCGGCAACATCAAGCATATTCAACGCTGCAATCACGCGGGAGCCAAGTTCCAATATTTGAACTGCCAGATAAAGATTGCGTTCAAGGTTGGCAGAATCCAATACGGTAACAACAACATCGGGTTTTTGGTGAATCAGATAATCTCGAGCGATTACCTCCTC
>JAGOVY010000118.1 GCA_018060515.1 Anaerolineaceae bacterium | reverse complement strand
TTTTGGCTCATTCGTCTGTATCCTCCGGATTCACACCTGCAAAAATCCCCAATGGAACTTCAACAAAAATTGGGCGCCGTTTGTGGTCGGTCACTTTATCAAAGGGAATCCCTTCTTCGCGGTAAATGCGGTGAATTAATGGGGTGCAAGTTTTGGCGCCGCAAGAGCCCATACAAGCTTTGGTCACTGTCTTAATTTCATTAAGATCTCGGTAACCTGTGCGAATGCAGTCCCTGATCTCGCCTGCGGTTACATGTTCGCATCGGCAAACGATCGTGTCATCTTCAACATGGTTTACATATTGCTCCATCGGCTGGGTGATATCAGAGGGTTGAACCTTGATTCCGGCAATGCGCGGCGCTAATTCGTTGTCAGCCTCCACTTGGACGACGATCGTGCGGTCATGAGCTTTAAGCGCGCGCACCGCCAGCACGCTGACCGAACCCAATTCTGCCCCATTCGTGTCTTCGATTGTGATTTGGTCGCCTGTTTGAATCGAATCACGGGAGAATTCATAGGGAATCGAAACAATCGGCTTTTCGGGGTTGGAGCGATAATCAACCAGGGTGATCGCCAACCCAGGGCAGCCGGCGATGCATTTGAGGCAGGCTTTACAGGCATAGTGATCAGCCACGAACTTGGGAGTGCTGCGAATATCCTGTTTATCGATAAAAATCAAATCCTGCGGGCAAAGTGTTGAACAGGGATCACACGGAATCTCCTCTGTGCAGTGAAAAACGGGAAGCACACCAGTGGGCAGGTCAGGAAACTCCTCTTCCAATACATTGCCTGGTTTTGATTTCAGAATCTCACCAAAGTGGTACCAGTCGCTGGGAATTTCTCCAATGGGCATTTGAAGCTGGCGGGCAACTTCGAGCCCTTTGATTTTGCCGCTGAAAATTGCAGCCGAAGCCTCTGCGATTTCTTCAGCGTCTCCGGCGACCATTGCAGTCACCCCAAAATCCATCGCCTTGTGAAAGAATTCGTTTACGGGGTCGAGGCCGACTGCGATGAGGATCGAGTCGCAAGCAAAGGATTTTTCAGTCCCTGGTATGGGTTGAAAATTCTCATCGATGCTGGCAATCGTAACTGATTCCACCTTATCTGTACCGTTGGCAGATAGAATCGTGTGAGAGGTGTAAATGGGAACCCCCATTCTCACCAGTTTATCTTTATGAACCTTGTAGCCACCGCATTTGGGCAGGGCTTCTACCAACCCCACAACGCCAACACCAGCTTGCAGGGCATGGTACCCAGCGATCAGGCCTACATTCCCGCCGCCTACGATGAAGAGTTTTTCTGCCGGGCGAACGAGATCGCGGTTGACCAATGTTTGAAACGCCCCCGCGCCATACACGCCAGGCAAGCTGTTGCCTTTGAATGCCAGGAACTTTTCGCGCGCGCCGGTGGCTACCAGCAGCACCTGAGGGACTACCAGAACGTATTCCTTGCCATTCTTCAGCACACCGATTTTCTTATCACTGAATACTGCGAGGCAGGTGGTTTGTGTCCAGATTTGAATTGATTGAAAAGAGCGAACCTCTTTTTCAAGTTTGGTGGCGATATCAATACCGCGTGTACTGGCGAATACGGCTTCGGTCGAACCAAAGAATCGGTGTGTTTGCAGCACCAGTTTACCGCCAAGACGATGTTTATCATCGATCAGAATCACGTCTACGCCGAGTTTTCCCAATTCGATGGCGGCAGACATCCCCGCTGGACCGCCGCCTATGATCAACACAGGAACGGAAATCTCGGGTATTGGCTTCATCACAGGCGGTTTTTTAACTTTTGGCAGAACGGGGTGTCCGTCGCTGGGCACGACATGCATATTTGGCGTCACCAATTCCATACAGGCTTTCAACGGTTTGCCATCAGCGATTACCATGCACTGGGAGCATTGTCCGTTGGCACAAAAAATTCCCAGGGGAGATCCATCTTTATGGTGGTGCCCGAAAACGCGAATTCCGTGGGCAAAAAGGGCCGCGGAGATGGTTTCGCCCACACGTGCGGTAAGCGGTTTGCCTTCCCAGAAAAATTCGATTTCTTCAACTTCGGGTATGGGGAGTATCGGATGCTGTCGAATGCGATAATCAGTCATTAAATGTCCTTATGCAGAAAATGAGCTTGCTGATTCATCCAATCAACGTCTTAAAGTTGGTTTTCTGATGATTAAATTGTACCAAAGGTTAAAAAAACATGCTTCAGATTATGAGATCGAATGTAATGGCTTTGTAAGAAATGGTAGAATTGGACTGGAATTTAGAGGAGGTTTATTATGAAACGAATTGCTGTTTTAACCAGTGGCGGCGATGCCCCAGGTATGAATGCTGCAATTAGAGCAGTTGTTAGAAGCGGTATTCATCATGATTTGGAGGTGTTTGGCGTCAAGGGCGGATATGAGGGGTTAATCAATGGCGTTTTCTTGCCTTTGGGTTCACGCGATGTTGGTGGCATCCTTCAGCGCGGAGGCACGATCTTGGGCAGCGCGCGTTCGGAAGAATTCAAGGTCGAGAAGGGGCAAATGAAAGCCCTTCGCTCGCTCAACGAGGCGCGCATTGATGCCTTGTTTGTAATCGGCGGGAACGGTTCGCAAACCGGCAATTTTTCATTGCATAAACTGGGTTTTCCGGTGGTGGGCATTGCCTCAACCATTGATAATGACCTTTACGGTTCAGACGTTACGATTGGTGTTGATACAGCGCTAAATATTGCGCTTGAGGCGATTGACCGTTTGAAAATTACTGCATCGTCTCACCAACGAGCTTTTCTGATTGAAGTTATGGGGCGGAATTGTGGTTACCTGGCACTAATGGCAGCCATTGCCGGCGGCGCGGAATACGTGCTGCTGCCTGAAATTGAAACCGATCCGGAGGAAATCGCTACAGTTCTGACGAAATCGTACGAAAAGGGCAAATCACACGCGATAATTGTGGTGGCTGAAGGTGCGAAATACAATGCCCTGACATTGAGCAATTATTTCGCCAAGCACAAAGATCGGCTTGGTTTCGACCTGCGCCTTACCACGCTTGGGCATGTACAACGCGGCGGAAATCCCAATGCGGCGGATCGAATTTTGGCAAGCAAGTTAGGCGCTGCAGCGGTTGCGCAAGCGATCAAAGGGAAATTCGGGGTCTTGATGGGGGAGATCAAAGGCGAAATTGTTGCTACACCTTTAGCGAAAGTGGTGGAAACAAAGAAAACATTGGATCCTGCTCTTATCGAGCTGCAAAAGATATTGGATTAATGTAAAAATACTTTCGAACCAAATATATATCCGAAAGCCTGGAGCATGTCGCTCCAGGCTTTTTTTGAAAAGTAGCGATTCTTGCTAATCTTTTTTAATACGCAGATAGGCTTCGATTAAGCCATCCAAATCGCCATCCAAAACGGCCAACGCATTGCCAACCTCAAAACCAGAGCGATGGTCTTTTACCAATTGGTAGGGGTGCAGCACGTATGATCTGATTTGGCTGCCCCATTCTGCTTTCTGATAGGCGCCGCGGAGATCAGAGATATTTTGGTCAGCTGCGATTTGTGCCAAATCGAGCAGGCGCGCGCGAAGCACTCGCATGGCGTTTTCACGATTCTGCATTTGTGATCTTTCGTTTTGGCAGGTAACCACAATACCTGTCGGCAAATGTGTAAGTCGAATTGCGGTGGCGTTTTTTTGAACATTCTGCCCGCCAGCACCGGACGACTTAAAAATGTCGATTTTGATATCATCAGGGTTGATGACTACGCTTGGGTCTTCCTGGACCGCTTCTGGGAGAACTTCAACCTGAGCGAAAGAAGTGTGGCGGCGATGCGCCGAATCGAATGGTGATAGTCGTACCAGGCGGTGTACCCCTTTTTCTGCTCTGAGGTAGCCGTAGGCAAAGGGACCGTTGACAGCGATACTTACAGTTTTTATTCCTGCTTCTTCGCCTTCAGTCTGGTCGAGAATTTCCGTCGAAAAACCCCGCTGTTCACACCATCTCAAATACATGCGCTCCAGCATCGCTGCCCAATCCTGCGCGTCTGTACCGCCTTCACCGAGGTTTATCGTCAGCAGGGCATTGCCGCGGTCATACTTACCGCCGAGGAGAACTGCCAACTCAAGCTCGCTAACTTCAGCGCTGATACTGGCTACCTCTGCTTCCAGCTCGGGTTGAAGCGAAGTATCACCAATTTGTGCCAGCTCAATTGAATCGAGGATGCGTTTTTCAAGTTTTTTCCACTTGTCCACATCCGCGCGCAGATCTGAAAGATTTTTCATCACGTTTTGTGCCAGCTTTGGGTCGTCCCATAGCCGCGGGTCTTCGCTGGTTTTTACCAGTTCGGCGATTTGAAGTTCTTTGGCAGGCAGGTCAAAGACGCTCCAGGAGCGAGTGGACTGAAGCGAGGTTGGATTGGAGTGTGGTGATAAGTTCTTCCATGAGGTTTACCCTTATTGATTATAAATAATGCCTTTG
Organism: Anaerolineaceae bacterium; assembly: GCA_018060515.1. Classification (GTDB taxonomy): domain Bacteria; phylum Chloroflexota; class Anaerolineae; order Anaerolineales; family Anaerolineaceae; genus UBA6107. The sequence goes on along the minus strand of JAGOVY010000118.1, from coordinate 1,284 downwards.
ACGAATTCATTCCGGTCAAAAGGAACCAAGTCTTCGGGTTTTTCGCCTAAGCCGGCATAATAAATGGGGAGCGAGAGTTCTTGCTGGATGGCAAATGCCATACCGCCACGGGCGGAAGAATCGAGTTTGGTGAGGATCACCCCATTCACATTGACTGCTTGTTGAAAAGCTCGCGCTTGGTGAAGTGCATTTTGTCCCGTAGTGGCATCCATCACCAATAGAGTGGCGTGCGGTGCACCGGGCAGCGCTTTGGCGGCGACACGGTGAACTTTTTTTAATTCCTCCATCAAGTTATAGCGTGTGTGTAAACGCCCGGCCGTATCGATCAGTACAATATCCATTTTTCGTGAAACAGCCGCTTGGATGGCGTCAAAGGCAACCGCGCCAGGGTCGCTGTCGGGTTGCCCGGCAATTACTGGCAGGTTGAGTCTCTCTGCCCAGACCTGGAGTTGATCAATGGCTGCAGCGCGGAAGGTATCCGCGGCAGCGAGCATGACTTTTTTTCCTTCTTTCGCGTAGATATAACCCAATTTAGCTGCTGTTGTCGTCTTTCCAGAGCCGTTGACGCCTACGAGTGTGATCACCGCAGGGTGATGATTATCAATATCGAGTTGGGCGGCAGGAAGGAGGAGTGCGAGCAAAATATCTTCCAACGCTTTTTGAAAGTCTTCGGTCTTTGTGATACCCTGTTGGCTTACCGCGCTGATCAGTTGTTCCGTGACCAACTGACTTGTTTCAACCCCTAAATCGGCGAGAATCAGGAGTTCTTCAAGTTCATCCCAGGTTTGTCCGTCAATTTCAGAGCCGCCAAAAACGGTGATAATTTTACCGAGGGTGGCTTTACGGGTTTTTTCAAGGCTTTGACGCCATTTATTAAGTAGATCGCTCATGAGTTTGGATTATAACATGCCGATGTGGGATTATCAGCCGCGCCTGGCTGCCAACTGACCACAGCCAGCTTGAATGTCGATTCCGCGGCGCAGCCTGATGGTGCAGGGGATACCGGCTTGATCAAGCACTTGCTTAAACTCTCGAGCGCGCTCCAATGAGGTTGCCTGACCAGCATAATCAGCGGTTGGATTAAGCGGAATCAGATTCACATGGCAAAGCAACCCCTTGATCAAGAGAACAAGTTCTTGGGCATGCGCGGGAGAGTCATTGACATCCCTGATTAACGCCCATTCGAAAGTTAGACGGCGGTTGGTGCTGGCAACATAGTCGCGGCAAGCCGCAATTAACATCTCGAGGGGGTATTTGCGATTGATAGGTAATAGAGAGGAACGC
>JAGOVY010000117.1 GCA_018060515.1 Anaerolineaceae bacterium | reverse complement strand
TGCACGAGCATTTCGGTCAGCCGGCTGCCGATGAAGCCGGCAGCTCCAGTAACTAAAACAGGTCTATTCTGCCAGGGATTGCTCATGGACCTCCGTCGGGGGACGCTTGAGTTCTTCTTCAAGGTGGCGCAGGATATCAGGAATGATAACCACTTTGGCGCCCGATTCGTTGCAAAGTTTGAGGATTTGACTTTTATTTCTTTGATTGATTCGGGAGATAGCAAACATAATCACGCCGATATTTTTCTCTTCTACCAGTTTTTTAATTTGACTTGTTGGGCCCAAAACAGGGTATCCATTCACGCGCATCCCTTGCAATTTTGGGTCATCATCTACGATTCCAACGATAGAATACAATTCGTTTAGTTCGCTTCTTTCTACCAACAGACAAGCTATAATGCCACATTGGCCCGCGCCTACTACTAATATGCGCTCACCTATTTTACTAGCTTTTCCACGCAGTCTTAGCCATCGGGAAGCCAAACCAGTTATCAAACGCGTGCGATAACGTACAGTTGCAAAACCAAATAGAGATAAGGCACCGAAGGAAATGATCATCCTTGGAGGTAAAAGAGACCCACCAGGAAAATTGAGGTTGATAAAATACACAATAGCTGTGGTAACAAAAGTCGAAAATGCTAAATCAAAAAGATAATAACCGGGAGCTTTTTTCCAAAACACCTGCCCCATCCCAAGTAAAGCATTTACAAAACTGAAAAGTAGGGCAATGACCAAGGCAATCCCTAAGGATCTCAGCCAACCTAGGTTAAGTACTGTAATAGAACGAACGATCAGGCCGATAATTGCAATAGAGATTAGCGAGACAATAAAATCAACACCAAACCACACCAAATAACGGTGTAAAAATCTGGAAATCGGACCTACAAATAGCCAATTCTCTGGGATATTGTTAGAGTCCATTGTAGGCAATAATTTTATTGCGGTCCAGAAAAGGATATCCAAATCAGAGAAAAAGCCATGATTGAGAACGTAGAGCTCATCCAAGCGTAATTTATCGGGAGCAATACTTTGGAGATATTTCTCCAGAGCATGATCACCATTTAGGAGTTTTTCTTCATTGCGGTAGACGATTGAGGCTGGACTGGTGATCCCAGGACGGATGGAAAGGATAATTTGGCGGGCTTCTTCCGGCCAGGTAGCGACGATATCAGGATCTTCGGGGCGTGGACCAACCATGCTCATTTGCCCGATAAGCACATTCCAAAGCTGGGGGAGCTCATTGAGTTTAGTCTTACGCAGCCATGCACCTACTGATGTTATGCGTGTATCATCTTCTGCGGTGACGCGGGGGCCGTTATAGCTGGCTGGCTCCTCACGCATCGTACGAAATTTGAGCATATCAAATTCTCTGCCATCTTTGCCGACGCGCCGGCTTTTATAAAAAATTGGCCCGGGCGAATCGCGCTTTATGAGAATAGATAAGATAATAAAGAGAGGCGAAAGCAGGATTAGCCCAAGCACCGAACAGATAATATCGAAGGTGCGCTTGAGTGCGTTGGATAAAACTTGTCCAACTGTTTTCTCTTTCGTATTAAGCGCTCTTTCAGCTTCAGTAAAAATTGGTATCGACATGAGTTTCCCCTAATTATGCCATAATAATCAATCTAATCCATATCCAATACCGGCACTTTGCCAACTTTATCTCCCCAGCGCTTGCGGAACTTGATTAAACCCCACAAAAAGCCCGAACCGTAGCTAACATGCAGGATGGCAAAAGTGAACGGAAGCAGGCATACCTCCAGCCAGCCTTTTCGTGCCGCTGTGAGGAGCGTGGCTATGAGGGCTGCCAACAGATATAGTCCTGCTAAGGCCAGTGGCACCTTCCAGCCCCAGCTAAAAAGGATTGCTATTAGAAGAGAAATCAACACTGCCAGGACGAAAATGGGGGGTATGAATTGGCTCCAGCGCATTTGGCGGGGATGCTTCTGAAAAACGCGCACCTTCCAAAAGCCGTATTGTAAGTATTGTTTCCAGAGGTCCTTGGGCTGGCTGCGCACAGAATACCAGGAGTTAATTCTTGGGCTCAGTAAAATTTTGCCTCCAGCTTCCCGCAGCCGATAATTAAATTCATCATCCTGATCGCGCACCAATTCTTCGTCAAACAGACCGACTTTCTGGAATACCTCTTTTGGCCATGCGCCTAAGTAGACGGTATCGACCCATTCCTCCTGCGTTGAGTAGTGAAAGCGCGCTCCACCTACGCCAAAGGGCGAACTGGTTGCCAAAGCAACTGCTTTCCCGAAGGTGTTTTTTCCGACGGGGTTCATCCGTCCTCCAACGTTTTCGGCTCCGCTGCACTGCAGGGCGAGCACACATTGCTGCACATAATCCGAGGCAAGGGTTGTGTGTCCATCTACCCTGATGATAACATCGCCGCGGGCTTGCCGGATGGCTAAGTTTAGTCCAGTGGGGACGATTTTTTCGGGGTTATCCAGCCAAATAAGCGGGATATCACTAGGCTTGAAGGTTTCCACTACCTCTTTGGTGTTGTCAGTGGAAAGCCCGTCGGCAATAATGATCTCCATCTGCTCGTGAGGGAAATCCTGCTGGGCGATGCTCTCCAAGCAGCCGCGGATATGCTTGGCTTCGTTGCGGATCGGGAGGATTAGAGAGACAAAAGGCAAAAAATTGTTCATTTCTTAGCTATGGGTTTGGCAATAACCAAAAAACTAGAAGTACAAAGCTCTTCTGCTGGATAATTCTGGAACTCATCACTAACTGGAAAGTCCGCGAGCTCATTGAGAGCTCTGGAGTCCACCTTCTGCCTCCAATACTCAATTGAAAAACCAGCTGTATTCATCATTTCCTTATAATCGGAAGGCCTTAGGCGGTTTTGGAAAAGGAATGAGGTATTATAACTTTTCCACTCCTTTGAAGTAAAACGCAGGAAATTGATGCGATTGATGGAATGATCTTCAAAACTGTAGTGATCGGAACAGTCAACCATATGTATCATGATTCCATCAGGTTTTAGGACTCTCCGGATCTCTGAGAATAAAGTTGGAATTTGCTCTTGGGGAATATGTTCGAGAGTTTCATTCGAAAAAAAGATATCAATATTGGTATCCTCTATTAAATGGAGGGGGTAGGAGGCATCGACGAAATAACTAATGCGTAAGTATTTCAATAGTAAATTGGCATCTTGAAGTGAACGAATTGAGCAAAGAGATTCAGCAATTTCTTCTGGTTTTGACCAATATAATTTTTTTGCCAAATAAGGGCCCATCCTACTGAACTGATCTGCAGCTTGAATGCATAGATCTTGCTTGAGCAGACGGTTGACATCGCAGGTAATACAATCGGATTGCCTGAGTATCGCAAACAGCATCGGAATAATGGGTACCCAACCCGTACCAATTTCTGCCGTATGCTTTCCCCGAATCTCAATATCGTTTGCGTGGAGCGCTTCTAAAAGGCTAATTCCTTGATCCACTTTGCTAATTATGGAAAAATGTTTGAAACCACCAAAATTCTTTTGAAGCAAGTAGTAAATTTCACTATCGAAAAATACTTTTGGAAAGTGGCTTTGAAAAAAATACTTTATTTTCCAGTTCATTTAGATCTATATAGAGCGTAATTTGTATACAATAGGCAACATAGTTTAGAAATCAAAACCAATAAATAACTAACTAAATTCATTATTAAGCATAATGGTGAAAATCGTTGATATTCTAGTTATCATTGAGACATACTTTTAGAAATGGTATTAGAAACATGATTTTTCTAATTTTTTGCCGGCAAGACGACTTCCCAACTTCTCATTCGAAAATTCTTTATAGGAGATACTTTCCAGGCAAATGCAAATGGAGCTACTTTAGTTACTTATAGTAAGATAGAAGGATTGTAGGATTAACCTTCCTCTAGGATTGTAAGTGAGACACAACCGCTTTGAACTTTCCCATTTTTGTGCGCGGAATTTCGTCAACGAGTTCGACCTCGACGCGCACACTCTCGCCGAGGCGTTGATGAACACGCTGAATGATATTCTGTACATCTTCATTATTGAAGCCATCCATTGGAACAACTTTGACACGGATGAAATCCAATGCCTCTTGGATTATTTGGCCCTCTAAAATATTAATATCTGTCTTGAAAATTGGGTCCATTCTTCCGATTTGTTTACCATCCGGAGTGAGGACCATATCGTCAGTTCGACCTTCAATCTTCGTTAATATAGGCATATTCCTAGCGCATTCACAATGTAGGTGATGACTAACGTTTCCAGCGTCCCCAATGCGATATCTAATTAAAGGCATGTCCTGATTTAGAAGACTAGTGCATACAAATTCTCCTGTTTGCCCATCTACAACAGGTAAATTCGATGTGAAGTCCAAATTTTCAAGAATTCCTACATCCGGAAACAAATGCAAATTTCCAAATTCACACTCACTTGCAGCGGCTACTATTTCTGCCATTCCGTAGGTTTCTTGTACGGGGCATTGGAATGCTTGTTCGATAAGTTTTTTCTGATAACTCAAGAGAGGCTCAGCATTAGTGAAAATTACTTTGGGACGAATGACAGAAAGTTGTTGCTGAAGAACAAACGAAGCTAAGCTAGCAGCAGATGAAGGATAAACAATCCAGTGAGTTGGGGAAAAGCGATTGATTTCGCGAACATAGTGGATAGCGTTTTCTTTTTTTATGTGAATAGATGAAAGATAAAGCTGATTCAGAGCAAGATTACGCACCCAAAATGGTGGCTTTTCCTGATTACTAGGTGCGACCAATTGGCCGCCAAGGATAAGCCAAGGCTCGTGAATTGAAACCCCATGCCATCTCCTTATTCTGGCTTCGTAGAGAGCATACCACTGGTGAACTGTTTCTCGGGAGAGGTAAATTTTTAGGGGCGTACCTGTAGTTCCACTGGTATGATCCAAATACATGTGGTTAGGATTAATATCATCCGTAAGGAATAGCTCTGGTTTAAGCCGCACGGATTGTTTTTCTAAGATAGGCCAATTTTCGAGGTAATCCCAGCTTGATCGATCGCCTGCAGCTCGGCGTTTTTGCCATTGGTCGCGGTAGAAAGGCACCTTTGTGGCTGCTCGGTGAAGAATGAAAGCTAATCTTTCCTCCTGCCAATTTTTCCACTGGTCTGCAGTCCAAGTATCACGCTCGAGGGCTTCCTCAACCAAACTTTCTGTTTCTCGGCCGTATCGCCACCAACGCAAGTAAAAACCATGTAAGCTTGCACTTAGAACTTTTAGTGGATAGGGTAAACGGCTGTATATATCGAGTTTATTCATGCCCAATTAAGTCTAAAAACAAGTTTTCCCATTGTGGAAGGATAATAGACCAATCATCCTGCTCCACTTTTTTATGGGCATTGCTACTTAACTTTGCTGCTAACTCAGGTTCGGTAAGAACGTGCCTGATAGCGTCAGCCATTGCCAAGTGGTCCCCTGGGGGCACTAATAGAAATTCCTGTCCATCTATGCCAAGGTAAGGAATTCCGCCTACATTTGTCGAGATCACACACAGCCCATTAAGCATGGCTTCTAGAAGACTACGGGGGGCGGTGTCATAGTTCGAAGTGTTGATGAAGATATCAGCTTTATCCAGAAAAGCCGAAACCTGATCATGTGGAATGCCAGTGATAATCTCCACATGATGGTCGTGCTGCATTTGGGCTGCGAGCGTTCTCACACTTTTCATGCAGGCGTGGCTTTTCACTGGTCCTATCATAGTTAGGTGACTCTCCGGGAATTCGGGTTGTAGATCGGCTAAAACTCTTAATGCCATCTCGGGATTGTAAATCTCATGAAAAGCGCGAACCCAGATGAGCTTAGGCTGCGGAGAGCTGCGCTGTCGATAAATGCCTTGAGAAATATCGATAGGGT
>JAGOVY010000116.1 GCA_018060515.1 Anaerolineaceae bacterium | reverse complement strand
CCGCCAGGCAATGCGCCGTGCACCTTTATTGGCTCTGCATAAGTTAGAAAATTCGCCAAAATCGTGTCTTCACTGCGAAAACGCAGCCGTGCCGAGAGAATGCTGGATTGGCTCAGGTCAAGATAGGGGTTCAGCATCGCCAGCCAGCGCTGAGATAAATATCTGGCTGCATCCTTCCATGAACATGCTAAATCAACTAGTGTAAAAGATTGCATGTCTCCCGCCCATTTGGATTATTCTCTCTGCTGCCATTTGTATCTGGCTGTATTTACGCCAGGTGCGAGAGCTGGTAACCGGCATTCGATGAGATCAACCTCCCCAGTCTTGAGAAATTGCACAAACGTCTCTTTTCACACTCCTTAGATGCCGGCAAATATTTGATCGGTTGTGGCCAGCCTGACTGGCTTTTATGTTGCGTCTGGGTAAGTGAAATCCGGGTCAAAATGCCCATTTGACTGGAAGAGAAGCACGCTTTAACCCATGGCGCTGCATCCGGTCTGCGCATGCGGCGGCGCAGTTCATCGAAGGCCAAATAGATCTCAATCGGGGGATCGAAATAATTAATGCTGTCAGGTTTGGCAGCCGAAATGTATTTACCAGAAGTCAACCCATTGTCATCTTCCTCGATTCCTGCGTAAGCGGTTGCAGTCAACCAGTCCTCTGAAATTGCATCGATAATTGCTTTAGCGATGGTCATATAGAGTTTATCGGTTGGTAATTCGCCGTAATCATCATAGTTAATAGCATCCCTGTCCTTATGTAGTATTGTACATTAATCCAATTCCAGACAAACAAATATCACATCAGTCCGCAGAAATCCAATTGGAAGAAAGGAAGCGTTGCGGCTTCAACTCCTCCTTCTTCATCATTTGGGCATAGTGCAATCATCTTCCAAATCGCCTGTCAATTATCATGCATCTTAAAAATCAATTTTTAATCACGTTAAACCGTTCATAAATTCAAATTCCGTTGGTTGTCAACCGTTTGATTTTTCGTATTTTAAAATTCCTCTATAATTAATCTACAAACGAATTTGAACTACTGCTTCAATCTTTGGAGAAACCGGAAAATGTCCTCGATTGTGCCCGATCTTGAACTTCCCATTATCACGGTGGACGACGCCCACTGGCAGAAAATCACACCTGGCGGAGACGAGGGAGAGGAATACACAGTCAGCAGCCGTGATGGTTTTATGCTTTCAACCAGAGGGTTTGAGTTTAGCATTCCGAATGGAGCAGATTACTCGGCGCCGAACATCATTCAAATCATCATCGGCAAAGACCAGCTCTATGCCTGTGCGTATGAATATGACCGCTTTCTTTATACAATCAACGCTGCCAACCTGGTGCCAATGTATGGCTCTCACCCGTTTTCAGGCTTTGCCAAAGGGCAGAAGCTGATCATTGCTATTGGGCACCTTTCGCCTCGTAATAAAAAAGAGCCCCAGACCAAGTTTACGGTATTGTGGGCTGGGGTCGTAAATGTGGTCTGAGCGAGGTTATTTTAAGATTACCATTGTCAGCAATGTAAAATCCATTATAATAGCTGCATCGGGCGGTTAGCTCAGTTGGTTAGAGCGTTGCGTTGACATCGCAAAGGTCGTAGGTTCGAGTCCTATACCGCCCACTTAAAAACACCCGTTAGGTGTTTTTTTATTCTCCACCTCTGTAAGAATCCAAAAATTACGCCTGTATGAACCGTTTACCCCGTTGTGGGGTTAATACCAAATGAACCAAATTCGTTTGGTTACATTATTGGTTAGTTCTAATATAATAAACAGGGTAATAGTTATTAAACCTTCTATGAGATCAGGAGCAAAATGCCGCGTTACATGATCATTCTCAATCCGATTGCGGGTAAGGGCATCGCAATCAATGCACTTCCTCAAATTGAAGCCCTGCTGGCTGCAAATGGGTTGGATTTTACGATCACCCAAACGGAACGCCCAGGGCATGCGAATGAGATCGCCCGCAAAGCCGCTGAAGATGGCTATGACTATGTGGTGGCCGCCGGCGGCGATGGAACGGCCAATGAAGTTCTAAATGGCTTGCTCCAATACCAGATTGCAAACGGCAAAGCTCCATCGATGGGGGTCATTCCTGTAGGGAGAGGAAATGATTTCGCCTACGGCGCGCACATTCCAGCCAATGTAGATGAAGCCTGTGCGCTGCTTGCCTCACCCCAACTAAGTCGAATCGATATCGGAAAAATCAGCGGCGGCAATTTCCCGCAAGGGTTATATTTTGGGAACGGCGTTGGTATCGGGTTTGATGCGGTGGTTGGGTTTATCGCAGCCAAGACGAAATTTCAAGGGATGCTTTCATATATCATCGCAGCCATCGAAGCAATCTTTCTCAAGTATAAATCGCCGACTGTGGTGCTGAGTTATGGTGATGAGAGTCACACACTTTCAACCTTAATGGTTTCAGTGATGAATGGCAGACGGATGGGCGGCGTTTTTATAATGACGCCTTCTTCTTTGATCACCGACGGCTTGTTTAACCTCTGCATTGTCAAAGAAACCCCTCAGATGAAAATGGTGGATTTGATGGTGAAGTTCATGAAAGGCACCCACGAAGAGGACCCTTATGTTCTCACAGCTCAAACCAACAAAATCAAGGTTACTGCCGTAAAAGGAACGTTGCCGGTGCACGCCGATGGCAACACGATCTGTGAAGAAGGACAAGAGGTTGAAATTGAACTGCTACCCCACGCCTTGGAAATCATCACCAACCTGGAGATTTAATGCTCTCAGCAGCGCAGGTCAATCCGCCGATTAAGGCAATTTTGAAAACCTTTATGCAGATTGATGATGCTGCAATCGGTTCTGTGCCCATGTGTGGACCCTTGATTTTGGCCACCAACCACATCAATTGGCTTGATGCACCAGTCGGATTCAGCCACATGCACCCGCGCCCTTTAACCGCATTCGCAAAAATTGAAACCTGGGACAATTTCATGATGCGCCAGCTCTTCAATGCCTGGGATGCAATCCCGATTAATCGAGAAGAAATTGATTCCTCTGCATTTAGGCGAGGAGAAGAGGCTCTTAAAGAAGGGAAGATCATCGCTATAGCCCCAGAGGGCACCAGATCAAATGATGGCATACTAAATATCGGTCATCCGGGAATTGTGGTGCTTGCCCTGCGTTCCGGCGCGCCAATTCTGCCGTTTGTATTTTATGGAAATGAGTACTATAAATACAACCTTAAAAAACTACGCCGTACGATAATGATTATGAAGGCTGGTGCACCTTTCACTCTCAAAAAGGTGGCTGGCACCCCCGATAGAATGCTGCGAAAGCAGATGACAGACGCTATTATGTACGAGATCTCTCGCTTGCTGCCTGAAGCCTATCGTGGAGTGTACACAGCTATCGATCCAGCTTATCGTCAATACCTCGAATTCATAAATCCTGGTGCTGAAAACTTTATTGTGCAATCCAGTTGACTTGAAAAATGGATTTATGGTATTATCATTTTCACCAAACTTTTTCCATGAAAAAGTTTGGCAATAGATTTTTTAACAGGAGATAACCATCAGTACTTTAAATTTTCGCGTCAATGAGTTAATTAAATCCCCTGAAGTTCGTTTAATTGGCCCCCAGAACGAGAACATCGGTGTCGTACCGATTCAGAAAGCGCTGCAAATTGCACGTGAAGCTGAACTCGACCTGGTGGAAGTAGCTCCTCAATCTGATCCCCCTGTTTGCAGGGTGATGGATTTTGGGAAGTTTCTTTTTGAACGAACTAAAAAAGAGAAAGAAGCGCGCAAAGCTCAAACAAAAATCGAAGTCAAAGAGATTCGGCTGCGGCCAAAGACAGGCGAGCATCACCGCGGTTTTAAAACCCGTGATGCACGGCGTTGGCTTCTTGAAGGCAACAAAGTAAAAGTAACCATTCGGTTCCGCGGAAGAGAAATTACCTATCCTGAAATCGCATTGGAAGACCTAAGGGAAATCGCCGAAGAACTTGCAGACGTTGCCACCATTGAACAAGCGCCAAATATGGAAGGGCGCACCATGGGAATGGTCTTGGCTCCGGCCAAACCAAGCAAGAAAAAAGTGGTTGACGCAGAGTCAACTGAGGTTGCAGAACCAGCCTAAGCCTGATTTTTTAGCCAATAATTATTTTCACCCCGAGTAACACGAATTCTGGTATAATTCGCGATCGCGTTGTGAAACGCGCAATTTGTTGAGAGGAGTATGCTGTGCCACGCAAGATGAAAACCGGAAAGTTTAAGCTGAAAACCCATAAGGCAACTTCCAAAAGATTTCGCCTGACGGGTTCTGGTATCGTGGTTCGCACCAAAGGCGGTAAAAGCCACCTCAGGCGCCGCACTTCGCCGCGTACCAAAGCTTTGTTTACTGAGATGATCCCCGTGCAGGGCGATAAAATCATCCAGCGCGTCAAACGTCTCAACCCAAATATGAAGTAAGTTGAGGCACTGACCTGTCGTATCCGCATTAGTGCAACTGTTTGGCGCTCTTAACTGATCATTTGATCGGCGCCTAAGGGTTCGCAAAGGAGTAAAGAAATGGCTCGTGTAAAGCGTGGGGTTGTAGCCCACCGTCGTCATAAGAAAGTTTTGAACTATACCAAAGGGCAGTATGGCAGCCGCCACCTTCTCATCAGGCGCGCCAATGAAGCCCGACTGAAAAGCATGTGGTATGCCACCCGTGACCGGAAGAATCGCAAACGCGATTTGCGGCGGCTGTGGATTACCCGCATCAACGCTGGCGCACGCCTTAACGGACTGACTTACAGCCAGTTGATTCATGGCCTGCGCGTGAATAACATTACGCTAAATCGCAAAATGCTGGCAGATCTCGCGGCACGCGATCCCCAGACCTTCAGCGCGGTGGTTAAAGCTGCCAAAGCAGTCTAATCAAAAACGCATTTCCAACGGGATGGTTAGCCATCCCGTTTTTCTTTTAATGGTCAATCAGGTAGAATAGCTTCATGAACCAAGCACAGCCATTATCTTCTTTCAAGAACCCCAAACTTCAGTTTGTGCGCGAACTATTGCGAGACCGGAAAGCACGTGAAACAACTGGTTTATTTGTTGTGGAAGGTGTGCGGTTAACTGAAGAAGCGCTCAGGCACCCACTCGTGAAACCGCATATGGTGCTAATCAGTCCTAACCTTTCTGAGAGGGGACGGAAATTGCTGCAGCAGAAGGGGTTTGAGCCAAATGAACTCATCGAAATTCCAGAAGATGTCATGGACAGGCTTTCAGATACCGAAACTGCACAAGGTGTTTTACTTGTCATACCGCAGAAAATTGAACTGTTACCGCAGCACAGTAATTTGGTGGTTATCCTTGACCAGGTGCGCGACCCAGGTAATATGGGCACGATCCTGCGCAGCGCGGCAGCGGCTGGAGTCGGGTCGGTTTTCACCGCTCCAGGCAGCGTAGACCCATATAACCCCAAGGTGGTGCGGGCAGCGATGGGGGCACATTTTCATATCCCCATCATCCAGGCAGATTGGAGCCAAATCAGAGAGTATTGCAAAGAAAAGCAAACGCCTCCATTGGAGGTGATATTGGCTGAAGCGCAAAATGGCGAGAGTATGTGGCAAATGAACCTCGCCTCACCGCTGGCAATAATCATTGGCAGCGAAGCGTACGGTTCCGGAGCTGAAGCACACAGCCTGGCAGATAAACGCGTCTGCATTCCCATGCCCGGCAAGTTTGAGTCTCTCAACGCCGGCGTTGCAGCTTCGCTTTTGCTATACGAAGTAATTCGCCAGCGTAAACATCTCAACCTCCCCATTTAAACCATTTGATTCAACCCGTAATGAGGTTGAATCAAAAATGCCGGCGTTACCGATCCAACATTTATCGGTCCCCCCCCTGTTAGCCCCCTGGTGGAAAGAGTGTTTTGATGATCGAGCCAAGCGTGGGCAATATCGGTGTCACGGTTGGTGTCAGGGTCGGAGTTGGTG
>JAGOVY010000115.1 GCA_018060515.1 Anaerolineaceae bacterium | reverse complement strand
TATGTTGGCATTATGTAGAAATTGTGATGAACTCAAACAACATTCTTACCAGTATCTCCCCTTGTCAGTTCCTAAAAAATCTATTCATAGAGTCCAGAAACTCGATGTAGAATATTCGGAGGTGCTTAACAAATCTATGCCTATCCTGCATGGTCCTGACCATGATAAACCCTGGGTGAACACGTTACGCAAGATCGTTCATGGTCGCCACTCTCTCTTTTCAAGATCTATGGACTTTTGATACAGTAACGAGGCAATGAATTCAGAAGTAATTACGCTGTCTTTTACTGCAATATCGGCTGAGAAATTCTTGTCGGTCTTAAAAACATAGAAGTACACGTCAGGCTGCGTTTACCGATCAGCAACCTCTTCAAAGCTCCACAAATAATGCCGAACTCTACCCAAGGCAGCAAGCCCGGCCTGATAAGAGATGTGCCGTGTTTCTGTACACTCAATACGCCTTGGGTTGAAACCCCTTAAGCGTACCTTCGACTCGCCGTTTTGAAATAGTTTATATATATACAGAAAGAAAGTTACACTCGCCCAACCTGCAAAAAAGTCCAAAGGGAGTATTAATCATAAAAGTGGATGAGATTGACATCCACCTTTATGATTAGCATGCTTCGAAGTAGCGTGTGCAGGCTTACTTGATATAGGTCAAGTGTTTTGATTCATCCTGAGGGTCAGTTTTATGATAAACTTGCCGCTTTTGTTTCATTAAGGCATCAATCATCGGCGCGGGTAGAAAATCAGTGATGAGGACGATGAGGCTGCCATCTTTGAGCTTGGGGAGCAATGCGTTAATGTGGTTTACAGGCACCTCTCCTTCCGCCAGCAGTTCTCTGCCATCAACGGTGAATTGCACGTCTCCTGCCAACCATTCAGGCTCTCCCTGGCGGACCGGCACAGGAATTTCTAAAATTGCCGCAGGGGCTGGCGCTAGCTCTGGCTGCCCCACTGTGCGCCTTAACATGTTTACAAATTGGGTCAAGTCAATGCCACCGATTTGGACAACTTTTTCAACAGTCGCCAGACGACCTACCGTATTTCGCAGTACCGGATTCTTCAGGTTTTTAAAAGCCGGCGCAGCCTGGATTATTTTCTCTTCCAATTCAGGATAGGTTTTTAACAAGTCGTTTATTTTGGTCTTCGCATTAATTTCCATCGTTTTCATCCTTTTCCCTGGTTCAAGCCTTATGCGGTGAATGATCATATTCCAACAAGCGGCGCTCACCTTGCAAGGCGCGGATTTCTGTCACATCCTGGGTCACCTCAAGCGTACCGAGATACTCTCCAGCGTTGTTTCTAACCGCAAAGTATTCAATCTCAACCATACGCCCGCCCATATTGATCCAAAAACGAGCTAAATCCTGAGTTCCGGCCTTGAAATCTCGTAGAATCTGGTTCACCATGTGTACGCTCTTCGGCGGGTGGCAGTATTGCACTTTGCGCCCAAGAACGGTTCTGGTGCGCGAAAATATCCTGTCCTTGCCTGGACTAAAGTAGCGCACAGTATCGTCTTTGTCTACGAAAGTGAGGTCGATGCGCAGCGTGGTCAGTATGGCAATCAGCTCCTCCACTGAAACCGTGCCAGTAGGCATGTGCACTTTACCATCTGTACTGGATGTTTTTTTCTTCTCTTTGTAGAACTCTCCTTCTGGAATCCAATCAAATTGCGGAGCATAAAGGCAATAGCCGGTTTCATCGCTTTCAAGGTAGATGTCGTACCACTCCTCTTCAGAGAGCAAGTCGAGCGCTGTCGGAAACATGATTTTCTCTTCTTTGAAAATCATTTCGTCAATGGCATCTGCCACAATGGCTGTACTAAACAAATTAAACGCAGCGGCTTCTTCTGCTTTATATTCTTTCACCTGCTGTAAGCCTTCCAGCGTTGTCTTGAGAAGCTCACGTACTTCATCGTGTTTGCCCCACATAACGGCCGGCGGTCCGGGCAAGTCGTTCTTTTCAAAATACGGAAAGAGCAGGTTTTCCTTGCGGAGATAATGCTTTTCCACATCCATCAGGTTGTTCAGCAGCTGTTGTACATCCAACATCATCTCGCTTACATCTTCATCAGCCGGCTTGGCTGCTATCAGCAGCATGACGTGCCTGAGGCGGGCAGTGGTTTTAGAGAGCTCACGATTTTCTTCGATAAACGTGTGTATCGGGTGTCCGGGTGTTGTGTGCGGCGTTTCCTGCAGATCAAGATGCTTGCGTAAAACCCGCGTATGAGTATCACAAAGATCCTGCACCACCTCAGCGGGTATCCCTTCCTGGATTAACTGCACTTCCATGATGAATACATCCTGGTAATCCGCCTCATCCAACAAGATTTCAAGTTGTTTTCTCACCTGGTCTTCAGCCATCCCTTGATGAAGTTGGCGGATGAGAGTTTTCATCACCTCTACACGGTTCTTGCGGCTTTCATGTAATTCGTTCATGGTTAAATAACTCCTCATTTGTATCGAAATCAGCAGTTTGACGCATTTATAGGATATATTATACCAATTTACTCTGAATTAGTAAAACCAGATCGCCGTCAACCTTCCAACCACGATGATTGGTTTAATTGTGCACTTACTGAGGTATGCCGGTTTGGGTGTACTCAAAATTTCTGCTTCAACAAACCAGATCGAAATTGCCTCCGAAAAAGGAGAAGCGAAATTACATCAACAATAAACGATAGCGGTGAACTTCTATCTACTCAAGTCCATTTAGAATGATCCCCCGAATGAAATCCGTGGCCTCAGGTTTAGGAATCCGAATATACCTGCCATAATTGGTGATGCCAGGTGTGTAAAAATCGCTGGGCACATCCACGAAAATCAATGAGTCGCGGTTAATTTCTCTCGCAAAACAGGTAAATGTTGAAACGTCCTGCAAACGCAAGTCAGTGATAATCGTCTTATCCTGAATGAACTTTATTCCCATACCGGGCAATTTAATCAAATTCTCAGGCTGCGTAAGCTTATCGTAGATGCCTTTTAGAATTGCAGACTGTCGCTGAATCCGATAAGAATCCTGATCTGCAATTCGCAGCCTCACAAATTGAAGAGCTGATTTTCCATCGTAATGATGGTGTCCAGCGCTCGCATAAGCGCCGATCGGCTCTGCCAAATCAATATCTACCCCGCCAATTTGGTCAATAAAATCTACGAAATTGCTGAAATGCGCCACCGCGTATCGGTCAAAAGTTACTCCGTAGTTCTCATACATCGTTTCAGAGAACTTGACAACCCCTTGCCCGCGTCCATTGAAGTATTCACCAAAACCATAGGCGGCGTTGATCTTAAACTGTGTAATGCCATGCTCCTCAAGCCCAGGGATAGGCACCCAGAAATCGCGCGGAATAGAGAGGATGACCACTTCGCGCTCAACAAAGTCAACCCTCAGAACGCGAATCATATCGGCTTGCTCATTCTCATCAATACCGATTGCCAGAATCACCATGGGTTCGGTCTGCCCGCACACCGGTGTAACCTTGTCAGTCACATCTGCAGTCTGATCTTGGGGTCCTTTATCGGGTTTGGGTAACTCGGTGGCTTTCGCATCAGGCGAGGTGGTCACTGCTGGCAGCGGTGTAAAATTCGCAATTTGCTGCCCGCTGAACTCTGGAAGCTGCCTGCCGAACAATGGGCTCGTCCAGAGCAGGTAACCGCAAAGCATAAGCAAAGGCACCAGCAGGAGCAACCAAAATAGTTTTCTCCCCTTCTTCTTGCTTTTTGCTGGTTCTGCTTCTATCTCAAATTTATCCATGCGATGAATGTTCACGCCTGTTGGCTGAAACGCGAGATGATGTTTTGATACCCCGAGTTGAGGATGTTTATGATCTCCTCAGCAATTACATCCGGGTCTTCATCCAGAGAGAGCATCGGATCAGGAATATTAAAATTTTCACCGAGCGCAATTGTCGAAAGCAAACAGGTTTTATTCTTTGCGCCTGGGAACTCAATAGTGATGGCTTCTCTTTGGCTTTCTTCCATTACAAGAATCAAATCAGCTTCTGCAACCAGTTGTGCATTGATTTCTCTCGAGCGAACGTGACTTACGTCCATCTGCTTTGCAGCCGCAAATTGGATCGCCTGGCGCAAGGGTGGAATTCCCTCGGTTGCCCACACACCTGCGCTGCTTACGGTCCAATCTGCCTCAGCGTTATCGCCTGCGAGAAGTCTTCGGAAATGTTCAGCGGCCAACACCGAACGGAAACGATTGGCGTGACACACAAAAAGGATGTTCGGCATTCAACCCCCGGCTTTCTGTCAATCCTGATGCATCGGAATGACCAGCCACTCTCCCAATTTCAAGTTGGTTCCAGCCGGCAGGTGATTGTACTCTTTCATCAGATCAACCTCCACATTCAACCTTTCGGCTAACATTTCAATCGTCAATCCCTCTACATTCACTTGATATGTCTTAAACTGCGGCAAATGAGAAACGTCATCTGTATTTTTTGGAACTACCAGAATCGAACCCAACCATAGGGCTTCGGGAGCTTGATAATTAATCGCTTTTATGGCCTCAACAGAGGTATGGAAATTTTCAGCAATCAGCAAATACCCTTCTCCTTCGAGCACCTTGTGAATAACCAGTTCAGGAGAATCGCCAAATGGCGTCCCAAGCCCGAGTGGTGTGCGTGAAAGGCGCTGCGTAGCTGTTGGTTTTGGTGTCTCGGTCTGTTTGGGGGTTTTGGTTGAACTCAGTGTAGGGGTGGCCACGAGCGGTGTTTCAGATCGGATTGGTGAAGCACCCGGTTCTTCGGTATCATACACGACCATATACGGCGGAGAAAACCCAGGGATAGGAATTATGCCAATGAGGATGCCGCCAATCAGCGCCAGAATTAAAACCAGCGCCAGCGCTGCGATAGGCAACCAGCTCTTTGATTTGCCTTTGGAAGATTTCTCACCGCGAAGTTCTTTGGGTAAAGGGAGAGACGCTTCTGTTTGAAATACCACGCACTCAGAGTACTCAGCCGTTAAACAGCGGTTACGTTGATGCGCCAGGCTTACAGAGGCAATTGGTTTGCACTTATAGCAAAAGTTATAGTTTGCGGGGTATGCCAACGCAGTCGAGGGATCATCTTCAAAACCCAAAAACGGGCATATGAGTGAATTTCTCTTCTCTTCAGATGGTGACTCGGTAGTGAATGCTGACATTTTTCCCTCGGCCGGTTTTTTACCCCGCGCTCGTATCGCTCGCCGCAGCATCCACTCGGCTGGTTTCATCGCTTGAACGGCCATATTGTTTGCTGTAGTAGTAATCGCGATTATAGTAATAACTCGACCGCTTGACCTTGATGTTATTTAATACCACACCCAGCAGGCGGGCATCCAAGCGGCGGAGTTGTTCGATCGCCTGCCGAATCGCACCGCGTTTGGTTTTCTTGGGGTCAACCACCAACAAAACGCCATCGACATTCTTCGCCAAAATTAAGGCATCTGTCACTGCCAGCAGTGGCGGTGAATCTAACAAAACCATATCAAAGTGCTCAGTAAGGAGCGTCAGTACATCCTTCATGCGCGCGGAGCCCAGTAACTCAGATGGGTTAGGCGGTAGGCTGCCAGAGGTAATGATACTCAGGTTATTTACCTTGGTTTGTTTCACTACTCCGCTCATCTCCTCTGGCGTGCGGATAAAGTAATCAGATAGCCCGAGACGGTTGGAGAGTTTGAAAATTTTATGCAATGTTGGGCGGCGCATATCTCCATCCACCACCACAACATTGTTTTCACTTTGTGCAAAAACAGTGGCAATGTTCGCCACAATGGATGACTTGCCCTCGGAGGGCGAGGCGCTGGTAATTAATATTGTCTTCAATGGCGTATTTATCCCGCTGAATTGAAGGTTGGTGCGCACAGATCGAAAGGCTTCAGAAACCGGCATACGCGGTTTGCTCATGGTGATCAACCTGTCTTCATTCGTATTAAAATGGGTGATGACGCCTACTACAGGCACACCCCATTTGCGCGAAAATTCATCAGGGTCACGTATTTCATCTTGCAGATAAGCTATAAGAAATACGATACCTGCTGTAAACATCAGGGCTACCACGGCGGCAATTCCAGCGCTTTTCAAAGGTTGAGGCTGAA
>JAGOVY010000114.1 GCA_018060515.1 Anaerolineaceae bacterium | reverse complement strand
GGCCCAGCTACCAATAGCAGAATGATAAGGAGCATAAACAGTCCAAAAACCAAAGCCGCTCTCCCCATTTTCGGGTTGCTGCTGTGTGCATTCAGGTCAAGTTGCTTGTATTGGGTTGGGCGTGTTTTGTCTTCGTTGTAAACCAGCGAACTCTGTGGATTGCGGTCGATCCGGCGCGCATATGTCACCAGAAACCAGACCAGAACTCCATAGAAAACGATGAACACCGGTATTCTAAAAAGCGCACCTGAAAAAAGCGGCAGCCCGGCGAGCTTCTGCGCCACGCCGATGGTAAACGGGTTGGTCACCGCCGCCGAAAAGCCGATGTTCGTCGCCAATATGCTCATCCCCAAGCCAACCAATACATCCCACCCCAATGAGTAAGACAACGCAATCATCAACGGCACCAATGGGATGATTTCTTCAAGAATACCGAAGAAGCCGCCCAAGAGCATAAAAAACAAGGAGATTAACAGCAGCAGCAAGTAACGTTGTGCGCTAAAGCGTTTGACAATTTTCGCCAGCACTGAGGTGATGATGCCGCTTTTTTCGAGTACCGCAAAAGCGCCGCTCACCAAGACGATAAACAAAATGATGGTGATGAGGATGAGGTTATCTTCGCCCCATAACACTTCCAAGGGCGCGGTGAACCAGCGCCAAATGGGGTAATCTGGCCTTTCGATGGCACGGAAAGAAGTTTGGTCAATCAAGATGCGCCCGTCGGCTTCATAACGGTCATAAACGCCTGCTGGCAGCGCTTTTGTGAGAATGCCGGCAATAATCATCATCGCCAACAAGATCAGCACCGATTGAATAAAGGTTTTCTTGTTGATTTGAGCGCCAGCTGTACCTTCCATGTCAGACCGTCCTTGATTTTTCAGATTATGATTAGTTTAGATGGACAATGACACGCTGTCAAACAAAACCATAAGGCAGAATGGTTTTCACAATTCATCAAGCGCTGGTATGATTAACTGACATAAATGGCAGAACCTGTTGAATTTCTCACCATCATCGCCGGACGCCGTGTGCCGTATCGGGTAGTGCATTCTCTCCGCGCCAGGCAGATGCGCATCACCGTGGCAGAGGGGCGCGTAACCGTAACCCTGCCGCGCGGAATCAAAACCGGTGAAGCTGAAACGTTGATCCAACAGCATGCCGCCTGGCTGCTGAAACATCTGGATGCCGCGCCTCGCCCCCAAAAGGCTGCTCGAACTTTACCTGCGGACGTAATTCTGCTGCGGGGTGAAGCGGTTCACATTGAGGTCATTGAAGAAAGCGGGCGGCTATCGCGCCTGAAGGTAGAAGAAAAACCGGGCAGGTTGATTGTGTACGTTCCTGAAGGAACCAACACCTCGCCGCGGCGGCTGGTTACACCCTGGCTGAGACAGCAAGCGCGTACAGTCATCGAAGCTGTGGTCAAGCGCCAGGCAGCGCGCATGGGTCTCACATACCAATCCATCTCGATACGCGATCAACGTACCCGCTGGGGAAGCTGTTCAAGCAAGGGGTCACTTTCATTTAATTGGCGTCTGGTTATGGCGCCGCCAACGGTGCTGGAGTATGTTGTAGTGCATGAGCTGGCTCATCGCAAGCAGCTGAATCACTCAAAAGCATTCTGGCTGGTGGTAGCTCAATACGACCCTGATTATCCACAGGCACGCGCCTGGCTGCGGGCAAACGCCTCATTGCTGCGGCTGGAAGACACTATGTAGTCGTTGATAAAGGTATAATAATGAACATGGACTTTACAATTTATTCTGATTTTCCCCACGAGTTAACTACTGAATGGAATGCCTTACTTGAACAGAGCAGCTCACATGTTCCTTTTTTGCGAAGTGAGTATCTTGCAGATTGGTGGGCTACCCGCGGCGGCGGAGAGTGGCCAGATGACTCGAGCCTGACGCTGATTAGCGCGCGTGAAGGCGGCCGTCTCATCGGTATTGCACCGCTGTTCATTGCTGAACATGAAGGCAAAAAACAACTGCTGCTGCTGGGCAGTATTGAAATCAGCGACTACCTTGATTTTATTTGCCGTGAGGATGACCTTGAGCGCTTCATCAGCGGTTTACTTGGCTTCATCAAAACCCACATCATCGATAGCGGGCTTGCCGCCGGCATAGATTTATACAATATTGTTGAAAGCTCGCCAACCCTCGCACTCCTTGAAGAGCAAGCCGAAGCGCTCAATCTCCATTTTGATATTAGGAAACTACAACATTCTCCATTCATCCCCCTCCCTGAAACCTGGGAAGCCTACCTAAACAATTTGGATAAGAAACAGCGCCACGAAATACGGCGAAAAATGCGGCGAGCCAGTGAAGGCGAAGCCCAATTGAACCTGTATTTCACGGCAGATGCCGGCAGGCTGGAAGACGATATGGAAGATTTCTTCGAGTTGATGGCTCAGGATGAAGCTAAAGAAGATTTCCTTTCTCCATTAATGCGTGAACAAATGAAATCAGTGATGCGCTGCGCTTTTCATGAAGATTGTTTACAACTTGCCTTTCTCGAAACCAACGGCCGCAAGGTAGCTGCTTATATGAGTTTCGATTTCCTCAACCGCATTTGGGTTTACAACTCAGGTCTTGATCGCGACTACATGGAATACTCTCCTGGTTGGGTATTGTTGGGATTGCTGCTCCAATGGGCTATTGAAAACCAACGCCAGGAGTTTGATTTTATGCGCGGGGATGAAGATTATAAATATAAGTTTGGTGCAGTTGATCGGTTCGTTATGCGTGTCACCATCGGGTTTTAATTTACGTCTAGAGATAAAAAAGTGCGTTTCGAAGGAAGCGCACTTTTTTGATTAACCCTGATCAGCTATGTTACTACTCCGCACTCGTCCACCGCTGCATAAGGCGATAGAAGAAATCCACCATGCGATGTAGCCCCTCGACTAGAATTCTCTCATTGACACCATGAATGCTGTGGATATCATCCTTATGCACCAACACTGGTGTGAAGCGATAAACGCAGTCGGAGATTTGGTGATAGTGGCGCGCATCGGTTCCGCCCAGCATGGTGCCTGGTGCGCAAACGGCTTCAGGGTAAAGCTCTTTGACCACACTGGTGATGTGATGAAACACCGCCACATCCGCAGGGGAACTCGGCGAAGCATTCCAGGCGTAACCCTGCAGGGGTTCAATCTTAACGCGATCATCATTAATGAGTGAACGAACATGGTCGAGAACCTCTTCCACCCCGTCGCCAGTTAAAAGCCTGAAGTTTACCACCGCTTCAGCAAACGCCGGCAAGATGTTGTCTTTCACCCCGCCATGAAACAACGTCGGCGCGGTGGTGGTGTGAATGGCGGCAGCGGTTTCGGTGGATCTCACCAGCTTGCGGCGCACCAACCCGCCAAACAACCATAGGTTGGCAAATGCTACCTGAAGCATCAGGGGGGCTGCCGGACTTAACCCCTTGAACATCGGCTCTACAGCACGTACTTGAGAAGGAAAAGGGTTGGACTGCAAACGGTCAATGGCACGCGCCAGAATGCCAATGGCGGTTTCAGGAGCAGGTGTTGAGGAATGTCCGCCATCTGCTTCGACATGCAGCCGCAGTGAAAGATACCCTTTTTCAGAAACACCAATCGGCGCCGTGAGTCCTTTAAAACCTGGCAGCATGCCTTCTAAAATCGGATTGCCTTCATCGAGCACGGCACGTACACGAACCCCTTTTGCCTTCAAGTGGTCAACAATCGCCGGTGCTCCATTTCCGAGAACCTCTTCATCATGCGAGAAAGAAAGCAAAACAGTTCTATCCGGTTGAAAACCCTGCGCCAGCAAGCATTCCACCGCTTCCATCACTGCGATTAATTGGCACTTAATATCCAGGCTGCCGCGTCCCCATACAAAGCCGTCTGCAATCCTGCCTGAAAAGGGCGGTTGTGTCCATTGCCCCAGTGTGTGTTCATCCACCGGAACAACATCCTGGTGCGCCATGAAAACCACTGGTTCAAGCTCTGGTTTCTTCCCTGCCCAGGTAAACAGCAGGCTGTAATCAAGCAGGGTCTCTTTGGAGAGGGCGGCATGCAGGCGCGGGTAAGTTTGTTCAAGCAGGGCGTGTAAGGCTCTGAAATTTTCATAACCATTCTGAGCTTCATCCTGATGAGAGATGGTTTCAATTTGAATCGCTGCCGAAAGGTTTTGCGCAACCTGGAGGGGAGCTCTCTCCAATTTGGGCAGGTGAGATTGAAAACTCAAAAGTTTCCCCTGCCCCGCACGCACGAACAGAACCGTGCGCACTGCAACTATCAGGATAATGATAACGAACGCAGCAATTAGAGAGAATAGAAAAATCATTACGTCCTTTCAATGTGTCTGGCCAATGGACGACTCAACCTGGAAAAAAGGCGCGATTGCCGCGCCGATGTAATTACTTCTGTGATCCACATTTCCAGCAGAAATCAGACCCCAGCGCTTCGCCTCTTGATTAGCCTTGTGTTAAAGTTTAATTTCGCTGCCGAGTATATAATTCTCCAAACCTGAGATGAGAGATTGCATATCATCGAGTTTTGAAAGAACCACATCACCAATGGAGATCACCCCAACCACCTTGTCGCCTTCAAGCACTGGCAAGTGACGGATGTGTTTATCCGACATTTGCGCCATGCAGGCTTCAATGGACTGTTCGGGTTTTACGTAATAAATCTTCTCAGTCATCACACGTTTCACAGGTGTGTGTTCATGGTTCCCCTTGAGAATGCCCCGTCGGGCATAGTCGCGCTCTGAAAAGATACCGACCACCTTGTCATCCTGCATCACCAATACAGAGCCAATGCCTTTTTCACTCATTAATTTCAAACAGTCAATAATGGGTGTGTCAGGGGAAACCGATTGAATCTGGTGCCCCTTTCTTTCTAAGATGGACGTTACAGTTGCCATAGTTACCTCCGGAAATTTTTACCTGTTGATTTTGTATACATATAATAGTCTAATCTTGAATTTCTTGTCAATAAGACTGAGGATGGGAGGTCACCGGTGAGGCAGGCAATTTCAATCACCGGCTCCTCCAGGGTAAGGTCATGTGCCCGTAAACCTTTGAGATGAGATTGTGGCAACCCCCGCCCCATAGCCAGACGTGTAGTTTTACGGCGAGCGCATCACACACGGTAATGCGGTTGGATTGGCAGGCTTCAAACAAGGGGGCCGTAAGGGGCTTGGGTTTGGCTGCAGATGCAGGTATTTTCGCCCAGTTGATCTTGTTTTGGGGTGGGGGGAAAAAGGATTTCAATAGAGAAAATGGACGGGAACACTTTACTCAAACACCGCAGTTGCATCTTGTCATTCTGGCTCGTACCAGCCTTGCGTTGAATCAGTTACAACACGGTAATCCAGGTCAAGCGTTTTGAAGTGCTTCCGGGCAGCGTCAATCTTACGACCTTCGTTGGAAAAACGCAGCATGCTCGTGTCTTCGCGGCCTTTCGTCTCGCGGATCAGTTTAAGTTCAACCCTGCCTGCATCGTCAAATCGCAAGACGCCCCAATCCGGGTTGTAATTGCCGATAATCTTTGGCAGGTTGATCATGTAGGCTGGTGGGAACTTGAAATAGCCGATCACCTTGGGATCATTGCCCGAAAGGTAATTCTCTACAAACTTTCTCTCAACATCCGAATCGACTTGCACCCAATCGTAAATACCGGCGTCACCCGCTACCACCAATTCTTTTTGAGGGAAGTTCTTGACTGGTGGGAACATCGCGTCCAACTCATAATCGTGAAAACTGCCCGGATCAGATGCAAACTCGAGGTTTTTCACAATGTGGTCTGCAAAGGTCTCTTGAAGGGTATTGATAAAGAGGTTGGCGAAACCTTCCGGATTCTTGAGGAAGAATTCCCTGAACTCAATTGAGAGCCCTTTGAAAATTTGATTGATCGTCTTGCGGGTGAGCCCCGTCGCTTTGGCAGCACGATCGATCAGGTTGAACAATGGCTTCACATCGGCATTGTTTTCTTCAGTTCGGCGCAGGGGTTTCTGTCCCGTTTCCCGTTCGAAGGATGTTTCTTCTCCTTTGACGAGCCGGATGTCATTTTCAAAAACGACTGAGGACAAACTGCCAGATTCCTCAATCTCGACGATCCGGTAGCCTCTTAACCGCGCATCTTTTAGAATGGCTGCGAGGTCATCTGTATCC
>JAGOVY010000113.1 GCA_018060515.1 Anaerolineaceae bacterium | reverse complement strand
GCGAGAGTTCGTCTTCACGCACTTGACCATGGGCAATCGCAATTCTTGCTTCAGGTACAAGGTTAAGCAGGTGCTGTTTCATCGCCCCAATCGTTTGCACCCGGTTATGCACAAAGAAAACTTGTCCACCGCGGTCAATCTCGCGCAAAATCGCCTGGCGTACCAATTGCGGCGAATACGGTCCAATGTGAGTGACAATCGGCAGTCGTTCAGCCGGCGGAGTGTTGATATTCGATATGTCTCTCGCACCGGTCAAAGCCATGTACAACGTTCTGGGAATAGGTGTTGCGGTCAGTGTTAACACATCAACTTCAGTGCGCAGTTTCTTGAAGTGCTCTTTGTGGGTCACACCAAACCGCTGTTCTTCATCAATGATGACCAGCCCGAGGTCTTTAAAAACCACGTCCTTAGTCAACAAGCGGTGTGTTCCGATGACGATATCCAATTGACCAAGCATAATCTTCAGCACGATATCATCCTGTTCGCGCGGCGACCTGAAGCGTGAAAGCATTTCAACCGAAACAGGAAACGGCATTAACCTGTGCCTGAAGGTTTCGTAATGCTGCTGCGCCAGAACAGTTGTAGGAACCAACACAGCTACTTGCTTTCCATCCATGACAGCTTTAAAGGCGGCTCTCAGTGCTACCTCGGTTTTGCCATAACCAACATCACCGCAGAGCAGCCGGTCCATCGGCTTTGGAGCTTCCATATCTCTTTTTACAGCGATGATCGCCTTTAGTTGATCGTCAGTTTCCGTGTAGGCGAAACTCGCTTCAAGATCCTGCTGCCAGGTTGTATCAGGTTGGAAAGCGTGCCCCACGACAGATTGGCGCTTCGCGTACAATTCAAGCAAGTCTTCTGCCACCTGGATTACGGCTTCACTGACTGCCTGTTTGGTTTGGTTCCACTCATTACTTCCTAAGCGTGAGGGCTGAGGCGGTTCTCCCCCTGTGCCTATATATCGGCTGATGCGATCAGCCTGGTGAACCGGAACAAAAACCTGGTCGCCATTCTCGTATTCAACCAGTAAAAACTCGCGCTGAACATGGTCGAGGGTTCGATTCACCAAACCCAAAAAGCGGCCGATACCATAATCAATATGCACGACCCAATCGCCAACTTTTAAATCGGCGAAGTCAGTTTCAGGGGTGGTGTGTTTCCCTTTGATCCTCGCGCGCGGCTGCGGGCGTTCCCAGCCGAAAATCTCAGCATCAGTAATACAATGCAGCGTCTTTCCATTGTCGAGCCTAAGGTCCCAACCCTCTTCCAATAGCGCTTCAATAAAATGAAGCCTTCCACCCGATTCACATGTAAATGCTTTTTCCTGCCAAATTTCTTTCAAGCGTGAATGCTGCCTGGTTACAATCCATGATTCTTCGCCATTGCGGCAGTTTTCTTCGAGGTAAGACATAAAATTCTTCATCTGACCTGCAAAACGGTTTCCCAGTGTGAAGTTAGCACCAAATGTTCCACTTGAATCCGCATAAGTTTTGCCAAGTTCCTGCCAACGCCGGTTGGTGATAGTTTCCATAATTTCCGACCATGAAACATAAGGGGCAGGGAAATCTTCTGCTAAGCTGCCATCTTGTAGCGCATCAGCGCGATTCTTCAATGCCTGCTCCTCAATTTCTTCCCCAATACTTTGAATGTTCGCCAAGCTATCCAAAATAATGAGGGCATTGGGGGGCAGATAATCAAGCAGCGTAGATATTTCAGGATGCAGAATAGGAATTTGAAATTCATCCAAATCTGCAAAGTCAGGTTCATCGGTTTGATATTCGCCCGCGAGGTATTCCCGCGCCGGTGTAACCTGAATTGATCCGACTTCTTTTACAGTCCGCTGAGTTGAGGGCTCAAAGAATCGCAAAGTGTCAATTTCGTTGCCAAAAAACTCAAGCCTGGCGGGCAGATTCTCAGAAGGCGCCCACACATCCAGAATGCCACCGCGCCGTGTAAACTGTCCGTGGTCAACCACTACATCCACATTCTCATATCCTAGTCGGATCCACTCCCTTTGAAGGGTTTCCGGATTGAGGGTTTCGCCGACAGTGATTTTTTTGCTGGCAAGAATGAAAGACCTGCGCGGCATGGTTCGTGTCATTACTGCCCGAATCGGAGCTACCACCACGCACGGTTTCGTTGGCTTTTGGCTGCCTGGTTTCAGGTACTCTACCAATCTTGCCATTACGTTTAATCTGTCTCGACGTGTAAGGCTGCCCCAAGTCGCTCTTTCATAGAACATCGGTGTAGGTTCAGGGTAAAGAAAATGAGGTGTATCAGGCAGCCAAAAATGAAGTGCATCAAGCATCATTGAAGCCCGGTCAGCGCGATCGGTGATTAACAGTACGGGCACGTTCAGATCCTGGCAAAGTGCGCTCACTACCGGCAATCGGGCAGCTCTTATTAGCCCAAGCGGTTGAGATGGACTGCCGACTTTTATCGCATCCAAACATTGCTGATAGGAGGTTTGTTTACGCAGTGTTTCAAGCATGATTTGATTATTCAGGTACAGAAGGATTAAACCGGTTCATGGCGGATTCTAAACCGTCAGTTAAGAAACAATTTATCGCATTCACCGCTTTTTCCATCAGTGGAGGTAAAAACTCAATTTCTGATCGTGAAAAAGCCTGCAACACATAAGCGGCTGCATCCATTTGCCCTGGCGGCCTTCCAATGCCCATGCGCAGACGAGGAAAGTCTTGCGTTCCCAGTAATTGGATGATTGAAGCTACCCCTTTTTAACCGGCAGATCCACCGCCGGGGCGCATACGCAGCGAGGCAAATGGGAGGTCAACATCATCATGGATGATGACAATATGATCGTGCTGCACCTTATAAAAACGTGCTAATGAAACAACAGCTTGACCTGAAAGGTTCATAAAAGTTTGCGGCTTGGCTAAAATTATCTTATTTTCGCCAAAGACGCCACTGCCAATAATCGCTTTACTCTGTACTTTTCCGAGTTTGATCGCATGTGATTCTGCAAATTTGTCAACTACCATAAAACCGATATTATGCCTGGTTTCACGATATTCTCTGCCCGGGTTGCCCAACCCCACAATGAGATAGACATCTCTTGCAGCCTCAGCATGAGGTTTTTGGCTCTTTGAAAAAAAGTTTAAAAACGACATAATCAAATCCTTACTTTTCAAACAATTTTGCGTAATCTTTGGCAACTTGTAATTTTATCACGAACGTCTCGCAGATTCTTTAGTTCATTGAACATCGCAATTATCCCGCCCAAATCTGGATTACAAAATCATTGACAATTCAAGCTTTACAAGGTCAAAACATGCTATAATTTCAACATTATGGTGGAACCAATTGAGACCCAGTTCGTTGACCCGACGGTTGAAGAGAATGAAACCCAACCGGTAAAGAAGAGCAAAACCTGGTTATTCATCCTGATTGCTGTTTTGCTCGTTGGTACCCTGGTTGCTGGGATTGTAATTTTGGCAATTCAGGGAGAAGAAACGACCTCAACAGTGAGGGATATTTTTATTATCCTCATGGCTGTGGAATCTATGGTCATCGGATTCGCACTGATCATTCTCGTGGTTCAACTAGCCTCGCTTACAAATTTACTGCAAAATGAGATTAAACCAATCTTGAAATCAACCAGCGAGACCATAAACACATTAAAGGGAACGACTGCTTTCTTAAGCGATAACCTGGCAACGCCCGTTATCAAAGTAAACAGTCAGCTGGCAGGGTTTAAAAAGTTATTCGACCTGGCCGGCTTATTTAAAAAATAATATTTTGACACTATAAGGAGATAAAACATGTCAGACAATGATAATTTCGGTGCATTCTTAATTGGTTTTCTGGTTGGCGGCATCACCGGTGCTGCAGTGAGCCTGCTCTTCGCGCCGAGCTCTGGTGAAGACACCCGTGAGCTCATTAAAGTGAAAGCAATTGAATTAAAAGACAAAACAGTTGTCACCGCAGAAGAAGCCTATCATAAGGCTGAAGCTGCAGCCACTGAAGCAGCCGAAAAAGCTCAGGAAATGCTAAAAGTTGCTCAAGAAAAAGCTGCTGAAGTTGTTAAGAAAACCCCTGTTGTCCTCGAAGTTGAAAAGGTAGCTCCGAAGACTCAAAAATCAGCGTAATTGTTTTTTACCATCTGGCAACCTCCCTTTATAGGAGGTTGTCTTTATTTAAGCGAGTGGTACACCAACGGAATTGCACTGATCACATCACTTGCCAGCACAGATTCGCTGCAGCCCACCAGTTCAACAGCCTCTATGCCAGCCCTGGCGTGCAGCCACGCCCCTGCTATTGCCGCCTGCCAGGCATCGAGACCCTGCGCTGCTAATCCGCCAATCATTCCCGCCAGTACGTCGCCTGTACCTGCTTTTGCCAGGCTCGATGCAGCCGCAGGGATGGTCGCCGTTCTGCCATTTGGAGCGGCGATGACAGTGAGAGCGCCTTTTAACACAACCACCTGCTGCCAGAGTGCAGCGAATTTCCGCGCTACACCAGCTCTCTCTCTCTGAACCTCATCTATAGATAAACCAGTGAGTCGCGCCATTTCTCCGGGATGCGGTGTGAGAATTGAACCAGACGGTATTTTTTCTGCCCAACCAGCTATAGTTGAAAGTAAAGTCAAAGCATCAGCATCAATGACCATCGGCGGTAGCGCAATGGGGGCTTTCATTTTTTGAATACCTTCACTCATCCCAGGAAAGCCTCCGCGAACCCTTCCTCCGGGTTCTTTGCTGATGATTAATTCCTGTATGAATTTTCGTGTTGTGTCTTCCCGCCCGATTCCAGGGCCAAGCACCAGGCACTGCGCAGACTGAACAAAAGGTAACGCGGTTTCAACAGCCAGTTCAGAGATCACCCCACCGCCATCCTCCAAAACGACCCAGGTCAACTCGAGGCTGGTCGATGCCGCGTGGTGAAAAACCGAAGAAGGGATACCCACTTTGACCAGTCCAGTGCCTACAGCGTAGGCTCCCTCGCCTGCCAGCACCGGCGCGCCAGGGTAATTTGTACAACCGCCGATAACCATCAGCGTGCCGTGGCTGCCTTTATGCGAAAAGTCGTCGCGAATTGGCAGGATCTTCCGGACAAAACTTGCATCAATCACGATGTCATCCTGATCATCTGAATGTCCAAGATATTGGCTGATGCCCAGATCAGCGGTTTTAAGTTCACCGATGAATGGAAAAGCTGAATAGGTCATTATCCCGGCTTTCACAGCCTCAAGGCAAATGGTCAGGTCCGCTTTAATGGTGCCGCTGCTGACTTCGCCGCTTCCACAATCCATCCCTGATGGGCAATCGACAGCAACCCAAAGAAAATCAGATAACGCCTGTCTCGCTTCAGAAAGAAGCTCCGCCGCTTTATCCGGCAGAGGTAATCGAAACCCTGTACCGAAAAGGCCGTCCAAAACAACACCAGGAACGTCTTTCAGCCTCATTAAAGCGTCAGCATTGAGGATCTCACCGCCGCTGCCTGTAAACTGTTGCAGGAGTGGTTCATCTTTATCCCATGTCTTTAATAGGATGGCTTTTGTATCCCAACCTGCCTGCTGCATCACCGTGAGTGCAATCAATGTGTCGCCGCCGTTATTCCCGACACCAACCAGTCCCAACGCAGTCTGTTCGGTTCTTCCCTCACAAAACTGCATAACCACTTCTGCAATAGCCTTGCCGGCAGCGGCCATCATTTGCATATACGAATACCCTCCTGCATTGGCGGCTTTTTCGCGTGCTATCATTTCAGAAACAGAAAGTAATCTCATATTCTTCTCCGTAACAATTATTATACAGTGCAGAGGCATGCTGCTTCTCAAGTATAATCAACGCAATGCGAAAGTATATTTATGTTGTTGTCTTCATCTCAGGTCTCGTCTCGCTGGCGCTCGAAATGGCTGCTTCTCGCCTTTTGGGCAATTATTTTGGCACCAGTAACCTGGTTTGGGCAAGTATTATCGGATTGATTCTGATCTATCTAACCGCAGGATATTTCATCGGCGGTGCCTGGGCTGACCGTTCGCCAAAGTACGAAACGTTCTTTGGCATTCTCGCCTGGTCTGCCCTAACCATCGGCTTGATTCCGCTGGTATCCCGGCCCATCTTGCGCCTCGCTTCAAATGCATTCGACAATCTTCAGGTGGGTGTCTTGGCGGGTTCCTTCTCCTC
>JAGOVY010000112.1 GCA_018060515.1 Anaerolineaceae bacterium | reverse complement strand
CACTTACTACGAAGCGCCGGTGGGTACCAACACATCTGATGCCGGGGCGATGTTCGAATACAGCGCGCTTTCCATCATGGCCACGCAAAACAACACCACCGTGCAGATTGACAAAGACCGTGACGGCACTTACGAAACCACGGTTACACTGCAACAAGGCGGTACATATCTGGCAGAAGCGATTCTTCAAGGCGCAAGAGTGAGCGCTGACAAGCCTGTACAGGTACTGCTCGTTACGGGTGATATTGATTCAAATTACGGTTCGCGAGATATGAATCTGCTGCCGACGGTTGAATGGGGCAGCTCTTATTGGAGCCCGGTGGGTACGGTTTACAACTCCAATAATACACGTCTCTTCTTGTTCAATCCCGGTCCAGACGCGGTTTACTTCACCTGTGAGAAGTACGGTGCGGCCAACGTTACTTCAGGCTCAATCGCTGCCGGTGCTACATGGACGACTGACCTGACCAATGGTCAGGGAGCCCATTGTTATACATCCAACGCGGCTGGAGTAAAAACGAACAAACCATTCAGTGCGATTGGTACGGTAGATACTGGAAATACCGCGATTGACTGGTCTTTCACCATGTACCCTGATAACTTCCTTACTACCGATGCGCTGGTGGGGTTGGGGCTTGGCAAAGACCCGACAAATACAACCTCCACCGAAAATGCCGGACCGCTGTGGGTAACCTCTGCCTGCGAGACTGGCGGCACCTATGTTTATGTGGATTGGAACAATGATGGCGTTGCCGACCCGGTGGATACAGATGGTGACGGTACTGCTGAAGCAGGCTCCGAGAATGGAATTCTGGTGAATCGTTTACAATCCGTTCGACTTTACTATCCCAACACTTCAACCGATGCCATTGATCAAAGCGGCGCCCGTGTTTGGAGCCGCACCGCCTCTGGCGTGGGCAAGGGTGGAGTACCCGGTTGTTTGCTGGCGCTCGCCTGGGGCGCAGACCCCGCTCATGCGACTGCAGGTGCACCTGGTTTGGATGTGGGCACATCCATCCCACCGCTGCGGCTTGTGGAGGGCAGCAAGGCGCTTGAAATCGTAACGGATACGGCGCCGCTGGGTGTGCTTAACCCCGGCGATACGGTGCGGTATAACATCACGGTTAAAAATGCCGGTTCGGTTGTGGTCACTAACGTATATGTCATGGATACAGTTCCACTGAATACTACCTATGTGCCAGGAACCACCCAATACAGGCTGGATAGCGGCAGTTGGACACCCATAGCGGACAACCCGCCAAATCAGCTTCCGATAGCAGTGCCGGGCGGTGTCTTATTGGGCAACCTGCCGGTAGGCAGTACTTACTATGTTGAATTCCATGTAGTCTTGCTAGACGGCAATTACGAAGATATCACCAACTGCGAAGAGACGTACACCAGCGCCGGCAACCTTGATCGCTGTGTAACCACGCCGGTTGCCACACGCGACTGGGGTGACCTGCCTAATTCTTATAAGACCACAGCGGATGTTGATGGTCCGCGCCATTCTTATAATGGACAGATCCTGGGATTGCTGTGGGATCGTGAAGCAGATGGGCAGGAAGAGGCAACGGCTAATGGCGATGACAATGCCTACTTGGATGATGAAGATGGCGTTGTGAACCCGCTCAATTACGCATCTTGGGAAGCAGGAACTGGCGGCTTTATCGTGACTGTTTCTACTGACCCGAATGCTGTTAATGCCTGTCTGAACGCCTGGATGGACTTCTCCAACGGCAGTGCAGCTGGGCATGATAAACAGGACGGTGATTTTGACGACACATACCTGACTTACTCCGAACATGTTATCAACAATGTGGTCGTGTCTCCGGGTGCTAACAATGTTCCAGTTTATGTGCCGGCGGGGATGGTATTCCAGGATAAATTCTATTACTTCCGCTTCAGACTGACTCCACTGGATGTGACGGGTGGCTGCACCACGCCGATTCCTTCCTATGGCTTCCAGGCAGGTGGCGAGGTGGAAGACTACATGTTCACCTGGGGGCAGCCAACCGCTGTGACCTTGGTTGATTACACGGCAAGCCTTGAAGACGGCACTGTGGTGCTGCGCTGGGAAACTGCCGCAGAACGTGACAACCTCGGCTTTAATCTCTACCGAGCTGAAAGCCTGGATGGCGAGCGAGTCAAGCTCAATGAGAGAATCATCCGTTCAAGTGTGCCGGCGGGCGGCTTCGGCGGGGCATTGTACCAATATGTTGACCCGAACGTACCGCAAGCCGGGCAGCAGACGTTCTATTGGCTGGAGGATATTGACATCCGCGGCGGTACAGAATTGCACGGTCCGTTGACTGTGCAGGGCGTAGAATAACCGCTGCGTTGATCAAGATTTCACTGCTTTAGTTTTGAGACATCCCGGGTCTGGCAAATCAAGCCCTGTCAGACCCGGGTGAAAATTTTCCGCTCTTTTGCGTTAGCATAAACCAGCAATAAAAAAGAGCAACCATCACCTGCAAATTAACCCAGAAAAGGAGACCAGATCCCCAAATACCAGCAAAATCTATGATATACTGAAAATGTCCGCAGGGAGGATTTTGGGGAGGATGCTGCCAGTAAAAATTAAATGCTCAGTGCTTGATTATTGGGCTGTTATGGAGTTTTTATGGACAATGCCGAAATCGTATATCAACGCAATGACGACTATATCTACAGACGAATCGTCAATGAGACCATCCTGGTTCCTATTCACCAAGACGTGAGTGAAATGGAAGGGATCTATGCGATGAACGATGTTGCCTCTTATTTATGGGATTGTCTTGAGAACCCCGCCACGCGCAAGGAGTTGACGGCTGCACTGCTTGAGGAATACGATGCGTCGCCCGAAACGATTGCGCATGATCTGGATCGCTTTTTGGATGATCTTCTCAATATCGGTGCATTAAAGGTGGCTTAATCATGGATTGTTCTTCTCTCCCTTCGCTTGAACTCGCTGAGTGGACGGCGGAATTGCTCGAGCCGCTGAAGGGACAACGGTTTCCTTTGGCAGCAACATTTGAGTTGACCGACCGCTGCAACCTCAAGTGTGTTCATTGTTATATCAACCAACCTGCAGGTTCGATCCTTCACCGTACCAACGAGCTCACGACTGAACAAGTTAAGCAAGTGTTGGATAAAATGGTGGATGCAGGGACGCTTTTCGTAACACTCACCGGTGGTGAGGCCTTGCTGCGGCAGGATTTCCCGGAAATCTATATGCACGCGAAGAAACGCGGCTTATTGATGACCGTGTTTACTAATGGCACATTGATTACCGAAGAAATCGCCGACTTGTTTGCGGCATACCCGCCGGTGGCAGTAGAGCTGACGATGTATGGCGCCACTCGCGGGACCTATGAAAAGGTAACAAATTCACCCATTACTTATGATCGCGCCATGCGCGGGGTAAAAATGCTGGCAGATCGCGGGATCAAATTGGTGTTGAAAGCCTTCGTGTTAACCATAAACCGCCACGAGTTTCTCCAAATCGCTGCAATGGCAGAAGAAATCGGCGCTGGTTTTCGCAGCGATGCTACCA
Source organism: Anaerolineaceae bacterium (assembly GCA_018060515.1). GTDB lineage: Bacteria > Chloroflexota > Anaerolineae > Anaerolineales > Anaerolineaceae > UBA6107. Next base: position 2,633 of record JAGOVY010000112.1, on the reverse strand, counting down.
TCTGGCCCAGGCTTGACGGCAGCCGCGAAGCTTTGAAGTATCAGCTCCCGCTCGATGAGCTTGTGGATTTCGAACACTCAACTCCGGAGAAATTGTCTGAATGGGTGACACTGGCAAAAATGAACGGCAAGATGGTGCGCGGCGACCACCTTTTTAACTGCGGCGCAGGCCAACATTCTTATCATGTTGATAGCCTGGGCAGAGTCAGCGTCTGCCTGGCAGTTAGAAACCCGATGTATGACCTCAAGGAGTTGAGTTTTGAAGAAGCCTGGCGGCTCTTGGGTGAGCAGACCAGTCGCAAACGACAGCATACCTCCGTATGTTCCACCTGCGCGGTCGGCAATTTGTGTGATCTCTGCCCGGGCTGGTCGCAGCATGTCCACGGAGATGATGAATCACTGGTAGAATCTGTGTGTAAATTGGGTTATAAAAGACTTGAAAGATTACAACCCCATTTGGTATAATTATTAGAAGAGAGGAAAATTATGAACAAAAAACCATACCAATCCCCAATGATCAAGAAAGTTGAACTCGAAGTTAAAAGTTCGGTTTTAGCGGCTTGCCGCACCAGTACCAACTATAATCGCTCGGGTGTCAATAATTGTAAATTGTGGCTAAACTTTTGTTGGGGTCCATTCTAATAATACAGATTTGACCAAAACCGTACCATTATATGTATGAGTAATTCCATTCATATAATGATGAAACTTGCAATACCTATTACCTCATACAATTGGTATGAGGTTAATTTTTAGAAAAATGCGTACAAAATTCGACGATAAAATTTTGCCTTTCACCTTACAGGTTGCACGCTTAAATTTGGCAGTTAGCGGCCTCAATCCCCAGGTGTATGATTCATTGCCGCCCTGTCATCGGAAGTTTGTCCTCTCTGCACAAGAGGCTCAGCCGCCATTGAAATATGAAGCGCCTGGCGGTGACACGATAACACTGGCATTGCGTGAAGATGCCGCTGCTAAAGACCTGAGTAACTCAGCATGCTTGTGGCAAAGTGAAAACTGGGAATTATGGCAGGATGGGTTGGGGTGTTACTCATTTATATCTCATCATGACGGCCGCGATTTTCAAATCGATCTGGATGCAGATTTCTCCAACGGAGAAATCTGCGGTGATCTTGCCTCAGAACCTGGCCAAGTTTTTTACCCCTTTGAACACATGGGAATTTTGCTGTATGTAAACTGGTTGGCGAACTTCGGCGACCTTTTGCTGCATGCTTCTGGTGTGAGCCATGAGGGGCGCGGTTATTGTTTTGTTGGTGAGTCGGGGGCAGGGAAGTCTACGCTGTTGGCTGCGCTGGCAAGTCAAAAGGGGTTCACAGCACTGGGCGAAGACCAGGTAATCATCCGTTTAATTGATAATGAGTTTTGGCTGTTCGGCACTCCGTGGCACACACAACCTGATTTATGTTCACCACTGGGTGTACCCTTGGAGCGGGTGATCTTTCTTGACCGTACACGCGAACCACAGCTGAGTGCAGTTGCACCCGCTGAAGGAGTGATGCGCCTCCTGCAAACGGCATTTATTCCATATTATCGCCCGGTTGCAGTGGAGGCGCAGCTTGAACGCATGGCGCGGCTGGCGGAAAAGAAACCGTTTTCATTGCTGAGCTATCGCCTGGGTGATGATGTTGCCCGGTTGATCTTCGACGCATAAACAGCACTGCGCTAAGCCTGCGCGCTGAAAAAGAAGGGATAACGCTCTGGATTTCCAGAGCGTTTTTTAATTTCGTGTCGAACTTTGATATTTTGGAACAAGCTGCGTTGTAGTTGTCTACTTGCCTTACAAGATTGAAAGAAAATTCGGGTTTGAACTCATTGCTTCATCTCCCTCTTCTTTTCAGAAATGCAAGACGACTAAATATCAATTAAAAGTCCACTACAATCGGTTCGTAAATAACACCCCTGGCTGTGCTGGCTGAGCCAGAGTTTGTTTTTGTTTACCCCAGTGTTCGTTAAAGTTCCAAAATATTAACCGTGCGGAGGTTCGGATGGTTCGAAGCGGTAAACTCTTAATGGTTGTGAGCATCGTTTTGCTTGTGGCAGTATCTGTGATAACTCCGGTGAAGGCTGATCAAACAGCAGCTTCCACCGGGTTTCTCTTGCATGAATCAGAAAGCGGATTGAAATTTGAGGTCACCTTCCCCTGGCAAGAGCTGGGGTTGGAAGTGGTAACGGAGAACGGCAAACAATACACGCGCGTAAGCCTGGAAGGCTGGACGGAGACTGGGCAGGCTGGCGCGCCGCTCTTGCCGATGTTGATACAGCAGGCAGCCATACCGATAGGTGCAGACGTGGAGTTATGGGTGGTACCTGGAGAGGCGCATCGCATCGCGTTGAGCGCACCGGTACTGCCGGTGGAGACGATACACGTCGGGATCATCCAGCAGGGTGAAACTTTGCCGCAGCCGGAATATGTGATAGAAGAAGATGCGGCCATATACGCTGGCGGAGAGTACCCCGGTGCACTGGCGATGGTAATGAATGACGGCATGCTGCGGCAGCAGCGGGTGGTAGGGCTATCAATATACCCGGTGCAGTATGATGCGGCGGCGAATGAACTGATTGTGTATGAGAGCCTGGAAGTTGAGCTGAAGTATAGCGGGGGGATGCTATCGG
>JAGOVY010000035.1 GCA_018060515.1 Anaerolineaceae bacterium | reverse complement strand
GCTTTACAAATCTATGCCTATCCTGCATGGTCCTGACCATGATAAACCCTGGGTGAACACGTTACGCAAGATCGTTCATGGTCGCCACTCTCTCTTTTCAAGATCTATGGACTTTTGATACAGTAACATTCTGATGCATTTTCTTCTTATTCCGCACCAGAATACCATTTGACGACCCACTAGTAACCATACCAACACCAGCTATTGACTTTATTTATTGAGAAGAATACAATCAGCCTGTAGTTGGTTATCACAGCTTTAAAACCAGAAAGGTTGCCTGATGCATTCGGAAGAACCGGACAGTTCCAGCGATGTCCCCCCTCTTAGACCTGGGGAATTCATAGATCTGTTCACGCACGTTGAAAAGAATAATGCGCCTTTCCAACCCTTCGGGTTGGGGCGTGAGAAGGTGGAAACACCGGCTTGATCAGCATCTGCTGATTAATTAACACGTTTACGCTGCCGGCTGGTGCTTCCGCTACCAGCCGGTTTTATTTCCGGCTTGATGATTACAAACTAATTCTACGGTATCTGCAGTTGCAGGCACTGCCCATATTGTATGGAGGCTGTTATGCGCTATTTTGTCATCAAAGCGGAGAAGGTTTCAAAGAAATTCAGTCATCGTCAGGGGATTGAAAACATCTCTTTTGAGGTTGAGCCTGGCGAAATTTTTGGCTTGCTTGGCAACGATCATGCTGGCAAGAGCACACTGGTGAGCTTGCTCGCCGGTTATTTCAGGCCGAGCAGCGGTAACCTGATGGCTTTTGGCCTGGATTGTCAGCGTAATGCCCGCCAAATTCGCGAGCGTGTGGGTTTTTACCCGGGCAATTACCCTTCGCCCAGCCGCCATACTGTGGCAGAAATACTACGCTCGCAAGGCTACCAACCCGGCGGAATTCTTTGGACAGATATTCAAAAACTGGCGGATAAACTCGATCTCGACTTGGCGCAGCCTGCCGCAACCCTTTCTACACATGACCGCCAGGTTTTCGATCTGCTGCAGGCGTTTATCCCGCGCGCTGAGTTGTTAATCCTTGATGAACCCACTTATGAGCTCAAACCAGCCATCCAAGATGTCTTCTACCGTCTGATCGCAGAAGCCCGCGAAGAAGGACGCACCGTTTTTATTACCTCGCGGTCACTGGCAGAAATGGAACGTTTATGCGACCGTGTGGCTATCATGCATCGCGGCAAACTCGTGGCAATCGAACGTGGAATTCAGCTTCGTTCACATGCCATTCGTGTCATCGAAATGCGCTTTGCAGACCCCGTAACCAAAGACAGTTTCTCTGCCATTCCCAATATCCGCAACCTGACGATTGAAGGCAATAAATTGCGCTGCGTGCTGCAAGGTACGCCTGATAAATTCATCAAAACTGCCTGCCAGTTCCATGTAACAGATATGCTCAGCACTCAACCCAGCCTTGAACATGTGTTAAGAGATACTTACGGCATTAAAACCCTCTAATTTATTTCCACTTTGCGCCGAGGAATGTCGACAGCGGAGAGAGTTTTTCTTTTTCCGTTGACGTCAATCCCGTGATGGGGTATCCTTAACAATGCGCTCCGGATGGGACCGGCGCGGCAGAGCCCTGCGAACCCCGTCAGATCTGAGAGGAAGCAGCGGTAAGGAGGATACTCTGGGCGCCGCCGGCCAACCTGTCCGGACGCACTTTTCAACTGTGGAGAACGATGCAAACACCCCCCGTATGCAATTATGAAGGCTCAGATTACCAAAACACTTTCTGGGAAGAAGGCGGGCGCGCCTACGAAGATGCCTGCGAAGCGGTTGCCTTAGAGCGATTGCTTCCTCACAACGGCCGTCATTTGCTCGAGCTTGGTGCAGGCGCCGGGCGTAATACTCCGCGCTATCAGGCTTATGAGCATATAACCCTGTTGGATTACTCTCGGTCGCAGCTTCAGCAGGCGCAAGCCAGGCTGGGCACATCAGATCGTTACCGCTATGTTGCCGCCGATATTTACCGTTTACCCTTCGTTGATGGTGTTTTCGATGGCGCAACCATGATCCGCACATTGCACCACATGGCCGACCCCTGTCTCGCCCTGTCTCAGGTGCGGCGTGTGCTTGAGCCAAGGGCTGTTTTCATTCTCGAATACGCAAACAAGCGCAATCTTAAGTCGATATTGAGATACATGTTACGCAAGCAGGATTGGTCGCCATATAGCCGAGAAGCGGTGGAGTACATCCCGCTTAATTTTGATTTTCACCCTGCAGCCATTCGCGAATGGCTCGCGGCTGTAGGCTTCAGAATTGAACGCACGCTCACCGTCAGCCACCTGCGCCTGGGTTTTCTCAAGCGCCATGTGCCCACCCGGCTGCTGGTTGCGCTTGATTCTGTTTTACAGCACACAGGTGAACTTTGGCAACTAACCCCCAGTGTATTCTTGCGTGCCAGCGTTACAGATTCGGTAAACAAGGCCCTGCCTGAAGCATTTTTTGCTTGCCCGGCTTGCTCCGCGCCGCTTGAAGATACCCCGCCGCTGATTCATTGCAGCGCCTGCGGTCATTCTTACCCGGTAGCTGACAACATTTACGACTTCAGAATCAACCCGCCCTCGGAGACAACATAACCGTGCCTGATTTTCTTTTGGATGATTTGAACCCGCAACAGCGCGAGGCAGTTACCGCTGGGGATGGCGCAGTACTGGTGCTGGCGGGGCCAGGTTCAGGCAAAACACGTGTGCTCACACGCCGTCTGGCTTATCTGGTCGAACGTATTAATGTTCCGGCTTACAATATCATCGCTGTTACTTTTACCAACAAAGCTGCAAGAGAAATGGACATCCGCGTCCGCAGTATGATCCAACAGAACCTTGAGGGGATCTGGCTGGGAACTTTTCATGCCATGTGCGCCCGGCTGCTGCGGCGCGAAGCCAATTACCTGCCTTATCAAGCGAATTTTGTCATCTTCGATTCCGATGACCAATTGACCCTGGTTAAACGCGCCCTGCACGATTTGCGAATTGATGAAAAAACTCACCGCCCGGCTGGAGTGCATGCCGCAATTTCATCGGCAAAAAATGACCTGCTTCAGCCTGACCAAATGCCCATCCAAACATATCGCGATGAAGTGGTGGCACGTGTGTACAAACGCTATCAAGAGCAGCTAATTGCCAACAACGCAGTTGATTTTGACGACCTGCTGCTGCTGGCTGCTCGCTTGCTGGAAGAAAACCCCGGTGTGGCTGAACGTTACGCACGACGTTTTCAACATGTATTGGTAGATGAGTTTCAGGATACTAATCTGGCACAATACGCCTTGCTGCAAAAACTGAGCGCATATTACGGTAACATTTTTGCCGTTGGTGATGAAGATCAGTCCATATATCGTTGGCGCGGCGCAGATTATCGCAATGTGCTGCGTTTTCAGCAGGATTTCAAAGCTTGCAAGACCATTCTTTTAGAACAAAACTATCGTTCAACACAATATATTCTGGATGCTGCTCGTCAAGTCATTGACCGTAACTTCCAACGCACCCGCAAGCAGCTGTTCACCGCTCGCGGCAGCGGCAATAAACTGGTCATGAATTCGGCTGTGGATGATATCGCCGAAGCGGGTTTTGTCGCTGACACAATTCAACAATACTTATCTACAGGCAAGGCGCAAGCCAGTGATTTTGCCGTGATGTACCGCACCAACGCACAATCGCGCCTGGTTGAAGAGGCTATGCTGCGCGCCAACCTGCCTTACCACCTGGTTGGAGCGCTGCGCTTTTACGGCCGGCGTGAGGTGAAAGACCTGATTGCCTTTATGCGCCTGATAGAGAACCCCGGCGATGAGGTGAGCCTGCTGCGGGTGATTAACGTGCCGCCAAGAAAGATTGGCGACAAGGCGCTGCTTTCACTGCAAAGCGGCGCGTTTCAGGCAAACTTAAGCCCCGGCGAGGTGCTGCTCGACCTTGGACGCAATGGAGAATCCTCTCCACATTGGTCCGGCATCGGTCAGCCAGCCGCTGTGCTGGCGAAATTTGGAGCGCTGCTCTCTGATTGGAACGCTCGCAAAGACAGCCTGGCGCTCGCAGACCTGTTCGACCGTATTCTGAATGACACTGGTTATGAATACTATATCAATGACCAATCTGATGAAGGCAACGATCGTTGGGAGAACCTGCAAGAGCTGCGCCGCCTGGCCGAAGAATTCAACGACAAAGGGTTGATTGAATTTCTGCAGAACTTGGCGTTGGTATCAGACCAGGATACGCTGCCAGCGGAGGGCGCAGTGGATGCCGGTGATGCATTAAAATCGGTGACTCTGCTCACATTGCACGCTGCCAAGGGTTTGGAGTTTAACCAGGTTTTCATCATCGGTTTGGATGAAGGTGTGCTGCCTCACAGCCGGGCGCTTTCAGATGCTGAAGAAGTGGCAGAGGAACGCCGCTTATTTTATGTAGGCATGACCCGGGCTAAAAACCAGCTTTACTTGCTGCGTTCAGAGCGCCGCTTAGTGTACGGCAGTCGTGAATATAGTGAGCCTTCGCGCTTTTTGAATGACATCAGCGATGACCTGATCATTAATCAGGGCAAACGCAGCGCCAGCCGGCGTGAATCTCGTTTTGATGATATGCGTTGGACAACCACAGGGGTGGCTTCTCCGTACTCACCTCCTCGCAAAACGCAGGAAGCACCCATAGAATCACTCTATAAACCTGGTATGCGCGTGCGCACCGCCGCCTGGGGAGAGGGCATTGTGCTGGAAAGCCGGATTGACCGTAATGGCGAAGAAACCCTTGATGTACACTTTGAATCGGTAGGCTTCAAGCGGCTGCTGGCAGCGCTGGCAAATCTTGAAATTGTCCAATAAAACTGATCGAGCGTTCGCCGGCTGAACATACGTTCATGATCATTATGATGTTTAATTATTTTGGTTCGTTCACGCGTTAATCATGGCCTATCTTTACGCTTCACTCCCCATCCTTTTCGTGCTCGTGCTCATGCTGGTGCTGCGCCGCGGCAGCCATGAGGCTGGCTTCATTGGCTGGCTCGCCGGCATCGGTATCGCATTCCTCTTTTTTGGTCTTAATTGGCAGGTATTCTGGGTCTCACAGGTTAAAAGCCTCTTCCTCGCTATGAATGTGCTGGCGGTGCTGTGGCCGGCACTCTTGCTCTACCACCTTGTAGATAAAGCCGGCGGCGTGCACGCCATTGCATATTCTTTGCAAGAGATGATCCCTGAACCGGGATGGCTGTTGCTGGTGATGGCGTGGATGCTCTCTGCGCTGGTGGAAAACCTTGCGGGCTTCGGCTTGCCAATTGCCATTATCGCCCCCATGCTCATCCTCCTTGGTGTGGCGCCGGTACGCGCGGTGGCGGCATCTGCCATTGGCCACAGCTGGGCGGTAAGCCTGGGCAGCATGGGGCTGGCCTTCCGCACGATGACGGATATCACGGGGATGAGCGAAACTGAAGTTTTTCCATTTGCCGCTTTGTTGTTGGGGGTTACGGTTTTCCTCACCGGTCTGGCTTCAGCATTCGTGCTCAAACAGCAGCAATATTTGAAGCGCATCTTGTTCTTATCGCTGATTGTTGCCGGCGTGCAGTATCTCATCGGCATCAGCGGGGTGATTCCATTAAGTTCGTTTACTGCCTCGCTCATTGGTATCGGTGCAGGTTTTCTTCTTAGCAAGCGCACGCCCGGTCAGAAGGTTCGCGTAACCGTCACGCCGCAATTGCGGGCTGGTTTGGTTTCTTACGGCATTCTTTTCATCATCGTTGTGATTATTTCCCTCATCAAGCCGCTTAACCAGCTCTTGGCTCAGGTACAACTGACCGCCTTCTTTCAACAGGTGGCTACCAACACCAATCTGGTCACTGCAGCTGGTAATGGTTTTATTTTTAAGCCCTTTACGCATGCCGGGGTGTGGATATTATTCAGCGCGATAGTTTCGCTCTTCCTTATACCGCTTATCACAGGCAGCGGTACCGTCCATCTTAAAGAAACACTGCGCGACACCTGGCGTTCTGCGCTGCCAGCCAGCTTGGGTACACTCTTTATGATTGGGCTTTCTTCGCTGATGGAGCATACCGGCATGACGATGAAAATTGCTCAAGGGCTGAGCCTGGCATTCAGCGGGGCTTACCCCTTGGTGTCGCCATTGGTCGGCGCGCTTGGCGCATTTGCCACCGGCAGCAATACAAACTCCAACATCCTTTTTGGTCCGATGCAGAAAGACGTCGCCGAGCTTCTGGCGCTCAGCCCGGTCATCCTGCTGGCGGCACAAACCACCGGCGGAGCCTTGGGCAGCATGATTGCGCCAGCCAAACTGGCAGTGGGCAGCAGCACCAACCCGATGAAGGGGCGCGAGGGCGAGGTGTTAAGGCTTACCCTGCCCATCAGTCTGGGCTGTACTGTCGTCATCGGTCTTATAGCACTGATCTTGATTAGACTGATTCACTAAACCTAACCCACGCCCCAACACCGATGCATGCAGACATTTCCCGGGTGGTTAGCATCTGCTTCTGAAGCTTTTTACAACCTGCCGTGGCGCTATCAACAATTTTTAGGCGCCAATCAGCCAGCGCACCGCCAGGCTGATGAGGATGGCATAAAGAAAACTCGCAAAGGTGCCAATGATGATGTACTCAGCCTGTTTACGATTTTCACTATCCTTGAGTTCGCCAAAACGGAGAATTGATTTGGCAGTGATCAGAAAACCCACACCTGCAAATTCACCGGTGAGGACGAAGATAAAGATCAGTAGCCGTTCAAGGTAGCCGATATACTTGCCGCCATCCCTTAACCCTGTCAACGGGCGTGGGTGATTCGGCAGAAACTTCTTGATCAGTTGTTTTTGAAACGGCTCTAATATCCATCCGATTAACACCCCGCCTACAACCGTCAGCAGAAGCACGCCAGCCAGGATGATGAGAATTTTCAAGAACAGCTGGTTTTGTAAGGGTGAGTCAGCTTGGTTGTACAAACCATTGGTTAGCAAGGTTTCAAGCATTGATTCCTCCATCAGTACGCCGATGGTTCGGCATTTTGATCGCTGTTAATGATGCACCCAAGCAGCTGCTCAAAGTGGGTTATGGCGTTCTTAAACGGCAGCCAGCCTGCCCGGCGAATACTGCTGGAAACGGAAGGCTGTGTGATGGGATTTGGCTTCCAGCGCTCTCCAATTTCAGCTTGGGTAAGCCCTTGCAGCGCCCAGTATACTGCCTGGCATTGGCTTACCCCCCAATTCATGATGATCACATCCATCAGCTCCACCAGGTTAATGGCGCTGGCAGAGGTGAGATTTTGGCTGCTCGAAGAAAAACCAAGCCTCATTCTTTGACTGCCAGGGATCTCTTCAAGTAGCCTGCCTGAAATAGTATAGGCTGCTCCATATCCTGCAGAAACGTTGTTTTCAGGAGCAAACTCAATCCCACCGATACCAATGGCAATGCGTGAATCAATCTGCTTATCTGTTACGGAAAAGCGCAGATAGGTGCGGATAAATACACTGATCTCGAGCGCTTTTAGAGGTTCATCAACCACCAGTTGCCAGCCATCGCCACGAAAATTGCTGATGTTCGTGGTAATCACTCGTGGATATTTCTTCCGCAGTAAGGCAGAGAGATGAGGAAAAGCTTCAAAAAGGATTTTCCGGTCATCTGGGTTTAACAACGAGGAGCGCACAATGTCCCCAGTTAATACTGCACGAATTTCAGATGTCGCTGTGCTCATTACATTCACCCATGATCAAGATTTTAAAATTATTGTATCACAATATAGGTGAATATTCTATATATTATGTTTATAGATTATCTATATGTATTATTAGGATATAGATCCTTGTGCTATATCATTACAATCAGCATCTGCTTTCAATTATTAAAGGTCCGTTTTACCATGGAAGGATTAACCGAGGAGATTCTTGAGGCGCGTATCAAGCCCAGAATTACCCAGCAGCGCAATCTGCCGGTTAAGCGGGTAATCTCAGCCAGCGCAGTGTCTTCACAGCCTAAGCCCGCTCTTCAATATGGCTGTGGCGGATAATCTCATGAAATACAACATTTTCAGCAATAAAAAATAACTTATTTTCTCAACTTCAGTGCTCACCAGAAAATTCAGTTGCTTGAGCATATCTTCTGCCTGGCGGGGATTATGGCGTCGAGACAAGCGTTACGATTTGTTATTATGTCATCCTCGTTAAGCACGGCTGTTAATTGTGTTGTTCGTAAACTATTGGAAGTGTTTATAATGGATATATACACGGAGGGTTTCATATGAAACGCTTTCTCTCATCCGCAATGCTCATCGGGGTGGTGATATTATTGGCAGCCTGCAGCCTCTCTTACAACCTCTTTGACGAAAAACCGCAGCCTACGCTGAATCTGCCGCCCTCCCCAACCTCACCTTCGCCAACCACCATGACCTCACCCCTGCCAACGGTAGTTATCGTACTGCCGCCGCCAAAAAATACTGAGCAGCAGATTACTGTCTACTTCCTCGATCTCAACCGCTTTATCAACGCGATTGACCCCTACGAAGTCGCGGTCACCCGTACCACCACAGACACCAACCTGCCCTTGGCTGTGCTTAACGCCTATTTCGCCGGACCGACCCAGCAAGAATATGATCAGGGATTGAGGATCCATGGAAGCGGATTCACTCATGTGCGCGAACTAACCATCAGCGATGGTGTGGCGCATGTCTTCCTTAGCGGTGAATGCGCCAATAATGGGGCGGCTTATTCGGTGGCAGCGTTGATCGATGCAAATCTGCGGCAATTTCCCGATATTTACGCCATAAAAATCTACGATGAAAACGATTCCACGCTCGACCCCGATTCAGCCAACAGCTCATTGCCATATTGCCTTGAGCCGTAACAACGATGACAAACTTGCTCCCACTTTCTTCCGCCACCGAGTTTATACACAACGCCAATTCGCCTCTTTGGTTATCCCTTATCAGTTTTCAAAATCACGATCAACGTTTGGATTCCAGCCGATGAGGATAGTATTGGGTATACAATAGCAATATCAGACAAGGCAGGGAAAAATGGCCTCTCAAAAATTACTCATTGGTCCGGGTAAGTTGTTGGACTCTCACGGGAACCTTACCCAATCCGGCTGGTCTCCTTACCCGGTACTCGATACCAATTTAGAAGACAGCCAGTTTTACGCAATCCGACCGCTGCAAAGCTTGCGCCTGAAAATTTGGGATTACTACGCAATCACAACACCGACTCACTTTTTTTCATTCACCATCAGCGATATCGGATACTTGGGGATGGTGTTTGCTTATGTCATTGATTTCCAAACTGGAGCCTATAAAGAGGAAACCCTGGCGGTGCCTTTTGCCAAAGGAGTAAGGCTGCCGCGCAACAGCACCGAAGGTGTTACAGAGTACAAGAAAAACAAAATTGTCCTGCGATTCAGCGCGGAGGAAGCACAACGGCAACTCTATGTGCGCTGGCCAGGATTCGCCGGCAATGCGCTCAATGCCGAACTCACCTTGTCTTGTCCACAAAATCACGAATCAATGAATATTGTCATCCCAATCCCAGGCAAGCGGTATTACTACAATCGCAAGATCAACTGTATGCCGGCTGCAGGCTGGGTAGAATATGAAGGAACGCGCCATGGTATTGAACCCTCATCCTGCCTTGCCAACCTGGATTGGGGACGAGGCGTTTGGGAGTACAGTTCTTTCTGGGTTTGGGCCAGCGCATCAGGCTTCTTACCTGACGGAAAGCGTATTGGGCTGAATATGGGTTATGGTTTCGGCGATACCAACGCTGCCACTGAGAATTGTTTCCTCCTCGAGGATAAAGTTCATAAGTTAGAAAAACTCGATTTTACTTACGACAACCACAAATTCAAAACCCCATGGACAATGAAAACGCCAGATGGCAGGCTTGACCTGACCTTCTCCCCGTTTTTTGAGCGTGTAGCAAAGACAGATGCGCTTGTGCTTAAAAGCGAAGTGCACCAGATGTTTGGCCGTTACAATGGTCAGGTAATTACGGATGAGGGTGAAAAGATGGAAGTTGTAGATTTAATCGGTTGGGCTGAAGAACACAACGCTTACTGGTAAAACCAAGAGATATATAGCCGCTCCAATCAAATGAATCGCCTCGTGTTGAGCTGCCTTAATATTTGTTAATTGGTCACAGAAAGCCCAGCGGTGTTGCAGCCCTGTTTTTCGTGATTGACAGGAGTAGTTATTTCACGATATAATATCATCTGCAGTTGGTTAGAAGGAAGCCAAGAACTTTCAAAGAGGTGATGAACTAAAACCTTTCTTTTCCGCGAAAGAACTCTGAAGGATTGACCCCAATCGACTGCGCGACCTGACAGTCGATTTTAATTTTCCCGGCGAGGGGAGGTGAGTAACCCATGGCTTCAGTAGTATTAAGACCCAACGAATCACAAGATTCTTTGCTGAAACGCTTCCGTAAAAAAGTAGTCAAGAGCGGCGTTTTAAGCACCATCCGCCGCAAGCGCTGGTTTGTTTCAAAGAGCGAACTTCGCCGCGTGGAAAGAAAAAAGGCCATCAGACGCATCAAACGCCGCCAATACACCAAGGTTGGCGAATAGTCTGGAAAAAAGATTAGCCGCCGTTGCGGCTGGAATGGAGGAATTATGGCCAAAGAAGAAGATAAGATACAATTTGAAGGCGAGATTATCGAAGCCCTGCCCGGAACCCAGTTCCGCGTGCGCCTCGAGAACGGCCATGAAGTACTCGCTTATCTTTCCGGACGGATGAGGCGTTATTACATCCGTATATTGCTGGGCGATCGGGTCAAAGTGGAGATGAGCCCTTACGATCTCACCCGCGGGCGTATCGTCTACCGGCAAAAGAAGAACGAACCGATGCTCGACGAACCAACCAGATAAACTTTACAGCCGGTCTCTGAAAAAGAGGCCGGTTTTTTTATTAAGATCAATGGAAAAAGAGCAGTCGGGAGGGGTTACCCCCTCCCGACAGTAATGAATATCGATCGATTAATTTGTGCGCTTATGCTGCGGGCAGATCTACCGACTCACCAGCCAGGATGCGGGCGACGCGGCGACAGAAGGTAATGGTGCGTCCATGCGCGTAACCGGTGAAAAGGTTGGGATATGTGTGCGCGAAGTAACTGCCTGAAGAATCTCCAACAACATGCAACCCTTCGAAAGGTTCATTCTCGGAATCAACCGGCCGCATTTGTGTATCAATGCGGATCCCATCCAGAGTAGAGAGTGAGAAGCCACATGTACGCACACCGTAATAAGGAGGTGCCTTCAGCGGCAGAAGACGGTAAGCATCTTTGAAGAAGTCTTCATCTTCACCTTTTTCAGCGAGCTCGTTATAACGCTTGACTGTTGCAGCCATGGTATCACTCGGGATGTTTAACTTCGTGGCGAGTTCTTCCCAGGTATCCGCTTGTTGAACGTGACCGCTCTTAATCCAGTTTTGTAAATCTTCTTCGGCTCTGGTTTTAATCACAGCCAGATCAGTTCCTGTGCCATCGTTGGGGCTGCCATTCGGGAATGGATGGATACGTGAGCAACCCATGGTTTCGAACTGCAGAATTTGGTTGAAGTAATCTGAGTCAAAGAGACAAGCGTAGCACCGGCCAGGTTGTTTCGCCGCGGCATGCAACGGAAATTCATAAGGACCTGATTCGTTGAGGAAGCGTTCGCCTTTCAGGTTGACCTTTAACCAGGGCTGAGATCCCCAATGGAAGTAAATGGGCATGGTCACTGTGGCTGGGGTTTCGGTAGGAAGAAGACCCATCCGGTCAAAGATCATGGTCTTATGCACCTCATCCATTTCGGCTCCCATCCATAAGCAGGCTTTAATTCCATCGCCCGCAGGCGGCACATCGGAATCGCCCAACACCATGGGACCCATAATCATCGTATCATAAGGAACGAGGGCTTTCATCATGTCTCGATTACCCTGATATCCTCCAGTGCAAAGAACGATGCCTTTTTTGCCAACAAAACGCAAATATTTACCTTCTTTATTTTGTGCAATTGCTGCAGTTACTTTCTTGCCTTCATGCTCAAATTTGACGAAAGGTGTTTCGAAATAATATTTGCCGCCCAATTCCTCAATATAACCACGCATAATGCTTGCGCCGCTTACCCCTTCATCGAAATCGCCGCTATGACCAGTTGGAAACTTGGGGTAGGTAGCAGGAGAGAAATCTGGTTCGTAACCACCTTCATAGTAGAAACGAGCCCCACGAGATTCAAGCAGCTCACCGATCCAGTTGATTGCTGCGCCGCTTTCCTTCAACCAGATTCTCGGTAAGCGTTGATCTAATCGACCAGCAGAATAAATTTGGTGATAATGGAAAATTGCATCTTTTGGTAATACTGCTTCTTCTTCTAATTGCCATTTGGAATCAACAGCCCCCCAGTCGTTGCGTAAAGTGCTTACAACCGCTCGTTTTTCAAGAATGGCAACGGTCAGGCCTTTCTCAAGACAGGACGAGGCGATGTACGCACCAGCAGTTCCAGCTCCGATGACAATTACATCGCTTTCAACAGTTTCTGAAATATCTGTAATCTCTGGTTCCGTTCCAAGCCAGTCAATCGCCCCGGTTTCACCCGAAGGTTGTTCACCGACAACAGGCGTTTCAATTATATTTGGTGCGCATCCACCCAGAAAACCCGCACCTGTGATCAATGCTGCCGCTTTCATAAAATCACGACGTGAAAGATCGACCTTCTTGCTCATGCCACTCCTCCTGACCTATTACTGGATTTTGGATTAACGGATGCGGATCACGCGGTTGCTTCACTGTGATCACGTCATCCAATTTCCTCAATCATACATACCCCCTTCAGTTACTGTAGAGTCAATAGGGTTAGCCGTTTATGTGATACTTATGTGAGATTTTTATGACAAATGGCGTTAAATTATGATGCTTTGCAGACCGGTAGCCAAAGGTAATCATAACGTTCGATTTCGTTGTCATTGACTAGTGTTAAGAATAAACGACTGACCGCAACTCCAGAAGGTTGAAGGTGATTCGCCTTAATGAACTCTCGCAAACCATTCAGTTGATCATTGAGAATCGTCAGTCTATCCGAAAGACGTACAATGGTGCGCACACATTCACGCTTATTGATACGCTTTACATGATTGAAGGATAAAAAATGCATTAACTCTGCGTGGCTTTCTTCGATCGCCAAGCCCCAGGTTGTTGAAATTTCTTCCTGTTCACCCAGCAATGATTTTTCATCTATTAGAAGATAAGAGTTTACGATAGGTGCCTGCTCCAACCATTGACACACTAACTCGGGTGGCGCAAAGTTTTCATTCACCTGGTCAGGCTGCCAAAGCGGGAGAAACAACAATGCGGGAAGTTCAACAATCTCGCATTTCTGGTCGGTCAAGTTAATGTTTTCAAGAATCCTTTTTCTATTCTCAATATACTCTAACTTCAGTTCTGCCCTGTTGATTTCCTGCCGTATATAAGAGGCTTGGTGATCTAAATCGTTTCGAACACTTTGAATATCAGAGTATTTAAGCGTTTCTATCGCCTGCTGCAACGACATACCGCATTTACGATATTGTTTATAAAATAGAATTATTTGCAGATCGGTCAGTGAATATTCACGATACTTCTGGTTTTTTGACCGGGTCGGCTTGATTAATCCTGCTTCCTCAAAAAAGCGGATACCGCTGGGAGAAAAACCTGACATTTTCGAAATTTCACTGATTTTGTATTTCAAGTTGCCTGCCTTGCATCTTGCGAAATCATATACTCTTCTTACCTGAACAAACAAATATTATCATATCTCACGCGGAGTCAACCATTTGCCTGAAACAATATCTGTAATCAAAATAAAACAACCCGGTCAAACTTCATGTTCCGGGTTGTTTAGTAGCTTTTAGGGGAATTAATCGTTTTGTTCTGCGGGTTTGGTATATGCCATAGCGGCCATTTGTTTATACAACTCCCACTTGCGTTGTGCAAGTTCCGCGGCTTCATTCATCAGCATTTCGGCGCGAGCTTCGTCACTCTGCACCAGCATGCGATAACGGGTTTCGTTATAGGCATAATCTTTAACAGCGACGTTTGGTTCGCGGCTATCAAGCTGCAGCGGGTTCTTTCCTTCATCAACCAGGTTGGGGTTGTAACGGTAAAGCGGCCAAAGCCCGGTGGCAGCCAGAAGTTTCTGTTGTTCGAGACCCTTCTTCATATCAATGCCATGGGCAATACAGTGGCTATAGGCGATGATGAGCGACGGGCCATCATACGCATCGGCTTCGATGAAGGCTTTGAGGGTCTGATTGTCGTTGGCACCCATGGCAACATTGGCCACATACACATAACCATATGACATTGCCATCAAACCCAGATCTTTCTTTCCGATACCCTTGCCTTTGGCTGAGAACTTCGCAACAGCCGCCAGCGGAGTTGCTTTCGAGGATTGGCCGCCCGTGTTGGAATAAACTTCAGTATCGAGCACCAGAATGTTAACATTTCGCCCTGTCGACATGACGTGGTCGAGCCCGCCATAGCCGATATCATATGCCCAGCCATCGCCGCCTATAATCCAAACGCTTTTCTTTACCAAGGCATCCGCCACGCCGAGGAGCATCGCAGCATTGACATCTTTGCTCCTGGCAAGGTTCTCTTTCAGAACTTCCACGCGTTTGCGCTGTTCTCTGATAAGAACTTCGTTGGACTGGTCAGCAGTGAGAATTTCTTCTACCAGCTTGCCGCCAAGTTCGCCTGCCATCTTGCTCAGCATATCACGTGCAAAAACGTTTTGCTGGTCCAGTGTCAGGCGCATCCCCAAACCAAATTCCGCGTTGTCTTCAAAGAGCGAGTTCGCCCAAGCCGGTCCGCGTCCCTGGTTATTCATCGTCCAGGGGGTAGTGGGCAGGTTGCCGCCATAAATGGAGGAACACCCAGTGGCATTGGCAACCACAATGCGGTCGCCGAAGAGCTGGGTTACCAGTTTGATGTACGGGGTTTCGCCGCAGCCAGCGCATGCACCGGAGAACTCGAAAAGGGGTTCGGCAAGCTGTGAATTTTTCACAGTACTCGGCTGGTAGAGCGCAGGGTCAGGTGAAGGGATCGACAGGAAGTAATCCCAGTTCTTGGCTTCTTGCTCGCGAAGAGGAAGCTGCGGCGCCATGTTAATGGCTTTGCGCAGCGGGTTATTTTTATCACGCGCCGGACAGGCTTCAACGCAGAGGCTGCAGCCCGTGCAATCTTCTGGCGCCACCTGAATAGTGTACATCGTATCCGGAAATTCTTTGAACTTGGCGCTGATTGATTTGAAAGTCTCAGGCGCATCCTCAAGATAAGAGGGTTCATATACTTTCTGACGAATAACGGCGTGAGGGCAGACAAAGGCGCATTTACCGCATTGAATACAAAGGTCGGTGTCCCATACCGGGATTTCAAGACCGATATTGCGTTTTTCCCATTGGGTGGTGCCAACCGGGTAAGTGCCGTCAATCGGAAAGGCGCTGACCGGTAGTTCCTCACCCTTAAAGGCGATTATCGGTCCGAGAACATCCACCACAAAATCAGGTGCTTCGGCGGGCACTGGCGGGCGACGCCTGATTTTACTGGTGGCAGTGGCGGGCACTTTTACCTCAAATAAGTGGGCAAGCGTATGGTCAACTGCATCATAATTCTTCTGCACCACAGCTTCACCACGTTTGATATATGTCTTCTTGATGGATTTCTTGATCTCATCAATAGCCTGTTCACGCGGCAGCACACCGCTAATGGCAAAAAACGCCGTCTGCATAATGGTATTCACCCGTCCACCCATACCGGTTTTCGCGGCGACCTCGTTGGCATTAATCATGTAGAACTTGATCTTTTTATCAATAATGTCCTGCTGAACTTCCAGAGGGAGTTTGTCCCAGACTTCATCTTCATCATAAACACTGTTAAGCAGGAAGATGGCACCCGGAGCAGCAAACTTGAGCATGTCGAGCCATTCGAGGAAACTGAACTGGTGACAGGCAACAAATTGAGCGTCATCATGTTCGATCAGGTACGGGGCACGGATCGTTTCTGGACCAAACCGCAGGTGAGAGATCGTTACCGAGCCGGATTTCTTTGAGTCGTAGTAGAAAAAGCCCTGCGCGTCGTTCTTGGTCTCTTCACCAATGATCTTGATGGAGTTTTTGTTGGCGCCAACAGTACCATCAGAGCCAAGCCCGAAGAAAACGCAACGGATGGTTTTTTCATGGGCAATTGAGAAGTGGTGATCGTAATCAATGCTGGTATGGGTTACATCATCGACAATGCCCACAGTGAAATGGTTCTTTGGAGTTTGCTTTTCCATTTCATCGAAAATTCCCTTGACCATTGCAGGGGTAAACTCTTTGGAGGACAAGCCATAACGGCCACCAATGATGCGTGGAGTAGCCTTGAAAGGAGTTTTTCCGGCCGCCAAAGCTTCGTTAATCGCAGTGACCACATCCTGGTAGAGTGGTTCGCCGATGGCTCCGGGTTCTTTGGTGCGATCAAGCACGGCAATGGTTTTTACACTTGCGGGCAAAGCCGCGATGAAGTGTTCAACAGAGAAAGGCCGGTAAAGCCGGATGTTCACCACACCCACTTTGCGCCCTTGTTTATTGAGGAACTTCACCGTTTCTTCGGTAGTCTCCGCGCCGGAGCCCATAATAACAATCACTTCAGTTGCGTCTTCTGCTCCGACATAATCAAAGAGATGGTAGCCTCTGCCGGTTAACTTGGCAAATTTATCCATTGCCTTCTGCACGATTGCGGGAGCTTCCATATAAAATCGATTGCTGGTCTCACGACCCTGGAAGAAGACATCTGGGTTCTGGGCAGTGCCGCGAATCACCGGATGCTCAGGTGAAAGTGCGCGATTGCGAATGTGGGTGATGAAATTCTCGTCAATCATTGCCTTGAGGTCATCTTCACAAAGTTGCTCAATTTTGTTCACCTCTGCTGAGGTGCGGAAGCCATCAAAGAAATGCACAAACGGAACCCGCGCTTCGAGCGTGGCTGCGTTGGCGATGAGCGCCTGATCTTGGGCTGTCTGAACCGAATCAGAAGCCAGCAAAGCAAAACCAGTTTGGCGGGCAGCCATGACGTCTGAATGGTCGCCGTAAATTGAAAGCGCGTGTGTAGCGATGGTACGTGCGGCAACGTGGAACACGGTAGGCGTCAGCTCACCAGCGATCTTATACATATTGGGGATCATCAAGAGCAAACCCTGTGACGCGGTGAATGTCGTGCTCAATGCGCCAGTCTGCAACGCTCCGTGCACCGCCCCGGCTGCGCCGCCTTCTGATTGCATTTCAATCACTGTCGGCACGGTGCCCCACAAGTTACGAACCCCGGCAGCCATCCAGGCATCGGCAAACTCGCCCATGCTTGATGAAGGCGTGATGGGATAAATTGCGATTACTTCCGCCAGGCGGTAGGCAATATTTGCCACCGCTTCGTTGGCGTCAATCGTGATAAGATTTCGTTTCATTTTCAACTCCGATGGTTGTAAATAGGTTTTCAGCCCTAATAATATTTTACATCGCTGAGATTATAATCGATAAACGCCCAATTTCGTGTCACAGAGAAGGGGCGCGTAAATAGTGCTGAATGTCATATGACACATGATTAGCAAATAAAACGCTGCGAAAGCATCAATACCGCCAGAGACTTACTATCCTCAATTTCAGCGGCTCTCACCATTTCAAACACTTGTTGCAGCGGAATGGTTACCAAATTCAAGAATTCATCAACATCCGGAGTGAGCGGATCGCGATAAAGACCGCGAGCCAAAAAGCAGTGCATATATTCATTGGCATATCCGGGGGTCATATAAAATCCGCCGAGCGCGTCCCAGTTTCTCGCGCCAAAACCGGTTTCCTCGCGCAATTCCCGCTGAGCGGTAACCAGTGGGTCTTCACCCGTCTCAATTTTCCCGGCAGGCAGCTCAAGCAGCTCAGAACGCGCGCCAATACGATATTGCCTGACAAAATGCACAATGCCTTCGTCATCAACAGGCAGGATTGTGACTGCGTTTTGGATATCAATCAGGTGATAATCACGTGCCTTCCCATCTGGGAAAGCCAGGTTAATTCGCCTGACCTTAAACAGAGAGGTTGTGTACTCAATGGCTTCATTAAATATCTGATATGACATGGTTCACCTCTTGGTTCAATGTGTTCAATGCAAATCCAAATAAGTTTAAGCCCAATCATATAATGCGAAAAAGGCTTCATAAAAATAAGAAGCCTTTATTAATTTAAACCCGAATATCTTCAGGGAATATCCAGAACCTGGCCAGGTTCCAGCTTGGCACCGCTCTCAAGGCCGTTGGCAGCGAGAATTGCTTCAGGCGTGACTTCGCCAAAGAGACAGGCAATTTTTCCGATCGTATCGCCAGCAACCACGGTGTAATCGGCAGGGTGTGGTCTCAGCGAACGCTGCCCAACGAAGGGTTTTCCGCTTTGTGGAATGGTCAGCCGGTCACCAACTTGGGCGTAGTAATCCATTCCCAGCCCATTAATCGCCAAAAACTCCGCCACATCCACATTGTAACGGCGTGCAATACAAAACAGAAACTCATTGGCTTTGATGGTATAAGTAGCGGGTAAACCCGGGGTTGGCTCTGGTTCAGGCGGCTCTTCAGGTTGCGGCGGTTGAGTGGGTCCCACGCTGTTGGGGTCTGCAGCCTGTGCGGTTTGCGTCGCAGATAGAATATCCTGCATGATTTGTGATTGGGTGGGATCGGGAGTGGGGATATCCCCATCGCCTGGTGCACGCGTAGCAGATCGCTCACAAGCGGTCAGCAAAAACGCCCCGATAATAATCACAATTAAGGCTCCAAAAACATTTCTTTTCATCTCACCTCTCCTTATCTCGAATGCCGCTTCTCGTATACTTGGACGCAAAGGCTCAGGATATAATAGATTTTTGAACCATCTGCCTCTCAACCGTTACGATGCCCGTACATACGGCAGGCCAGTTAAGTAGATAATTGCAATAACTATGCCACATTCAAATAAGGAGACAACATGAATGTTTATTTTTCTTGTTCAATCACCGGTGGTCGAGATGAAGAAGTTATTTATCAA
>JAGOVY010000034.1 GCA_018060515.1 Anaerolineaceae bacterium | reverse complement strand
CACCACATCCGCCCAAGATTCTTCCATCGGCGAGTTGATTGCTGATGTTATGGATAAAGTCGGTAAAGATGGTGTCATCACTGTTGAAGAATCAAAAGGCCTGGAATTTGAACAGGAAATCGTTGAAGGTATGCAGTTCGATCGCGGGTATATCTCACCGTATTTCATCACTGATTCAGATCATATGGAATCAGTCATTCCTGAACCATACATCCTCATTTACGACAAGAAAATTTCAGCCGCCCAGGATCTGGTTGCGATTCTTGAAAAACTGGTTCAAACCGGTAAACGCGACCTGGTCATCATCGCTGAAGATGTTGACAGCGAAGCGCTGGCACTGCTCGTGGTGAACAAACTACGCGGCATGCTGAACGTTCTGGCAGTCAAAGCGCCTGGTTTTGGCGATCGCCGCAAGGCTATGCTGCAGGATATTGCCACCCTCACCGGTGCGACAGTAATCTCCGAAGAGACCGGCCGCAAGCTTGAAACTGTTGTACTGCCTGACCTGGGCCGTGCCGAAAAGGTGGTTGCTGACAAAGACAACACCACCGTCATCGGCGGCAAAGGTGAAGAAGCTCAAATTAAAGGCCGCATCGAGCAGATTCGAATTGAAATTGACAAAACCACCAGTGATTATGACCGCGAAAAACTGCAGGAACGCCTTGCCAAGTTGATCGGTGGGGTTGCAATCATCCGCGTTGGCGCAGCAACCGAGACCGAACTCAAAGAGAAGAAACATCGTGTTGAAGACGCACTTTCAGCGACTCGCGCTGCTGTGGAAGAAGGAATTGTGCCGGGTGGTGGTGTTGCATTAATCAATGCCATGTCGGTTTTAGATGGTCTCAAACTCGACAGCGAAGACGAACAGATTGGCGTAAAAATCGTTCACAAAGCGCTCGAAATGCCCATGCGCAAGATCGTTGAAAACGCCGGACTTGACGGAGCAGTTGTGTTGGAGAAAGTTCGCTCAGAACAAAAAGCCAAGAAGAATGACAAAATTGGTTTTGATGTCATCCGAGCAGAATACATCGACATGCTCAAAGGCGGCTTGGGAGATCCTGCCAAGGTGACCCGCGGAGCACTTGAGAATGCAGCTTCGATCGCAGCGATGATTCTTACCACTGAGGCTCTGATCACCGACCTGCCTGAAAAGAATCCTCCCGCGCCGATGGCGCCCCCGATGGATTATTAAGTCCCTCGAGAACAAATCACTGACAGACCGCAAGGTCTGTCAGTTTTTTATTGATTGTGGTTATCGTGTATAATCTACCCGATGAAGAAAAGTTGGCTGCTCACACTGGTGCTCATCCCAATACTCCTGGTTGGCTGTACCAAAAATGCTTCGCAAACCCCCACCTTGCCCTCGGCAACTCAAGAGGGTGAGCCTGTTGTTGAAGCTACGTTTACCCCCACGAGCCTGCCGTTGGCTGTGCGAGTGAATAATGATGGCGTGCTCATTGAAGAGTTTGAGGCTGATTTATTGAGGCTGCAGGCTGCATTAACTGAGCTTGGTAAAGAAATGTCATCGCAAGAGCAAAAAGATCTCGTAATCAATAATTACATAGAAGAACTGTTGCTGATACAAGGAGCAGCAGAAGCCGGCTTTACTGCAAGCGACCAAGAAGTTCAGGCGCGCATTGATAAAATGGTTGCAGATTTGGGCAGCCAGGATGCGTTGACACAATGGCAGAGTGACAATTTCTACACAGATGAATCATTCAGGGTGGCCCTGAAGCGGCAAATTGCTGCAGCGTGGCAGCGTGACGCAATCATCAATGCGGTTTCTCAAACCGCTGAACAAACCCATGCCAGGCAGCTTTTCTTTAAGCATGAAGCCAACGCAAATGAAGCTCTCAGCCAACTGAACAATGGCGTGGAGTTTACCACGCTGGCATTCCAACAAGATCGAACCCTGGGCGGCGATCTCGGCTGGTTCCCGCGGGGGATGCTCACCCAGCCCGAAGTTGAAGAAGCTGCATTTGCGCTGCAGGTTGGTGAAACCAGCGGGGTTATCAAAAGCAGCCTGGGTTATCACATTCTGAATATCATTGACAGAAATCAGAACCAGCCACTTTCAACTGAAGCGCGGCTTATGCTGCAGCAGCTTGCGCTGGATGATTGGATCGAAGCTGCCCGCGCAAAAAGTACAATCGAAATTTTGGTACCATAGTTTCGCAGCCCTGATTCCAAGGAAGATCAAAATCAATGCGTTATCCAGACCATGATGAAATAGCAGGCAGGTTGAAAAAACGCGCCAGACAGCGCCGGCGTGATGTAGCCTGGAATTTTCTTACTGGTATGGTGATTGTTGCGATTTTGGCATTAGTTGGATTCTTTCTCATTCTTTTTTCAAATCCATATGTGTCGATCAATCCTTTTCCACCGCCAACATTGCCCGCTCTGGCTGGTGCTTTAACGCAAACTACTTTGCCGCTTAAACTTCCGCCAACTTCAACCCCCACTGCACCCCGTATTGAAACTCCGTTAGTCGTGGCTCTAAATAGCACTCCGCTGCCAACAAAGACCATGGCACCCACGCCAACACAACAGGTGATTATTGATTTTCCAGACGACCCAAACCGGCCGTACGCGATAGAAGGCAGCCCGGCAGCCATGGCCAACACGATATTTCACCCCGGTGATGGCTGCAACTGGCAGGGGTTGGCTGGCAGAGTGGTCGATTTGCAAGGCAGAGCAGTTATTGGTGTGGTGGTTCGAGTAACCGGCATTTATGATGGCAGCACGGTAGAGGTGAACATCCCCACTGGCAGCGCTGCCGCCTGGTATGGAGAATCAGGTTACGAGTTTGTATTAGGTGAAAAACCGCTGAATTCCAACGCTTCGCTGGCAGTGCAATTGTTCGATGCCTCAATGCAGCCGATTTCAAATCGCGTCACTTTTAGTACTTACTCAGCTTGTGATAAAAACCTGGTGATCATCAACTTCAGACAAGTTCGTTAGACCATTGCGCTTGTTTTAGCGAAACATTGAAAGCTGGGCGGGTTCTTCCATGCTGAGGGGGTCGGTTTCCAGCAGTACTTCAAAAATATCCAGTGAAAGATCTTTTCTAAGCGCAATACTTTGCAGCGCCCGAAATTTTAGAAAGCGGGTGTTATTTTTCAATCGCTCACGCAGGGCAGGGTCGCGTGCGATCTTATACTTCATCAGTCCGGCCCGACTGCCGGGCAATAAAAAAATAGTTTGGCAATTATTGTTCAGTGTTGACCACGCTTCTGCAGGGATGAGTGCATTAAGCAAGATGTAAAAACGATATACTGGCTGCTCTGTATGCTGGTCAGCAAACCATTCCATTGGGTTGTCTCCTGCCTGGTGCAACCGCAGCGCAGAAGAGATTTTACTTAATTGTCTTGCGGCTTCAGTTGAGCTGGCCTGTCTGATTGCTTGCTGCTCACCAGATTTGATCTTCCATGTTTGTGTTTCCGGCTCAAGTACAGCATACGACTCGGCACAATGGGAAATCAACTCATCTTCAGGGGAAAGGAAACCGGGGAACTTTTGCAGCGTGCGTTGAAGCAGTTCTGTCGCTGAAACCTGCCCATCTTGCTGCAGCCATTTCAAGATCTCAACTTCCAGGCGATCTGCCAGCGGCTGATGAGCGTTTTCTGTATTTGCCAGCCACCAGAATCCACTTTCATTTTCCTGGGCGGTGGCATCAAGGCGAACCAAAAAGGTTGAATCAACAAGGATTGAATTGAGGATAGCTTGAATCTCAGAAGCTTTTTCGTTGGTAAATTGTTGAATGGTTGGTGGAAACGCGTTATTATCTGCCAGGGCGCAGAGAGCGGCGGTGTGGAGTTTGATGTATTCTACCGGTTCGCCTTTTTGGTTAAGCAAATCACGCATGGCGCTGCGGACCACCTGCTTGACATTGACGGGTTTGTATTCGCTCCCTTGTACGTTGGTTTTCCACGCCAGTTGTATTGGCTCGCTGCTGCTGCGCATGGCGCAGCCCGAAAATTCGTAACCGGCAATGGCATCGCTTTCAACTACCGCGCTGACAAACCCCGCCGCAGGGTCAGGAATCAGAATGAATGCAGGGATGCTTTTCACAGTGAGACTTGCTGCCGGTAAAAAGGCGGCATGCAGGGCTGTAGTGTGCCAGTGCCAATCAAAACGGCGCCGCTCAAGAACCTGACTGAACCGGCTGGCTTTTTCATGCCCCCAAATCCATGAAGCCCAAAGACTGCACAAAGTCCAGAATGCCTGGCTGGGGCGGGGAGCAGCGCATACGATAGCGTCAATTTGCAGCCCGGGTGCCTCTTGGTTGAGGTCGCGCATTCGCCCCGGGTAGAGGCAGATCCCCGCATTGTCGGGCATTTCAGGCCAAACTGAGAACGGCAGCGAGTTTCTCTGCACCGACCAACTCTTAATGGCGCTGTCGAACGCCATCAGGAGGTTCTTTTCAAGGAATTGCTGCGGCACCTTCAACTGGCGTGGTTGTTCTTTCTGCTCTGGCCATGGCCAAAGCGAATTACCCTCATCAAGCAAGGACAAGATTACCGCTTCCAACAATTCTCGCCGTGATTGGGGCAGGTTTAGGCCGGCGAGCTTATTGATCAGTGTCATAAGAACGACCAATGCACGTATCGGATAGATGCTGACGGCTTGTTCTACAAAACTCCGGTCGTCTACGTTGCCTTCCATTACCCTGGCAATTGCCCGTGAACGGTGCATTTGTTCACTGCGGTAGAGCTGCTGCAGGATTTGAATGTCATCAGTAGAGATTGGATAATCTCCACTTGAGGCGCAATGCGGGCAGGTAATTCTGCGCGAATGCGGATAACGCTCATCACGGTTCCAGAGATAGCCAGTCGCCATAATTTCAGCCTGGCAACCGGGGCAACGGGTGAGGTATAAATTGCGAATCGTTGCTTCCAGCCGTTCATTGCCTCGCTTAAGATCTCCCAGCTCGCGAATCGCAGAAACGAGATCAGAAGCTGGGATCGCCTTTGCCAGCATTTGTAGCTCAAAAGCCAGTACAGGGTTGTTGCATGCCACCAATACGCGGTAACCAGCGTTTGCCATTTCGAGCACAGCGTTGGGCGAGGCGCCGAGCGGGTCAAGGATTGTGTCCATCGGCTTTTTGTTTATGCCCAGCCAGCCTGAAATCATCCCCGCAGAAACCTGTGGGAGAAAACGATTGAAAGGCAATTCTTTACTCTTGCCCTCTGAAGGGAGGTAGATCAAGGGCTTATCCATCGCATCACTCTTTATTATGATAGCCGAAATCGGCTGATTTTGACGCATTTAAATGTTAATAAAGCGGTTAATGAGGAAGTGACGTCAAGTATTAATTGGCGTATAAAATCCGGCAGTGGTTATCGCGGGCTGCCGGATTGGTAATGGATTATTTAATGCGAAATTTGATATTCAGAATTGAACAGTTTAGTTTAATTTATAGTACACAACCCCGGGAACAGTTTCAATTGCCTGACGTAAAACACTTAACGGCTCGCTTTCCAATGTTTTTACCGTAACACTCACCGTTAGCTCGTGTTCAGCCGGGTTGGCTTCAATCTCAAGGTCAATTACTTTTTTCTTTAACTCTTCAAAGATTTCGAGCATGCGCTCGACCAACAACTGGTTATCACGCGCTGTGACCACAATGTTAATTACGGTGTAGCCGCGGATGAATTTCTTTTCTAACACGTTTAAAAGACTGAGGACAAAGAGCATGGCGATGACTGTTGCAATAGCCGAGTAAAAATGACCCGCGCCAACTGCCAAGCCAACAATTGCCATTGTCCAAAGCGAAGTAGCAGTGGTTAGGCCTTTTACGTTGGTACCATAACGTAAGATAGCACCTGCGCCCAAAAAGCCGATTCCCGAAATCACCTGAGCCGCGAGCCGGGCAGGGTCGCCATTGGGGGCATGCGGATAATACTGGATGGCCATATTGATTGAAACGGTCATCGCGAGACAAGAACCTACTGCAAGAATGGCGTGGGTGCGAAAACCCGCAGGCTGGGTGTGACGCTCTCGTTCATAGCCAACGATCATACCCAACACGGCTGCAATCGCCAGACGAGTGATAATTTGAACTTCTGAGATCATCTCCGTTCTCCTTTGCACAGAATGCAAACATCATAAAAATCATTGGATTCGATCGACCTGGAGGTTTCATTTTCATTTCTTCCAAGGTATGCTGCAAGCTCCGGCAAGCTGGCACTCACCAGTTCAGCCATACGTTGGGCGGCGCGGCGTATGGCGAAATGGGCATTTGGTGCGCTGCGCAGGCGAATGAAATGCACAAGGCTGCGCAAGTTCATGTTGAGCAATACACGGCGGTTAAATCCATTGGGTACCACGTAGGCGGCAATTTCGCGGTTTACGCTTGCGATCTGGCGATGGGCTTCACAGGCTGTTTGCATGGCAGCCTGGTAAGTGGGCAGGGCTCCTGCCTCGGCGATGATGCGGGGAACTGCGTACCCCAACTGGGTAGTGAGGATTTGCGGCGTTTGGCTCATCATGCGGTGCCGTTTGAGCTCAAAATACGCGCCTTGGTCTAGGGTCAGATCAAAGGTGAATGATGCGTACTCCAATTCACGAGCCGGGGTGGTATGTGGGCTGGGTGTGCACAAGAGGCGCTGCAGCAGCGACTGCCTCTCTGCTGGGGCAAGGTTGGTGACCCATTGCTGCGCCTGTGCAAAGCTGATGCCCTGTTCGCGGTAAAGGGCTGCTGCAAGAAGGCGCTGTAAGCCAGCTTCATCATAATCAATTAACTGGCACCAATCTGATATTTCAGCCTGAGAGGCCACCTTTAGGGCAGAAAACTCGTCCTTCACATCCACCAAATAAGATGATCGGTTGGCGTACTTTAATAATGTTGGAACTGAAGCCATGGCGGCTTGTTTCATATCTTCGCCAATTTGCTTGGCTTCCATCAGCGGGCTCGAAAGTAGTTTCCCGATGGCGTGCTCCAACGCCCGGGCATTAACCGTCATACCCACATTAGCAAGCGCTGCAGCCGGCAGCAAATAACGGCAAGCGTCAATCGCCTGCGTGCGCAGGCGCCGGTTCCGCTGATTGTCCGTTTCGTTTTCCAGTTTAAGTCCGCTGCTTTTCAGGTGGCTGCTTACTTCATCCAGGCAGACCTTATAGGCGGAGAAGAGCGCTGAACACGCATCAGTGTACACTGCACGCAGAGGGTGCTGGTTTAATTCTTCGGGGATATAAAACGCGTCATCTGACCAGGTCTGGTAACGCGTGGATTTTTCTGTGTAAGATGCCAGGCGGTTGGACTCGATGTTTTCGATTGCCAGGCGCGACACATTTTCGAGTGCGAGGTGAAGCACCGCATGCTCAGCCACTGAAGAATGACCGTACCCGACAACCCACTTTTCATTGAACTCAGCGCTTGATGTGGCAGTTAATTCAGCCGCGATCTCGTTGAAGGATTCAGGAGAACGCGAGGTTTTTGCGAAGGTTACTGCGATGGTTTCTGGCGGCAGCAGTTGAGGATCTAACAGATAAACATTGCGCTTACGATTCATCTTTCAAAATCTCCCTGGCTGTGGCAATATCTTTATGGATTTGAGCGACCAAAAGTGAGGCGTCGGGAAAGCGCATTTCAGGGCGCAGGTAGGCGACGAACTCGAGTTCGATCATACAATCATAAAACATTTTGTCGGTATCGAGCAGGTGAGGTTCAACCCGCGGTACGGGTAGGGGGTTTTCAAAAGTCGGTCGTACGCCGATGTTGGTCACGGCGAGGTAAGTTTCTCCGTCAACATGGGCTCTTGTCGCATAAACCCCGTTGGCTGGCAGCATTTTTTCATCGGGAATGGAAAGGTTGGCTGTGGGGATACCGAGTTTATGACCGCGGTTTTCTCCATGAACAACCTTGCCGCTTACAGTATATGGACGGCCAAGAAATTCATTGGCTCGGATGATATTCCCGCTTTTGAGCAGTTTTCGAATGTTACTGGATGAAACCACTTCTTGCTGGTTTCTCACCGGCGGAATGACATCAACAGAAAACCCCAATTGGCGTCCGATTTCTTTTAAACCTGTGGTTGAACTTGCCTGATCCTTACCGAGTGCTGAATCTATGCCCATGATCAAGCGTTCCACACCAATGGCCTTCTTTACCTTTTCCATGAAGGGCAGGGCATTAACCTCTGCAAGCGAGGCGTTAAAATCCAGAACAATCACCTGATCCACGGCGAAGTTATTGATCAATGCCACGCGTTCGTGCCAGCTGGTTAATACCTGCATGCCAACGATGCGCTTAAAGAAAAGCGCAGGCAGTGGTTCGAAAGTAATTACTACAGCCTTGCAGCCTGCCTGGTGCGCTCCTGCAACGAGCCGGTCAAACAATGACTGATGCCCGATGTGTACACCATCAAAAGCTCCGATCGCAGCCCAAGAACGTGCAATCG
The DNA here is from genome assembly GCA_018060515.1 of Anaerolineaceae bacterium. GTDB lineage: Bacteria > Chloroflexota > Anaerolineae > Anaerolineales > Anaerolineaceae > UBA6107. The sequence goes on along the minus strand of JAGOVY010000034.1, from coordinate 10,760 downwards.
ATAATTCGGAAAGTTGGTCGAGAGAGTTCATGAAATATTGATCGTTTCCAGCTTAAACGCAGCGCAAATCTTAGGGCAAGCGATCGACCTTACGAAAAGAAAACTTTTTTCGGCTGCCATTCCATTTTTTCTTTATCCAACTCAAGCAAAGCAACCAGTTCTCCCTGTTCGCTCACACCGCAGACCTTGTCTTTGTCAGCATCAGCCGCCTGGATACGAATACCGTGCCTGAGGGCATCAACTTCTTGATCAGTCAACTCAATTGTTGGCCAATCTGAAAGTGCTTCTGCTGCCGGAATCAGGTATTGATACCAGGTGCCGTCTGCAAAGGCTTCATTTAGTTTGCGCAGCGGGATTGCTTCGCGTAAGGTGAATTGCCCGCTTTTTGTGCGGCGCAAACCGGTGAGTGTTGCACCACAGCCCAGGCGGGTACCCAGATCATTAACCAGAGACCTTACGTAGGTTCCAGAGGAACAGGAGACATCAATCACCACTTCAGGCGGAGCCCATTCAAGGACTTCAAGGTGGTAAACATGGATGGTACGCGGCTCCAATTCGACCTCTTCGCCTCTACGTGCCAGTTCATAGGCTTTGCGCCCTTGCACCTTCACGGCTGAATACGGCGGTGGAACCTGTTCGATTTGCCCAACAAACTTCTGCAGCTCTTCATCAAACTGTTCTTCGGTGACGTTAACTGGTGAAGAGGAGGTGGTTTTTCCATCTTCATCATAGGTATCAGTGGATTTACCAAGCATGATTACTGCCTGATAGCGTTTATCTGATGTGGAAACATATTCACTCAAGCGAACTGCCGGGCCGACAAGCACCACAAGTACTCCAGATGCCCGCGGATCAAGTGTTCCAGTATGGCCGGCGCGCCGGATATTCGATCCTTTTCGTACCTCTTGAACCACATCGTGCGAGGTCATTCCAGTGGGTTTATCCACAACCAGAACGCCTGAAATTGTATTCTTGATATCAAATTCTCTGCTATTTTCCATCTTATTGCTCCGTGTCTAAAAGTGATGAAGAAATGGGATTTTCTTCAGGTAATGCTTTAAGATAATCGCGGGTTTTAGTAAACACAAGTTCTTGCACAGCCGCTAAATCCCCAGAGAACTCGGCCCCTGCAGCAGCGGGGTGGCCGCCCCCACCAAGAGAGACTGCAAGATTCGCCACGTTGATGCCCGGACGGGCGCGCCAGCTTACCTTCGCTTTTGAATGGTGCTGTTCAACAATAAGCATGGCGATGTCATATTGATTAATGGTCGAAAGGATGTTGGTCAGGTCGGCGTCGTCATCGTTGTGGTAGCCCGAGTTTTTTCGGTCTTCCAACGACAGAGTCGTCCATACCAAGCCGCCTGCTTGCTGCAGCCTGGCGAGTCCGTACCCCCAATATTTGATGCTTTCATAAGGTCGGCTGAGCAGCGCTTTATTGTAAAGAGTGGAAATTTCCGCCCCTTTGTCCACAAGATCAGCCGCAATTCTCAGCGATGCTGAAGATGTGTTGGAAGTGCGGAAGCCAATTGAGTCGCTGAGGATTCCCGACAAAAGCGCGGAAGCAATTTCCTCGTCTATCGTTAAACCCCAAGCGGGCATGTGTTCTGCAAGAACAGCACAAGTGGCAACGGATTCCGCTTCGACGAGGTTGAGCTTGCCAAAAAGTGTATTGGTGATGTGATGGTCAATCACGATATCGGCGGCGTGTTCTTGCAGCATACCGCCTACGCGTTCCAGGTCGCTGCAATCTACCACGATATAGAGTTCATTATCATGGGTAAAAGCCTTCTTCACCAGGCTGATTCCAGGAAGGTGGTGGAAGGTCTTTGTGCTGCGGTTGTGAAGCGCCATTTCAACCGTCTTACCGGCGTTCATCAGTGCCAGCCCAAGCGCGAGCGCAGACCCAATCGCATCTCCATCCGGTCGAATATGAGAAGTAATACCGATGCTTTGTGATCGGCGAATTGCTTCAGAAATTTGCTTATCGATCATTTGTCTTTCTTCTGCTGGTTCTCTTCTGCCCGAATTTCGGCGAGTAATTGTTCTATTCTATCTGCGCGTTCGGGAGTGTTATCCCAATGAAAACGCAAACGGGGGAAAGAACGCAGCGTGATGCGCTGTGCCAGTTCCTTCCGAATAAAGCCGCTGGCAGTTTCGAGCCCTTCCAAAACATCTTTGGATCGAGACGATCCTTCAATTGCAGATACATAAATATCAGCGTAGGAGAGTTCTCGATCAACTTTAACTTCCGTGATTGTAATCCCGTTTAGGCGCGGGTCACGGATCTCTTCTCTTACTATCATCTCAGACAATTCTTCGCGGAATCTGTCTCCGATGCGTGTTAGTCGTAATGGTGAAGGCATAGTATAAAACCCTTACTCCTGTATTTGGAAAACATCAACCATTTTTTTCGATAATGTAGTTCTCGAGGATGTCGCCTTCTTGAATATCATTATACCCTTTCAAGGATATTCCGCATTCAAGCCCCTGACGGACTTCTCTGACATCATCTTTTTCATGTTTGAGCGACGCTATTTCACCATCGAACAACTCTTGGTTGTTGCGCATAAGCCGTATTCTGGCGTTACGCCGAATCTCACCATTGATGACACGACAACCTGCAATACTGCCCACTTTGTGAATTTTAAACACCGCCCGAACCTGAGCAGTTCCCACGAAAACTTCCCGTGTTTCGGGTTCAAGCATGCCTTTGAGCGCTTTTTCAATATCTTCAATGAGGCGGTAGATGATCTCGTATAACCGGATTGATACCCCCTCATGATCAGCCAGGTTGCGGGCAGCCTGATCTGCAGACACATTGAAGCCCAACAAAATCGCTTTAGAAGCAACAGCCAGCATCACGTCGCTTTCACTGATATTGCCCGTTTCGGAGTGAACTATGTTGATCTTAATTTCACCCTGGCTGAGCTCGTTGAGTGAATTGATAATCGGCTCCAAAGATCCCTGAACATCAACCTTTAGAATTAAGGGAAGATCTTTAACATCGCCTTGTTTGAACTTATCGAAGATTTGCTCAAGTGTGGTTCGCGAAGCCGGGACAATATTTGCTTTTTCTGCTTGTCGCTCAGCAATGATGGCACGGGCTTCTTTTTCGGAGGCTACAACCTGGAATAGATCTCCAGCGGGTGGAACGCTGCCAAACCCCAACACCTGAATCGGCGTTGACGGGGGGGCGTTTTTCACTGCCTTTCCCTTATAATCGAACATGGCGCGTACTTTGCCGAAAGTTTCACCGGCGATGACCGTATCGCCTAACTTGAGCGTGCCGTTCTGCACCAGTAGAGTGGCAATCACGCCGCGGGTTTTATCAACCTGGGCTTCGATGACACTGCCGAAAACTGAGCCTTTGGGGTTCGCCTTAATGTCTAGGCTATCACTTACCAGCAGAATCGCTTCGAGAATATCTTCCAATCCCTTCTTCTGTTTGGCAGAAACAGGAATGACGATCGTGCTGCCATCCCATTCATCGGGAACTAAGCCATTTTCAGCAAGCTGGCGTTTGACGAAATCTGGGTTTGCATCAGGGCGATCCATTTTGTTGAGGGCGACGATAATAGGGACTTTAGCCGCCTTCGCGTGCGCAATCGCCTCGCGGGTTTGCGGCATCACACCGTCATCGGCTGCCACAACTAAAATGACAACATCAGCACCTTGCGCACCGCGGGCGCGCATGGCGGTGAACGCCGAATGCCCCGGGGTATCCAAAAAGGTGATCAGTCTGCCTTTTTGTTCCACCTGGTAAGCGCCAATGTGTTGAGTGATACCACCTGCTTCGCCGCTGGCAACGTTCGCGTGGCGGATTGCATCTAATAAGGTGGTTTTTCCGTGGTCAACGTGACCTAAAATCGTCACAACCGCTGGCCGGTCAATCAACTTTGCGGGATCTTCTTTTTCGAGCAGCTTGCGCCAGAGCGGTATTTGACTCAAGTCTTCGGTTGGGCTGCTTTCTTTAACTGAAATCGGAATCGCTTCAAAACCAAGCTCAGAAGCGACAATCGCTGCTGTATCGTAATCAACCAATTGGTTAATATTTGCCATCACACCATTTGACATGAGGACTTTAATGACCTGAATCGGGCTTGCTTCCATACGTTGTGCCAGGTCGCGTACCGTGATTTGAGACGGAAATTCGATTTGATTTTCGCCCATTACACACCTCCTAAAGTGTTCCCCCTATTTGCCTTGTCTTAATCTCCCTGAATAAAACTGGGGGAGAAGGATCAGCGAATGTGCTTTGAGCGTGGTGACAAGGTCAGGCTGTCATTTCTTCGCTCTGGGCACTTTTTTCATCAGGGAGAAGCTCCATAAACTCCCTTAGTTTTAGCCGGTCTTCAGCACTCAATTCTGTACGCAAGGCGTGGTTAATCGCGCCTTTCAGTGCCTGTTCCCAGCAGGAACGGATATTGTGCACGTACGCTCCCCTGCCATTGGCTTTTCCGGTGAGATCGATGGCGACCCCTTCCGAATTGCGCACCAACCGAGTTAGATCACGTTTTTGTAATACTGATCTACAGCCAATGCAGGTGCGTTGTGGAACGTGCTTTACTTTTTTCTGCGGTTTTTTAGCCACCTGTCCTTCCCATTTTTACTCTTCCCAACCCCAATCATTCGCGCCGCGTTTGTGCTTCTTTTTCACAACCGTCATGTCACGATCAGGGTCATAGGTAACCACCACATGTTTCCCTTTTTTCTTGCCCTTTTTCTTTGCCTTACTCGAATCTTCATTGTCCTCTTCGTCGGTGATTCCGGCGGTGTCCAACACCTCCGGCCGCAGGGTGAAGATTTCTTCAAGGGTGGGTTCAACTTCTGGTTCAACTACACCGCTCTCAGAGCCTGTCTCAACCGATTCACTGACAACCGGCTCCAAGACAGCTGTGATTTCCTCAATGTCTTCTGTAATCGGTTCCAGGGTTGATTCTGGCTCAACAGCTACCTCTTCTTCATGCGCGGCTTCTTCTGATTGAGCTTCAACGAGCGCTGCGGTTGCCAGAGCTTCTTTTTCCTCGATCAGTTGCTTGTCGAGTTGATCAATTCGTTCGTTGATGTTGTCCATGGCTCGGATGTTAATGCCATTGAGACCCAATATCATGTCAGGGTCACGTTTTACCTGCATGGCAACTTCGCCGAGGCTGAAGTAGCCGGCTTCTTGCAGCAAAACAGAAATATGCTCCGGAATTCCGCTGTCGAGGATGTTGGTTGTGAATGCAGATTCGGGAATTGACCTGCGAATTTCGGCTTTTTTCTCTTCTTCTTTGCGATACTGCTCCTGGCTCTTGTCAATGGACTTGCGTTCCACGCGGTCAACAAACTTCACCATCAGGTCATATTCCTCAGGCGAAAGCGGCTTACCTTCTGCTTTGCGTGCTAAAAATTCTTTAATACGCTGTGCGTTATCGGCTTCTGTTTCGCGAAGTACGCTGAGCGATGAGTCAATTGACAATTTCGCCAGTGCATCCTGCGCTGCTTCTGGCAGGCTTTTAATATCGATACGCCAACCGGTTAGCTTGGCTGCAAGTCGCGCATTTTGACCCACGCGCCCAATCGCCAGGCTGAGTTGGTCTTCTGCAACCACAACTGTGGCAGTTTTCGCGCTATTGCCGCGCTGGTCTACCAGATACACACCACTGACCCTTGCCGGGCTGATAGCCTTGGCAATGAATACAGCCGGGTCAGGGTTCCATTCAATGACATCAATTTTCTCATCGTGAAGTTCTTTGACGATTGCCTGAATACGAACTCCGCGGATACCGACGCAGGCGCCAACCGGGTCAATACCCTGTTGGGTTGCAGATACCGCAACCTTGGCACGATCTCCTGGTTCGCGGGCAATCGAACGAATCTCAACGATGCCATGAAAGATTTCGGGGACTTCGTTTTCGAGCAGTCGACGGAGAAAATCTCGATGGGTGCGAGAGAGGATGATCTGCGGTCCACGCGGTGTATCTTTGGCCTCGGCAACGAGCGCGCGAATCCGATCGTGAACATGGAAGCGCTCATTCTGGATCATTTCTTTTCGCGGCATACTGGCTTCGGTTTTCAGCTCCAGCCCGATGGTTAAACCACTGGTACCGACTGCTTGAACCACACCACTGACGATTTCTCCCAACTGCTTTTCGTAAAACACCACCTGTGCTTTACGTTCAGCGTCTCGAATGCGCTGTTGGATGACCTGACGAGCGGTTTGTGCTGCAACGCGCCCAAAATTCTTCGGGGTCGATTCGATGATGACCAGGTCGCCCAATTGGGATTCCGCATCTACCGTACGGGCGGTATCAAGGTCAACCTCAGTGATTTCATTTTCTACAGATTCAACCACTTCTTTTTGCGCGTAAATGGTGACTTTGCCTGTTTCCATGTCCATTTTTGCTTCGATTTGCTGCTCGTTGGAGGCGTTCACAGAGCGCCGATAAGCAGAGACCATCGCCGACTCGAGCGCTTCAAGGATGACTTCTTTCGGCAACCCTTTATCGTCGAGTAATTCATTGAACGCGAGTGTAAATTCGTTCTTCATTCCTTTTTTCTCTCCACCTGTTATTCAACCTGTTTATGAAGTTTATGATAATAAGAAAAGTGGGGGATGCCCACTTTTCGGTGATGAAACCTCAAATGTCTTTCGAACCAACCCTATTTTATCACAATCATCGCCGGGGTCAAGGATAATTTTACTCACTGTTTGAACGTCATGGGATCTGCAGCACATTGGAGCGAATCCTACTTCAGTTCCAGGCAAGTGAGGTAATTGCTCTCACCATCGCCGTCAATAATGAAGGCATATTTCCCGTCAGAGCTGACGGCGATCGCCCGCGGTTCAAAATAGCTGCCTTCCATCCAGTTGCTGCCAGCAGATTGGGTGGTATCGCCGAAAACACGCACCTGAAACCCTTGAGCGTCAAGCTGATGCACGGCGCTTCCTTCAAGGTTGGCAGCAAAGAGGATGTAAAAAGTGCCATCTTGGTCGATCGCCAAATCGCGCGGGATGGATTCTTCTTTTTCATCGCGCAACGGGATGCTGTTGATCTCAAGTCCGCTCTTTCGGTCAATTTCGACCAGAAAACCATCCGAATCCCTAATGGAAAAAAGTTGATTCGCCGCGTTGAAAGCCAGCCCGCTGTAGGAAGCACCTTCCAAAGGCAGAGGGTTGATGATTTCGTTTGAGTTCGGGATGTGGCTGAGCAGGTAATACATACCACCAAGGTCTCCAAGCAGATAGACATTCTCTTGTGCCGGGCTGACTGCCACTTGTGTGAGTGGGCTTTGGCCGCCATCCCTGGCAATAATACCATCTGGCCCAAGCAGGAAGAATTCACCAAAATCACCATCGCCGAGTAGAAGATTCTCATTGGCATCAAAGGTCATATCCACTATCCTCCCTTGGCTGGGGGCGGAGAGCTCTTCAACTAAATTTCCTTCAATGTCGAATTTTAACAACCGGTTTGTTTCAGTGGCAACGACCACCAGATTGGACGAATTGACTGCAACGCTCAATGGCAAATCCGCAATCGAAACACGCCAGTTTACAACTGGCTCTTCATTGAGTGATGATTCACCGACCAACTCAACGGCATCCAACAAGGCGGCGGCGGCAAATGTGTCGAAGCCGACTATGATGGTGTCAACCGCGAAATCAATCGTCACAGGCAGCGTAATTTGGTGTGTGCAGCCGTTCACTTGAAAAAACTCTTCGCTTCGCTGCAGGTTCTCACTGTAGATCTCACGCCCCAAACCTGAGCGGGAGTTAAGGACTTCCACGCGGCGGATGCCATCGGTGGCTTCCTTCATGATCAGGTTGATTTGCACAGGCAGCACGGGTTGTGCGTATTGAAGGGTGAGGTAGATTTCCAAATCGGGTTTGTCGTAGCTGGTCAGAACTGCATTACCACAAGCGGAAGTAGATTCTGGCGAGTCGATGGCAAAATCGGGCATCTCAAGCGGGCTTAATACGCCAGTTGTAGCCCAGAGGTGCAGGTAATTGTCCTCAGTTATCGCTTCAGTTTCGTCGATGGCAGGTGATTCAATGGTGGGTATGGCAAGGGGTGGAGCGCTTTTCGTAGGAGGAGCTGAACAGGCGCAAAGCGTAACCAACAAGAGAGACATCAAAGCTGCAAATCGCGAGGGTTGCACGAGCACTCCTTAATTGTCGCCAATTGTTTCTCTAGTATGATTATATAATGAAGTATATCTGGCAGTACCAGTCAGATTTCAGGTTAATCCCATTCATCTTTTGCGGTGTGGAATTTTAAAAAAAGGACAACATCATCGAATAATGGAGGCGAAAATGGCAAAATCAGGTTTATGGTGGATGAACGGCGTGGTTTATCAGATTTATCCACGTTCATTTTCAGACAGCAATGGAGATGGCATCGGCGATTTAATCGGCATTGTCGACAAGTTGGATTACTTGGCTGACCTTGGGATTGACGCCATTTGGCTTTCGCCGATCAACCCTTCGCCGGATGTTGATTTTGGTTATGATGTGGCGGATTACCGCGATATAGATCCCAAGTATGGTACGCTGGCCGATTTTGATCAGTTGTTAACAGCCGCGCACGAGCGGGGCATTCGGGTTATCGTAGACTTGGTACTCAATCACTCTTCCGACCAACATTCCTGGTTCATCGAATCCCGTTCTTCTGTGGATAATCCTAAACGAGATTGGTACATTTGGCGTGATGGCAAAGCCGGAAGGAATGCCCCCCCAAACGATTGGCAGGCTACATTCGGGGGAAAAGCCTGGGAGTACGATGAAGCCAGCGGGCAATACTACTACCATATGTTTTGCAAAGAACAACCTGACCTTAATTGGCGCAACCCTGAAGTTTACGCGGAGATGATGGATACCTTCCGGTTTTGGGCAGATCGCGGCGTAGATGGTTTCAGGCTTGATGTTTTCAACCAATATTTCAAAGATGAATATTTCCGCGAGAATCCCAAGAAACTCGGCATCCGCCCATTTGATTGGCAAAATCATGTTTACGATACCAACCGCCCCGAAATGCAGGGCGTGGTTGCGGATATCCGCGCTGTATTGGACGCTTACCCAGAGCGTTATGCTGTAGGCGAGACGTTTATGCCAACGCCTGAGATGGCCGCCAGCTATTGCGGACCGGGAAAATTACACGCGACCTTCGATTTTTCGATGGTGAGAAGCCCGTGGAATCCGGAGCGCTACCTGGGGTATGTGCTGCGTCAGGAAGAATCTCTGCCTGAAGGCGCCTGGCCAAACTATGTGTTGAATAACCATGATAACCCCAGGTCTGCTACCCGCCTTAATGCGCCGCGAGATGATGAAAGGCTGAAAGTGGCGGCTGCCATGTTGCTCACACTGCGGGGTACGCCTTTTATGTATTACGGTGAAGAAATTGGCATGCGCGATATCCGCGTGAGCCGCTCAGAAGTGCGCGATCCAGTAGGAAAACGCTACTGGCCATTACCGGTGGGGCGCGATGGCTGCCGCTCGCCAATGCAGTGGAATGCAGAAGAAAATGCAGGTTTCAGCAGCGGCAACCCATGGCTCAAGCTTCACCCCGACTATGCAAGACGAAATGTGGCAGCTCAGCAGGCAGATCCGAAATCACTGTTCAATTTCTACCGCTCGTTACTGCATTTAAGACGCTCGTATCCGGCATTACACAGCGGCTCATTTACGCCGTTGAAAAAGAACCCGCAGCGGGTTTTAGGATATCTGCGCAAGGAAGGCAGACAAACCATCCTCATAATTCTAAACTTTACTGCAGTTAGCACAGATGTACAACTGGGCGACGAATTGGCGCAATATAAATGGGAGCTGCTGCTTTCTAACAAGGAACGCAGCCAGCCGGTATTGAACGATGGTAGCTTTACTCTGCAGGGAAACGAAGCCTGCATCCTGATTAAGAAAATGAAGAGACAGATTTAACCGGTTTACATTGGTTTGGACGAAAACGGTATTCCGGCGTGTTCGGCGGCATTGATCAGAGATTGCACGGTCACATCGGATAGCGGAACCCCATTGGTTGCCGCGCGTTCTGCTTTTTCGAATTCTTTTTCACCGTGGATGTAAATGCGTTCTTCACCAGCAGCTTTGGCAGAATTGCGCAGAGTATCCAATAAGAGGTCCATGTCTGTTGTGAACTCAGCGAAGTCGCGAAAAGCATCGATGCGAATGGCAGCGAAGAAATGACCAATGCGCGCCATGCCAGGGTTGGCTGCACTGGAAACCTGGTCGCTAAATCCGGAACCTGAAAGTACACCTGAAAAAATATCCACCAGCAGTGCCAAGCCATAACCCTTATAGCCGCGCAGCAAATCAGTTCCTCCAAGCGGCATTAAGGCGCCGCCTTCGAGTACTTTTTGCGGGTCTTCAGTCACTTTTCCATCCTCATCAATGCCCCAGCCGGCGGGGATGGATTGCCCGTTCTTTTGGTAGACTGAAACTCTTCCAATCGGCACGATGCTGGTGGCCATATCCAATACATATGGCCGGTTGTTTTTGGCAGGTACCGCCACAGCGATGGGATTGGTGCCCAGCATTGCCGCTTTGCCGTGCGTCGGAGCAACCAGCGGAGCGGAATTGGTGAAGCTGACTCCAATCATACCCTCTTCAAGCGCCATCATGGCGTAATAGCCAGCGATGCCGTAATGATTACTGTTGCGCACGGTTGCCAAAGCTACGCCTGATTCACGCGCTTTTTCAATGCAGCGGTGCATGGCTTTTACCCCAGCGGGGTGCCCCAAACCGTTGTTGGCGTCAAAAGTGAGCG
>JAGOVY010000111.1 GCA_018060515.1 Anaerolineaceae bacterium | reverse complement strand
CTGTTAGGAACAGCATCTCCATTCGCCATTCGTCTATCGATTCAAGATACCGCGAGCGCCGGAAAAACTTCGGGGCAGATTTACGCCATTTCAACCCTCGGTTCATTTATTGGCACTTTTCTGCCGGTGCTGATTTTAATACCGCTTGTGGGCACCTACCGAACCTTCCTTATCATTAGTTCGTTATTGATGCTCTTCGTCCTCATCGGCATTTATCTTGTCAATAAATGGAATGGCGTTTTACGTTATGCCTGGATGCCGCTTGTGCTCGCCGCGCTCTTCATCTGGGGCACCCCGGGCACCGACAAAGCTACCAGCGGGCTTATTTACGAGGGCGAATCCAGCTATAACTATATTCAAGTCATCGAAGAAAATGGCTTCCGCATGCTGCGCCTGAATGAAGGTCAGGGCGTACACTCCATTTACCACCCAGATAACCTCTACTATGGTGGACCGTGGGAACAAGCGATGAGTGCACCATTTTTTAACCCGGCGCCAGTTTCCACGTCTTCAGTTAGCAGCGCAGCAATTATTGGCCTTGCTGGCGGCACCACCAGCCGAGAGCTCATGCATGTTTTTCCTGAGATTCAAATTGATGGCGTTGAAATTGACCCTTTGATCGTTGAGGTTGGCAATCAATATTTCGATATGGAGAACCCAGCCCTCAATGTGATCGTGCAGGATGGCCGCTGGGCGTTGGCAAAAAGCGAAAAACAATATCAGATCATCAGTGTTGATGCCTATCGCCCGCCTTACATCCCCTGGCATATGACGACGAAAGAGTTTTTCCAAACCGTTCACAGCCACCTCGCTGAAGATGGCGTGATGGTCATTAATGTTGGGCGCGGTCCTACCGACCGCCGCCTGGTGGATACGCTTGCAGCAACAATCCAGACCGTTTTCGCTACAATTTACATTTCAGATGTCCCTGATTCGTTCAATACACTGATCTTTGCAACCGTCAAAGAAACCACCCTTGATAATTTTATGGCAAATTATGTTTACCTGATGAATGACCCTCAAACGCCACCGCTGCTGCTCAATGTAATGGCTACCACCTATGCCGGGTTACAACCTTTGCCAGAAACGACCCAACTTGTTTTTACCGATGACCACGCTCCGGTGGAACAGGTCACGAATTCTATTATTTTTAACTTCTTACTTTCAGGCGGAGTTGGCAGACTCAAATGAAATATTTAACCAAAGCCTTGCTACTTGTCATCACCCTCTGTGTACCCTTTTTCCTGCTGATGGGGTCCATCAAAATCTTGATAAGCCCTTCATTTTTGCACTTCGAATATAGTTTGCCTAACTTCCCCGCAGATGATTTTGGGTTTACGAAAGCAGAACGATTGAAGTGGGGAATTCCCTCGCTAAAATATCTGATCAATAATGAAACTGATGATTCCCTGGGTAACCTGCGTTTTGAAGATGGGACTGCAATATATAACGAGCGCGAACTCGAACACATGCTGGATGTCAGAAACCTGGTGAAGGCTGCCAATCTCGCGTGGTATCTTGTTGCGGCTTTTTTAGTACTTGCAGGCATTGTGCTTTGGAAATTGCATAAATGCACTGAGTATTGGAATGCCGTTTCATACGGAGGTTGGCTGACCTTTGGTTTAATTTTGGCTGTCATCGCGGGGATTCTTCTCGATTTCACCGCGCTTTTTACTGGTTTTCATGCCATTTTCTTTGAAGGTGATACCTGGTTGTTTTTTGCCAATGATACGCTGATCCGCCTTTACCCTGAGAAGCTGTGGTCAGACGCATTCATTTATATGGGAGGTTTCACACTGGTTGGTGCGCTCGTCATCATCATCTTAGTGCCCAGGCTGGCGAAAAAATGTAATAAACGGCAGGATTTTCCTGCCGTTTAGGGTTATTTCTTTGCCTGATTGGCGACTGCTTCTGCTTTCCGTTTCGCTTCTTCAGGGTCACCGAGATAGTAACTTTTTATCGGCTTAAACTCCCGGTCAAGTTCATAGACAAGAGGAACACCGGTGGGGATATTCAACCCAACGATTTCTTCATCTGAAACGTTATCAAGATATTTGATAAGAGCCCTCAGGCTGTTGCCATGTGCAACAATTAAAACCCGTTTGCCAGCCTTGATTACCGGAACAATTTCGTCATGCCAATAGGGCAAAAACCGCGCCACTGTGTCCTTCAGGCATTCTGTAAGGGGTATATCAGATGCCGGGAGGTCAGCATAACGGCGATCTGAACCCGGATAACGTTCATCATCTGCCGTCAATGCAGGCGGCTGAGTGTCGTAGCTGCGGCGCCAGATGAGCACCTGCTCATCACCATATTGTGCGGCTGTTTCTGCTTTGTTCAAGCCCTGAAGCGCACCATAGTGGCGCTCATTTAATCTCCAAGAATTAATGATCGGAAGCCAAACCATATCCATAGACTCAAGTGCAAGCCACAAGGTGCGTACTGCGCGGGTTAAGACCGATGTAAATGCCACATCAAACTGAAAGCCTTCAGCTTTCATTAAATCGCCGGCTGAACGGGCTTCCGCCTCCCCTTTCTCCGTCAAGTTCACGTCGGTCCAACCTGTAAAGCGGTTTTCCTTGTTCCATTGACTTTCGCCATGGCGTAAAAGAACGATTTTGTACATTTAAACTCCTTATTTTCATAAAAGTAGCGCAAGGTTTAAGCTTGCGCTACTCAGGTTCAAACATCAAAAATATTATCTCACAGCAACAGGGTTCTCAGGATCCAAAGAAGGATCAAAGATGTGGCTATTATCCATATTGAAGATTAATTCTGTCGTCTCACCAACACGATGCCGTGAACGTGGATCAACCCGACCAACGAAATTGCTGCCTTTATCGGTTACCATGTAAACCAGGATTTCATTGCCCATCAATTCAACCACATCAATCTTAGCTGAAACCCGTTCTCCATGGACGTCCTGCGGTGAGTATTCAGGGTTGTGAATGTCATCCGGGCGAATGCCGAAAATGATTTCTTTGCCTGTAAGGTGCTCCAAAGTGCTGTTGCGTTCTTTAGGAATTGCGATTTTCAGCTCACCATTATCCACATAGAGGGTATCGCCTTCTTTGATTAGCTTCATGGTGAAAAAATTCATCGCCGGAGTGCCAATAAAGCCCGCAACAAACATGTTGGCCGGTTTGTCATATAGTGTCTGCGGGCTGTCAAGCTGCTGCAATTTTCCCTTATTCATCACCGCAATACGATTCGCCATCGTCATGGCTTCGGTTTGATCGTGGGTAACATAGACGAATGTCGTCCCAAGATGATTGTGCATCTTACTGATCTCAGACCTGGTTTGTACTCTCAATTTTGCATCCAGGTTGGAAAGCGGTTCATCGAGGAGGAATACTTTCGGTTCGCGAACAATGGCTCTGCCGAGTGCAACACGCTGCCGCTGACCACCAGACAGCTCTCTCGGTTTCCGCTTTAATAAAGTCTCAATTCCCAGAATTTTCGCTGTTTTGCTAACTCGATCTTGAATCTCCTGCTTGGGAAGCTTGCGCAATTTCAAACCAAACGCCATGTTGTCGTACACCGACATGTGCGGATACAGCGCATAGGATTGGAAAACCATGGCAATATCGCGATCCTTGGGCGGAACGTCATTCACCAGACGGTCGCCGATGTAAATTTTCCCCGAAGTAACCTCTTCGAGACCAGCCAAACAGCGCAGCGCGGTTGTTTTTCCACAGCCTGAAGGGCCAACCAGAACCAGAAACTCGTCTTCAAAAATTTCCAAGCTCAGATTATCAACTGCTGTGAAATCTCCAAATTTCTTGACAACATTTTCGAAAGTTACACTTGCCATTGTTTCCTCCTTTTTGAACGAGTATAGTGATTCAATTATAGCCCAAAAGTCAAATACTTGATGAAAACACAATACAGGTCAAAAATCAGTTTCTACAATGCTGTGCTGTAAAACAACAATCCCCACATCCTTGTCCATGAATTTGGTTTCAATACCGGTTTCCTGAAAATAAATGCTTTATAATACTTCGACAGATTTTAGGATGCCATTCAATGAGCCGCTTTAGCAAACAAGATTTCGATCTTCAAAATACAATATCAAAAAACCGCCTTACAGGCATTTGGAAAATGATGTATGGTTACCGATTGCGCTACTTAGGGGCAATCACCAGCATTGGTTTGGCAGCACTTGCTAAAACATTTACATTCCTCTTGCTGCGGTATTTTATTGATACTTATTTCCTCGAAGAAACAGCCACAATTGGGCTGCCGTATATTGCATTGGGTTTCATTGGGCTGGCATTATTAGAAGGGTGTTTTTCATTCCTCAGCGGTGTTTTGGCTTCTCAAACAGCAGAGGGAATTACCCGGCGCCTGAGGAATTACTTATTTGACCATTTACAAAAGCTCACGTTTACCTATCATTCAAAAACCAAAACGGGTGACCTGATTGAACGATCTACCTCAGATGTTGATGCGCTGCGCAGATTCTTTGCCGACCAGGCTATCAACATCGGCAGGATTTTGCTCCTTTTCATCGTAAATTTTATTGCAATCTTAAACATCAACGCGAAGCTGGCGCTTATCTCAATCATTGTCATCCCCTTCATTCTGATTGTTTCATTGCTCTTATTCAAGAAAGTATCTGTAGCCTACGAATCTTATCAGCAGCAAGAAGCCATCCTTTCCACCACTCTGCAGGAGAATCTATCAGGGGTGCGCGTTGTAAAGGCATTTTCTCGCCAGAAGTATGAAATAGATAAGTTTGATAAGGATAATTTCGAGAAGTATAACCGCGGCAAGCGTCTGCTGCTCATGGATTCTTTATTCTGGCCGATTTCTGATATTTTTTGCGGTTTGCAATTACTCGCTGGATACTATTTCGGTGCTGTCATGGCAATCAATGGAGAAATCACAGTTGGTTCATACATGGCGTATGCCGGATTACTCATTTACATCATCTTCCCATTAAGGAATCTGGGCAGAGTGATTGTACAAACCTCTACTGGATTGGTATCTTACAGCAGAGTGATAGACATCATCAAAGAGAATCGCGAACCACTTGACCAGGGAGACCACCTCCCTGACGGAGACCTGCAAGGGAATTTTGATTTTATTCATCTGGGGTTTGAATACGAACAGGGGGATCAAACGCTTGAAGACATCAACTTTAGCGTAAAACCCGGGCACGTAACCGCGCTCCTCGGCTCAACAGGATCTGGAAAAACCACCCTGGTGCAGCTTCTCCCCCGCTTTTATGAGTACACAACGGGTGAGATTCTACTGGATGGGGTTCCGCTGCACAAATATCCCCGGAAATACCTTAGGCAGCAAATTGGAATTGTAGAACAGGAGCCTTTCCTGTTCTCCAGAACGATACGCGAAAACATCACCTATGGCGTTGGTAGAGACGTTAGTGACCAGGAAGTAGAAACTGCCGCCAAAGCAGCCGCAATCCACGACGGCATCCTTTCTTTTCAGGATGGCTACCAAACATTGGTAGGTGAGCGCGGGGTAACCCTTTCAGGCGGGCAGAAACAGCGCATCGCCATTGCCCGTACTCTGCTAAAAAATCCGCGAATCCTAATTCTCGATGACTCCACCTCATCAGTCGATACCGAAACAGAGGCTGAAATTCGAGAAGCGTTATGGAACCTGATGCAGAACCGTACGACTTTTATCATCGCTCATCGAATTCAAAGCGTCGCAGATGCTGATCTAATTCTTGTTATGGATAAGGGGCGCATTATTCAACAGGGTATACACACCCACCTCATAAACGAAGAGGGTGTTTATCGCGAAATCTTCAAAATCCAAACTCGGATTGAAGATGAATTGAAGAAGGAGCTGGAAAATGTCGACTAGCTATTTCGACGAAGAAGAGTTCGAGACCAAGTTTAACAGCAAGGTGCTCGGTCGTATTCTCCAGTTGACCATCCCTCATAAGAATTGGGTTATCGGCTTTCTTGTTACCATTGCCGTCGTAGCCGGTTTGGATTCCGTTACTACTTATTTGAGCAAACTGATAATTGATAATGGCATCCTTGAAGGCAACAAACAAGCGCTGACGAATATCGTATTAATTTATGGCGCAACTATTCTCGTTCAATCCGCCAGCACTTTTCTTTTTATCTACCTTGCCGGGATTCTAGGAGAGCGTATTCGCTACGACTTGCGCAAGAAAATGTTCAATCACTTACAGGCGCTTTCTTTGGACTATTACAGCAAAACTCCCGTTGGCTGGATTATGGCACGCGTATCGTCTGATTC
>JAGOVY010000110.1 GCA_018060515.1 Anaerolineaceae bacterium | reverse complement strand
ATTTGGGAAGGCAATTTGGTTGACGGCAAGGGGAGCATGCGCCTCGGCTCCGGCGCCTATGAGGGCGAGTTCAGTCGCGCCTCCCGCTTTGAAGACGGCCCGGGCACCAACCCGGAAGAGTTAATCGGCGCAGCGCATGCCGGCTGTTTCTCCATGTTCCTGGCGGCGATTCTCTCCAAAGACGGACACACGCCAACCAGGATTAACACAACAGCCAAAGTACATTTGGGGGATGGTCCAAAAATTACGCTCATCGAACTTTTCACAACGGGGGTTGTTCCCGGCATTGATGAGGTCACTTTCACCAAATATGCAGAGCAAGCCAAAAAGGGCTGCCCGGTTTCGCAGGCGCTGGCAGCAGTTGAGATGACGCTTTCAGCTAAGTTGAGCCATTAATCGGTAAAAGATGAAAAAGATGGCGCATTGTTCACCGACAAGGCGCCATCACGAAAGTAGCTGTACGATCGGGAGCAATCCTCAGAAACAAAGAAACTGCTGCGATTGTATAATTATGGGAGAGCTTGCACAACAACCATCTAATTGATTTTGCAGCGGTGTTGATTATTGGAAGAATCCATATTTTTGGTGGATTCAGAGCGTAAAAATCTTACAATCCCGGCTTCACTGCCGTCTGATCACCAGCACAATCAGGAAGAAAAAATGGACAAAAACTCAGGAAATGAAACGTATCCGGAACCAGCAGAAATTCTCGCTGATTTCCGTTTAGCTTACAAATCCCGCCAGGCTGCCATCGTTGGCAAGCGCGAGGTGTTAACCGGCAAGGCGAAATTCGGCATTTTCGGCGATGGCAAAGAGCTTGCTCAAATAGCTATCGCCCGTGCGTTTCATAAAGGAGATTGGCGCTCCGGTTACTATCGTGATCAAACCTGGATGTTTGCCGCGGACATGCTGACGCTTGAGCAGTTCTTCGCCCAATTGTATGCCAACCCTGACCCCAGGCTCGAACCGAACTCCGGCGGCAGGAGTATGAACAACCATTTCTCATCGCCCTTATTAGATGATGCAGGGAATTGGCTCAGCCAGGTGGATCGCTATAACACTTCCTCCGATATTGCCTCCACGGCTGCGCAGATGCCGCGGGCGGTGGGTTTGGCGTATGCCTCGGTGCTCTACCGTAAACTGGATGAACTTAAAAAATTCTCCAACTTTTCCAACAACGGCAATGAGGTCACCTGGGTTACGATTGGCAACGCCTCAACCGCCGAAGGGTTGTTTTGGGAAGCGGTCAATGCGATTGGTGTTTTACATGCGCCGGCGGTCATCACCGTTTATGACGATGGCTATGGAATTTCCGTCCCCAACCAATTTCAGATGGTGAAGGAAAACATCTACGCGATTCTTACGGGCTTCCAGCGCGTCCCATGCCCGGCGGATGAATGCAATTCAGGATATGATCTGTATTCTGTTCACGCCTGGAATTATGAAGAGCTGGTGAAGGTTTACCAACAAGCCGGTGAAAATGCCCGCAAACATCATATTCCCGCTTTGGTGCATGTCACCGAAGCCACGCAACCTTTGGGTCATTCAACCTCAGGCTCGCAGGAACGCTACAAGTCAGCCGAACGACTTGCCTGGGAAGCGGAGTTTGACTGTCTGAAACAGTTCCGCGAGTGGATTGCGGAAAAAGGGTTTGCAAAGCAGGCTGAAATTGATCAATGGCAGGAAGAGGACAAGCGGCTGGTGGAAGCGGCACGGAAAACTGCCTGGGAGGAGTTTCAGAACCCGATACGCCAAATTCGCAGTGAAGCGATAAACCTGCTTAACCAATTAACAGATTCAGCCAGCCAGGCGGAGGTGGTTGAGCAAGCCCGCGACCAACTGGCTGATCTGCCGGATGTGGTGCGCGCAGATGTTGCAACTGCACTGCATGCCAGCCTTGTGGCAACCCGAACTGAGCCCTCGGCTGCCCGGCAGAAAGTGGCAGGCTTTGCCCAGCAGCTGCAACAGGAAAACCAGCAGTATTACAACTCATTTCTGCTCTCCACTTCCATGGAATCTCCCCTCGGGATACCGGTAATTGCACCACGCTACAGCGAAAATTCGCCCATGGTGATGGGCTTCGAAATTCTCAATACCGCCTTTGACGCAGCACTGGCACGCGACCCGCGCTTGATTGCCTTTGGAGAAGACGTGGGCATGTTGGGAGACGTGAATCAGGGCTTCCATGGTATGCAGGATAAATATGGCTCGCTGCGCGTCAGCGATACTGGGATTCGTGAAGCGACAATTCTGGGACAGGCGATTGGCTTGGCTTTACGCGGCTTGCGCCCAATATGTGAAATGCAATATCTCGATTATTTGCTTTACGCGCTGCAGATTATGTCTGACGACTTGGCGACGCTGCGCTGGCGCACGGCAGGCGGGCAAAAGGCGCCTGTCATCATCCGCACACGCGGGCACCGGCTGGTGGGCATCTGGCATTCGGGTTCGCCGATGGCGGGCATTATTAACCTGGTCAGGGGTATGCATGTACTGGTGCCGCGCAACATGACTCAGGCAGCAGGTTTTTACAACACTTTATTGAGGTCAGATGACCCGGCGCTGGTGATTGAAGTGTTAAATGGCTACCGACTGAAAGAACGCAAACCTGAAAACCTTACCGAGTTTACCGTTCCGTTGGGGGTGCCTGAAGTGCTGCGCGTGGGAAAGGACGTCACCATCGTTACCTACGGCGCTTTGGTGCGCATCGCGCTCGAAGCTGCGGAGAAACTGGCTTCAGTTGGTATTGATGCCGAGGTGATTGATGTCCAGTCTCTGCTGCCCTTTGATGTAAACGGCCTGATTGTTGAGTCGCTTAAAAAGACATCGCGGGTGCTCTTTTTGGATGAAGATATGCCCGGAGGCGCCACCGCCTATATGATGCAGCAGGTGCTAGAAGTGCAGGGCGGGTATCAATGGCTTGATTCAGCCCCGCGCACGCTCGCCGGCGCTGATCACCGCCCAGCGTATGGCGCTGACGGCAATTACTATTCAAAGCCCAATGCAGAAACCATTTTTGATAGCGTTTACGAGTTGATGAGAGAGGCTTCTCCTTCTCGTTTTCCAACAATTTATTAAGGAGGAACTATGGCTGCTCGATTGATTGCGCCAAGTATGGGCGAAGGGGTTGAAGAGATCACAATTGTAAGCTGGTTGAAACAAGAAGGCGACACCGTCGAGGAGCTTGAAGTCGTGGTCGAGGTGGAAACGGACAAGGTAACCACTGAGATCCCCAGCCCGGCGGCTGGCACACTGCTAAAGGTTCTGGCGCAGAAGGATGAGGTGGTCAAGGTGGGCTCAACGCTGGCGTGGATCGGTGCTCCCGGCGAGGAACTACCCGGCAGCGCAGCGGCAACGCCTGAAGCGCCTGCGGCGGCTGCGCCAGTAAATCAAGTCAAACCGGCGGTTGCCGCGGTGGTCGTTCCGGCAACGCCTGCGGTGCAAACTGAAGCTTATACAGGGCGCATTTCTCCGCTGGTGAAAAAGCTGGCCGAAATCAACCAGGTTGACCTCAACCTGGTGCGGGGAACGGGGCAGGATGGGCGCATCACCAAAGAAGATGTTCAAGCTTATATCGAAGCTGCTTCGAGTGCTTCTATGCCACAAACCCCAGCAAGCACCGCAGCTGACCTTACGGCGGGAGAAGGCAGGTTCATCCCACACACTTCTCTGCGGCGGCAAATTGCAGAACGCATGGTTCATTCGCTGCAAATCTCCCCTCATGTACTAACCGTCATGGAGGCTGATCTGACCAGGGTTCTGGCGCATCGCAGTGAAAACAAGCAATCGTTTGCCAACCTGGGTGTGAACCTGACGCTTACTGCGTATTTCTGTGCGGCGATTGTCAGTGCACTGAAGGATAACCCTGAAGTCAACGCATCCTGGACGGACGAGGGACTTCAAATTCACAACGCCATTAATTTGGGCATGGCAACAGCCCTGGGAAAAGATGGGTTGATTGTGCCGGTGATCAAAGACGCTGGTTCACTTTCACTGCAGGGGCTGGCGCGCAATATTAACGACCTTGCCAACCGTGCGCGAGCCAAGAAACTGGTTCCGGATGAGGTCAAAGGCGGTACTTTTACCCTGACGAACCATGGCTCAGGCGGGTCGCTTTTTGCCTCGCCGATTATTTATCAGCCGCAGGTGGGCATTTTGGGCACGGGGATGATGCAGAAGCGCGCGGTAGTGATCCGCGATGTGGAGGGCAATGAGGCGATCGCCATCCGCCCGATGATCTACCTTTCTTTTGTTTTTGATCATCGCGTTCTTGATGGTGAAAGCGCGGATAACTTCCTCAAGGCGGTGAAGCAAGCACTTGAAACTTGGGGTTAGCTGCCGCTCAATATTGATGGAATGAACGCAAACCCGCCTTCTCTGATCAGGAGGCGGGTTTTTAATTGTGAATTGAAAAATACCCTCCTTATTATTATGATAAATATGATAAATATGGTATTATTTGAGGTGAGAGAGGTTGTCTTCCATGGCTTTACGCATGGATGTTCTGCCCGCGGAGTACCGGCACTCATAGGAAAGGCTGAGTTTTTTCCACAAATACAATCGCCTGCCAAACCTGAAGCGCCTTGCATGTTCAATAAAAAGAGGGAAACATGAAATCTTACAAATACCTGATTATTGGAAACGGCATGACGGCAAATGCTGCTGTGCGCGGGATTCGTGAACTTGATGCTGAGGGCTCAATTGGTGTGATTGGTGTTGAAAGCGACCAGCCCTATAAACGCCCGCCGCTCTCGAAGGGGCTGTGGAAAGGGCTGCCGTTCGAGAAAATCTGGCTCAACACCCAGAATTACAACGTAGAATTTCACCTCGGGCGCAAAGCTGCCGAGCTCGACCCTGCCGCTAAAAAAGTACGCGACGACCAGGGTGAGGTATACACATATAACAAGCTGCTGCTGGCCACCGGAGGATCGCCCATCCACCTGCCTTTTGGCGGGGAGGAGATTATCTACTACCGGACGCTGCAAGATTATCAACGGCTGCACGAACTCACAAAAACCGGCAAACGCTTCCTCATCATCGGCGCCGGTTTTATTGGCTCTGAAGTGGCAGCAGCGTTAACCATGCATGGTAAACAGGTAACAATGGTCTTTCTGGAAAGTGCGATCGGTGAAAACATTTTCCCCCATGAACTTTCTCAATTCATGACCGCTGTCTACCGCGAGAAAGGGGTCGAGCTCGTACCTGCCGATGGGGTGGCGAGCATTGAGAGAGTGGGTGATCAAATCAGCGTTGAAACCCAAAAGGGACATGTTTTTGATGTGGATGGCGTGGTGGCAGGGCTTGGGCTGCGTCCCAATGTGGAATTGGCAAAGAGCGCCGGGTTGAAAATTGAGAATGGCATTGTTGTGGATGAATTTACACGTACATCTGCCCCCGACATCTTTGCGGCTGGTGATGTGGCGATATTCCCGCACGCGCTGCTCAAGCGTATGATTCGGGTGGAGCATGCCGATAACGCATTTTCGATGGGAAAGCAAGCTGGGCGGAACATGGCGGGTGCCAACGAAGCGTATACGCACGCGCCATATTTTTATTCTGACCTGTTTGAGTATGGCTACGAAGCGATTGGTATGTTGAGCAGCAAACTCCCGCTGGTTGCTGACTGGCAGGAGCCGTATAAAAAAGGGACAGTTTATTATCTGGATGCTGGACGTGTCTGCGGGGTGCTCTTGTGGAACGTCTGGGACAAAGTACCAGAGGCTGCCCGTTTGATTGCTGAACCAGGGACATTCACCGCCCACGACCTTGTTGGCAGAATCAAACCTGATTAAGTGAATCCGCAGCGCTGAAAGGAGCAGCCCCAATGATCAATGACCTGGTTGAAGTTTGGGAATGGACGGAATTCTATTGACCCTGGTGCTATGTTGCGGCCGTGCGCCTGCATAAAATAGCCCCCGAGTACCAGGGAAGAATCCGATTGGTTGAACGCGCCTACCCGTTGGAAGTATACGGCGGCGGCCCGCCTGACCGCCAGATCATGGAAGCAGAAATTTGGCTGGCGGCGCTGCAAGAACCGGACGCCGTCTTCAAACCGTTATCAGAGGATTGGCCCACGACTACCCTACCTGCTTTTGATGCCGCCTGGAGCGCCGCCCAGCAGGGTGAGCAGATCGGGCGCGACTTTGATTTGCGCATCAGGCAGGCGTTTTTTGCTGAAGGCCGCAACATCGGCAAACCTGAAGTGCTGCTCGAGCTGGCGCGCGAAGCCGGTTTGGATTTGGCGCACTTCACACGCTCAATTAATAGCGGCGCGGCGCGCGCTGCTGTGCTTGCAGAGGGGAAGCTTGGCAAGGAACAGTTCAATGTTCGCGGCACACC
>JAGOVY010000109.1 GCA_018060515.1 Anaerolineaceae bacterium | reverse complement strand
TCTTAGATTTTACCTTAATTCTTTCTGAATCATTGCTTGTTCGTACATTTAATCAAAAACAGCCCCTGGGGTAATCCAGGGGCTGTATGCTGCATGATGTTACACTACAATTTCATCGGCCGCTGCGGGGAGGGAATAACCCATCTGTCGCAAATTTTTCTTCATATCAATTAATGATTTTCGGCCAAAACCTTCGATCTCAAGTAAAGCGCCTTCGCCTTCTTTAAGTTTATCCAAAATCTGGCCAACATTCACCAAGCCGGCTTTTTCGAGCGCTTCTGCTGCGCGCGCGGTGATGCCGATTTCTTTTACAGAACGTGTGGGCGAAGTTCGTGCAGCTTGTTTGGATTTCTTCTCATCGACATAATCTTGGCGAGCCTGAAGTTTCTTGTAGAATCGATCTACCTGACCTTCAATATCCATAATCCGCTGTTGCTGACCCGTGAAGAATGGATGGCACTTCGAGCAGACTTCAGTACGAATTTCTTTCCTGGTTGAACCGGTTGCCCAGACATTGCCGCAGGCACATGTTACCTTCGCATCCGGATAGTATGTTGGATGAATCCCTTTTTTCATTATCGCTAACCTTCCTGGTTTATTAAGTGCATTTTCGTGGCTAAACGAAAGTGCAAAAAGCTTATGCCGCTTCTTCAGGTTTTACATGTACTCGCTTTTGACCACCAGGCATCGTTTCGTACTCCACAACGCCTTGTGCAACAGCAAATAAAGTGTCATCTTTACCGATTCTCACGTTCAAGCCTGGTTTAATCTTGGTGCCGCGCTGGCGAACAAGAATATTGCCGGAAAGTACTTTCTCACCAGCGAATATTTTTACACCTAATCGCTGTGCATTACTATCGCGGCCATTTCGACTGGAACCACCACCTTTTTTATGTGCCATTTCAATTACTCCACTTTAATCGATTCAATTTTAAGACGGGTATATTGCTGGCGATGTCCGGTCTTGACACGGATTCTCTTTTTAGGAGAATATTTGAACGTAATCACCTTTTGACCTTTGATGTGGTCAACAACTGAAGTGGTTACCTGAGCACCTTTTACCGATGGCGTTCCAACCTGGATTTTTTCGTCTTCGACAACCAGCAAAACTTCATCAAGTTTGTACTCTTGGCCAACTTCGACGTCTAACAAGTCGACATCGATCATCGCCCCTTCGACGGCTTTATACTGCTTACCGCCATTTCCAACAATTGCATATTTCATTTTTTAAGATTCTCCAATCTTCACTTCACCGATATCTCGCGAGAATTCTCCGCAAGTCCACGGGGAAGTTGGAATTCTGACAACCTCACAGATCTTTCTGCTTGGTTGAAAGGCAGACGCTATTATAAAGTCACTGCTCAAAGATGTCAATGATAAGTGGGATTAAAATGAGGCTGTTGTCAGAGGCATTACTTTAACCTTCTGCCATCACCTTCGCGGATGGTAATCCCTTTACGATCCAGATATTCAAGCAAAGCCTGAGACACCCGCCGCGAGGTTGAAAAGTGATCGCGAAATTGCGCCAGCGTTAACAAACCATGGTTTGAAATTTCTGCTATTACAAACGCCTGCATCTTTTCAAATTCAGTACTTCGTATGATGACTTCGCCTGAAAGCTGGATAAGTACTCCCTGATCAACTTGAGATTGGTAGAGTTCATCAGTCAGGATCTCTCGCGCCTCTTTTACGCCAGGCGGGTTGAAAGGGTCTTGCTGAATCTGATCATATAACTGTTTTATTCTTCTGGTTTGATTGGCTGAATAACGCACTTCGAATGACGGCAGAGAGAGGACACCCGCACTTTCATTTAGCTGGCGATTATTTACCCAGGCTGAAATACAAACCGCCAATTCCTGTTTGCTTATACGCAGTTTTCTGGCGAGCTCGTCACTCACAAATCCGTTCTTCAAAGGGAATTGCTTGTGGAATTGGTCGAGAGCCTCAAGCATTTTTCGTGTTAACTGCTGCCAGAGATCTGCAGTGATAACCTTTTCTTCGTCATTCAGCGACTGTGCCAGCTTTACAAACTTTCCTTGCTCCACAAAACGGGCAATTTCCTCAGCCGCAACCGATGAACCCTCCGGAATTTGTTCCTGAATTTCACGTTTTGTTAAGAATGGGTGCTCTTCAACATAGGTATAGATGCCGCTTTCAGCCGCTGGGCTAAGCTTTCGCTCCAATCTTTCAATTATGGCAGTGTCAGCAAGCTTGTATCTGGTGCCGGAATGAGGTTCCACCACAACCCCTCCGCCAATGGTTTGTGCTGGCGACATCTGGCGCATGACAAACCGGTCTCCGGCTACAACTACCAGCTCATCTTCAAATTCAATTTGCACCCAGCCGGCTTCTCCCGGTTTGATTAGCTGTTTTTGCAGTAAACGCAGCCTTCCAATAGTTTCTGACGTAAACACGAACACTTTTACATATTGGTTATGTTTTAAGCCCGCAGCTGCATCTCCGAGGACATCGATTTTCGCATCAATCCTGCGTGTTGGTTGATATTTGCCAGGGGCTGCTATCACATTCCCTCTTTTCACAAGTGAGGTGTCAACCCCGGCAAGGTTGATCGCTGTGCGGCTGCCGGGAAAAGCGATAGATTCACGTTTTTGATGGCTCTGCAAACCGCGGATTCTACTCTTCACCCCTGATGGCAAAATTACGACTTCATCATCCAAGCGAAAGGAACCATCCAACATAGTACCGGTGGCCACTGTGCCAAAACCTGTCATCGTAAACACTCGGTCAACAGCCAAACGCGGCTTGCCTTTGTCGAGTCTGGCAGCGAGAGGCATTAATGCTTCATCCAACGCATCCCGAAGCTCAGAGATTCCCTCGCCTGTAACAGTCGAGACGCGCAAAATCGGAGCGTTCTCCAGTGGCGAGCCAATCAAAAAATCTCTTACATCCGCTTCCACCAGATCAACCCAATCTGAATCGTCAACCATATCCACTTTGGTTAACACGACCAGACCAGTATTGACATTAAGTAAACTGATTATGGATAAATGCTCACGAGTCTGCGGCATCACCCCTTCATCTGCCGCAATCACCAGAATTACGGCATCAATCCCCCCCACCCCAGCCAACATGTTTTCGATAAAATCCTTATGCCCCGGAACATCAACGATGCCGACCGTACCGACCGCCGTTGATTCATACCATGCAAAACCAAGCTCGATGGTCATCTGACGTTTTTTCTCTTCAAGTAACCGGTCTGGGTCAATTCCCGTCAGCGCCTGCACCAGTGAAGACTTGCCATGATCCACATGCCCGGCCGTGCCTATGACGTGCATGAACTTACCCTTTTCGAATTACTGTGCGTTCGTAAGAACTGAGAAATTCATTGGCCATGGCGAGCAGACTTTTTATGCGTTTTTCAGTTTCTTCGTTAATTACCTGCACTGAATCTGCCAGGCGCTGTGTGGAATCTTCAAGCGCCAAAATTCTTTCCACAATTTTTATTACTTCGCGGTCACTTTCCCGGTGGCTTTCATCCTGGGTAAGAGAGTAGTTTGTCCAGCGTTTTTGATCATCAGCTTTAAATGCAATCCACTCTTGCCTGAAGCGTTCTTCTGATAAACGACTCATCTCTGTAATTTCATTGATTCGCCGCTCCAGCCGTTCATTAATCGTGTTGAAATCACCCTGCGCCGTTTTAACTTCACGGTTCACTGCATCCAGGTTGAGCAGCTGACGCTGCAAGTTATCACCCATAGAGTTAAGCTGATCGATCTTTTCCTGCCAGCCCTTCCATTGATTTTCTCTTTCAACAACCAGGCGAGATTGGTTTTCAATAAAAGCTACTTGTTCCTGGATTCGTATTTTTTCGCGATTGGTAAGATCGTTAATCTGCCCTTCAAGTTTTTGAACAAATGCTTTCTGCGCGTCTGTCGCAATCCGTTCTTCATCCATCTGCTTTCTCATTGTGGTCATTTCAACCTGTAAATCAGATATGCGTTTGGATTCCTGTCGGCTGCTGCTATCAGTAATCTTCTGGAAGCGCTGTAATTCTTCATCTTTAATTCTCAGGTCCGCAAGTTGTCGCGCAACATCATCGATTTTTTGATTCAAGCGAAAATTATCTTCGCCTTTTGATTGGACTTCTTTTTTAATTTCATGAAGCGGTTTAATCTCGTTTTGTAATTCAAGAACACGTTTATTGAAGATATCTCGATCATCGCGGCGCTGCCCATCAGTGGTTTGCTCAAAAACCGATAACCGCTTTTCGAAATCTGCCGCGGACTTCAAGAAATCTACCCTCTGTTTGGCAATTACTTCCTCATACTCATTGATCTTCAATATCCCTGCGGAAGTATTTTTCAGGTCTTTTCGAGCATTAGTTAATTCACGTTTTTGTGAGTTCACAGTCTCTTGTAACGCGTTCACCTGTTCAACCAGATCAGTGATCGTCTGCCTGTCTTTACGCCGTTCACCGTCCAGCCATTCAAATCTTTTTCTTAATTCATCATCTTCCATAATTAACCTTCCAGAACCACGTGATTAGCCTACCGTAATAAAGGTAATTGCTCTGTAAACGGAGCAATGAAGCTTTGCAGCAGACCGGGAATTAATCCAAGCAATGCCAACAATAAAACGCCAAAAATTATTACGATTGCCTGGCTTACTTTTTCACCACTTGTCCATTTCCCGTTCAATGGAAAAGTTATGAAAAAGAACGTCTTAACCACAGCAATTATAAAGCCTGTAAGGCCTGCGACCATCCAAATTAATGGAGAAACTGACATCGTGCCGACCTGATGTAATAATTCAATTCTTACCGGAAAGGCGGCAAAGAGCGGAAAACCTGCGATCGAGAACAGGCTAAACAATACTCCAACGCTGGCGAATGGAAATTTCCTCAAACTGCCCCGAATTCCTTCGAAGGAAGGCATAACTCCTCCGGTTTCGAGCACAGATAAAGAGAAGACAAGCAATGCCAACGCGATGACTCTGGGAACAAATGAGCGGTACAGCAGGGTTACACCCAAATCAGATTTCAGGCTGATCATCACGAGTGCAAAGCCGGTTTCTAGTAATACCGTAGCACCAAGCAGGCGTTTCAAATCTTTTTCTACAGCCGCTTGGATGCCGGTAGTGACAATCATAATAATACCAATCGTGCTCAACGCTGGAGCAAGGTATGAAGCTGAGCGCAGCCAAACCAGGCTGGAAACATAACTGACAATGATTAATAACACTACAATGGGAAGTTGGCTGAAGACAAACCCGAACAAATATGGTTTTACAGCCCGTGAAAATTGAGCCACCCAGGCATGAAATGGAAAAACCGCAAGCCAAATCGCAAACCCAAAAAATAACGCGGCGGCTGCACCAATTAAATAGCTGGCGTTAGAAGGGCTGGCAAATGTTCCCCCCAGAATCCAGCCGGAGAAGAGAATAAACGGCATCGCCAATGTCAGGTAAACCAAAAATCGAATTACGCCTTTGCCTTGATCTACCTTTTTATCAGTCACCATAACCACAATCAGAAGCACCGCGAGTTCCACAATAACAGCGGCATACAAAAAAGGCTGAACTGCTAAAGCGGTAACCAGTAAGGCGCTTACAGCCAAGGATAAAGGGATAAATTTGATTGGAACCTTCAGCACATCCATTAACAAGAGATAAATCGTGAGGATAGAATAAATCATCAACAACGAAAAGCGATCTGCGTTATCCAGGAAAAGCGACCTGCCAAGCACCATCATTTCTGGTCGAAAATCGAGAACCAACCTGCCAAAATTAATTACATTCCCAATCGGTTGTAACAGTGCGATCATTGTCAATAGTAAACCTGCACCAAGAGCAATAGTTCGTAAAATCCTGGGATATTTCAAAAGAAAAAGCATACCGATGGAAAGAAGGAAGGGGAAAACAATCCAGATAATCGGCGCACTCATTCTTCCACCTCTTTCTCAACCGGTGTGAGAAGGTATGAGCCAACCATCGCAATAAGCAATGTTACCGCCATGAGCAATCCATTAATCAACAATGATTTTTCAACTGAACCATAAACAATTTCAAACCCAGCCAATAGAATCAGAAGACCGAGAATAATTCGGAATGGCTGTTGAGAGATACCCAGCATGATAAAACCGCAGAAAAGAACAAAAAAAGAAGGTAAAACCTGATCAGGAGCGATCGCTAAAAATGAGCTGGTTCTTCCAATCGTGAAGATTGTTAAAATTATGGCAAAAGCAAGCCCAACTGCGCTGAAGATTTTACCGGTTCCTGGCAGCTTGTGATTTTCAAAATTGCCATGCTCGTTTGTCAGCATCAATATCACCATTGCCATAATGCTGGTAAGAAGTTTGGAGAGCGAAAAACCAAAAGACCAAAACTGAATGTTAATTACAAATATCATTAAGACAACCGCTGCATATGCCACAGTCAGCGCTTTGCGATTGTCCGCAAGCAACAACGCGAACAAACCTGCTGCAAGGATCGTGATGGTCAGATAATTAATCCAA
>JAGOVY010000108.1 GCA_018060515.1 Anaerolineaceae bacterium | reverse complement strand
CAGAAATGCATGAGGGAAATCTGCCTTGGCATATACTTTTTGGCTTCCGTGATTCAATGGTCACTATGACAATGGTGGATGGAAAAGTACTAATGTATGACAGGGAGATTAAAGTAATTAATGAGTATTCAATTATGAATGAAGCAACTGAAGTTTCTCAGGAAATTTGGAAACGCTATTATAAACAATTCAAGAAATAAGGAACAATTCATGAATTACAAAATTGCAATTATTGGCGGTACTGGAAAAGAAGGCAAGGGGCTGGCGTATCGCTGGGCAAAACATGGCCACGAAGTGATTATTGGATCACGCCAGATCGAAAAAGCTCAACTGGCTGCTGATGAGGTGAATACCATGCTCGGGGGAAAGAATATTCACGTATCTGGGTTAGAAAATATCCAGGCAGCGGATTGGTGCGACATTGTTGTTCTTACTGTCCCGTACTCGGTACATAAAGATATGCTGCATGCATTGAAAGATGTAATCAACGGGAAAATTCTGATCGACGTAACCGTTCCGCTCGTACCACCAAAGGTAAATATTGTTCATATACCTGAAGCAGGCAGCGCCGGTAAAGAAGCCCAGGAGATTGTCGGTGAAGAAACCCCGGTTGTAATTGCCTTTCAGAATATCTCTTATGAGCATTTGACCAAAGATGAAGACATTAATTGTGATGTACTCGTTTGTGGAACATCAAAAAAGGCACGTGAGGTTGTCTTGGGATTAGTAGAAGATGCGGGAATGAAAGGGTGGGATGCTGGTCCGATGGCAAATGCTGTAGTTGTTGAAGGGTTAACCTCTGTTCTGATACACATTAACAAACAATATGGCAGTACTGAGGTCGGAATTAAAATCACAGGCGTTGAAAGATAAAAAGAAACGCAATGACCCGTCAACTTACGCTAACCGGATTAAATGATTTTCCAACCGAATTTGGTAATACCAGTATCGCGGAATTGATTATTCACAATGCGCGTAGTATTAATTTTCAAATTCAAGATAACGATATATTTATCATTACTCAAAAAATAATCTCTAAGTCTGAAAAACGCCTTCGAGATTTGAGAAAAGTCACCCCGACTGAAGAAGCGCTGCAGTTAGCAATGATTACCGGCAAAAGGGCAGAGCTGCTCCAATTGATTTTGGAAGAATCGCAGGAAGTGTTACGCGCAAGAAATAACCTGATCATCGTAAAACATAAGCTCGGTTTTGTTTGTGCCAACGCGGGAATTGATCATTCCAACTCTATAGCTGATGATGAAGAGAGTGATTTTGTATTGCTGCTGCCAGAAAACCCTGATCGTTCAGCCGAAGAAATACGCACAGAAATCGAAAAGAAAACCGGAAAACAAATTGGTGTTCTGATCATAGATTCTCATGGGCGCGCCTGGCGCAATGGAACCGTTGGCGCCTGTATTGGCACCTCTGGAGTTCCCGGGATTGTTGATCTACGCGGGCAGGAGGATCTTTTTGGCTATAAACTGAAAGCGACCCAAGTTGCGGCTGCTGATGAACTCGCAGCTGCTGCTTCTTTGCTAATGGGGCAGGCGGCTGAGGGAATTCCGTGTATTATTGCCAGAGGCTTCCCTTATGCTCTACGAGAATCCAGCCTTAGTGAACTTATCCGCGAGACAAAAAATGACCTTTTCCAGTAGGATCCGTTGATTTATGGGTAAAACCCTTAAGGTTGCAGCTTTAGCGGGCGGCGTTGGTGGCGCAAAACTCGCAAATGGCTTATCAAAAATCCTTTCAAGTGAAAATTTATCAATCATCGTTAACACTGGAGACGATTTTGAATACTTTGGTTTATATATCTGCCCTGATCTAGATACAGTTATTTACAATCTTGCTGGAATCAACAATCCCGTGACAGGCTGGGGTATTGCAGACGACTCCAACAATGTTCTTGAAGGACTGAGGAAATTTGGGCATTCTCCATGGTTCAACCTTGGAGACCTTGACATTGCCACGCATATTGAACGCACTCAAGCTCTACGAGAAGGAGAATTGCTTTCAAAAATCACACAAAGGCTTGCAAACTCCTTGGGCATTCAACACACTATTATTCCCATGTCTGAAACCCCGGTTCGAACACATATTCATACCAAAGACGGCCTTTCACATTCTTTTCAAGACTATTTTGTAAAGCACCAATCAAGACCTGAAATCAGAGAAATCGTCTATCAGGGTATAGAAAATGCCATTCTGCCAGACCAAGCTAAAAAACATTTGGCTATGGCCGATTTAATCGTAATTTGTCCTTCCAATCCATATCTCAGCATTGACCCAATTCTCTTGACACCCGGAGTTCGAGAATTAATTGCCGATAAAAAGGTGGTCGCAGTCAGCCCATTGATTGGAGGTAAAACGCTCAAGGGACCAGCAGCAAAGATAATGAGCGAGTTTGGTCTCTCTCCGACATCTCACAACATTGCAGCTCATTACGGCAAACTCCTCTCTGGATTTATCCTCGATTCTCAAGACCAACATGAGAAAGATGCAATCAGGGGCTGCGGTATAATTCCATTGGTTACAGATATCCTCATGCCAGATGTTAACGCACAGCTCATTCTTGCTCAGCAGGTATTAGATTTTGGGTGTAACCTTGTAAGGGATATGCAAATATGACTTTATGGGCGATTGTGCCAGTTAAACCGTTGCGGCGCGGAAAATCCAGGTTATCTGAGGTTCTTTCAGAGGAAGAACGGACCGTTTTAAACAAAAACTTGTTATTGAATACGCTTAAGACTCTGATGAAAGTTAAGAGAATTGATACAGTAATGGTTGTCAGCCGCGATCCTGCCGTGTTAACGCTGGCAAGAGAGTATGGCGCGAAAACCGTACTCGAGGACGGGAACCCGGAATTAAATACTGCCCTCAGAAGAGCTGCCTTGGTAGCCACTTCTTATCATGCCAATGAGATAATCATTGTCCCGGCAGATCTGCCGTTGTTATCTGAAACTGAGATTGATTCAATTCTTAACGGCACAGGCAATCCGCCGGAAGTAATAATTTGCCCTGATCGACGCAAAGACGGGACAAACATGCTCTATGTTAATCCGGCAAGCCTTATCCAATTCAGTTACGGCATCGGATCATTTAACAAGCATATGGAACAGGCACAAAAAGCCGATGCAAAATTGAATATCATAGAATCACCCACCCTTGGACTTGACCTTGATCTTCCGGAAGATTTGGATTTACTTAATGAAATGAAGAATAATACAACCATAGAATCTAATACGTAATGGAGGCAATTATGGCAGAACGAATGGCACTATATTTACAAGATGCACACGACCTCAGACATGGGTTGGAATATGTGCAATACGCAGAATCCAAAGGGTTTGAAGCAGTCTGGCAGGCAGAAAGCCGCCTGGTTCGTGATGCAATTGTTCCTATGGCTGCCTATGCTGCAGTAACAAACAAACTCAAGGTAGGTTCCGGTGTCATCAACAATTGGACTCGAAACATCGGTTTGTTAGCCTCCACCTTTTTAACTCTTGATGACCTGGCTCCTGGCCGTATCATATGCGGCATCGGAGCTTGGTGGGATCCATTAGCGGCAAATGTTGGCATTGATCGGAAGAAACCCCTTAAAGCAATGCAAGAAACAGTAACGGTCTTACGAAGGTTACTCAATATGGAAAGAGTAAGTTTCGATGGCGAATTCATCCAGGTTAACGGTATTGAACTCGATGTGGTGCATGGACGAAAAGAACCCCGCGATGTACCGATTTACATCGGCGCAACCGGCGACAAAATGATGGAACTGACGGGCGAAATTGCAGATGGCGCTGTTCTCAATTACTGTGTGCCGCCAGAATATAATTTGAAAGCACTTGAACTTCTTGAAAGTGGGGCAAAAAAAGCTGGCAAATCGCTTGCCGATATCGATCGTCCACAATTAATTGTGTGCTCCGTCGATAAAGACCACGATAAAGCGATCGACTACACCCGTGAATTACTCACACAATATCTCGCTCAACAGCCGCATATCGCCAAGGCTTCAGGGGTTTCTGATGAAGTTGTGGCAGAAATCCAATCCATACTTGGCTGGCCAGCCACCCATGCACAAATACAAAGTGCAAAACATCTGGTTCCAGAAGACCTGATCCTGCGAATTTCTGCTTCGGGTACACCTGATGAAGCACGCGCAAAAGTTGCTGAGTATATTAAGAATGGCTGCACCTGTCCAATTCTTTACCCGGTCGGTGGAGATGTGCATTTATTAATTGATACATTTGCACAAATCTAACTCAGAAACGCCGTCCACTGAAGAAGAGTTGAAAATCAATATATGTGCATAAGAAATGTTGAAATCTTTTTGTTCGGAGTGTTTTTATGAGCAAATCTCCCATATATGTAATCGGGCATGTTAACCCCGATACAGATTCTATCGCCGCAGCAATCGGGTATGCGTGGTTAATCCGCGAGCGTGATGGTGAAGATGCGATTGCCGGTAGAGCCGGCGCCATCAACCCACAAACCGCCTGGTTATTGAAAACATTGGGTATGGAAGCCCCCGTCTTAATCACTGACGCGTCGCCAAGATTTTCCTCTGTGGTAAGAAGATTGGATACCTGTACGCCCGATGTTCCTCTGCAGGTAGCATGGACATTAGCCAACCGCACGGGTGGGATAGCCCCGGTCATCAATGATGACGGCACGCCTTATGGGTTGATCACCGGAAGAAGTTTTTTTGATTACATCGGAAAAATCATCGGCAATAACTTGAAAAGTCAGGATATTTCTTTAAATAAAATTCTCGAATTGCCATGCCGAGAAGCTGCCGACACAAATGTCCTAAAGTTTTCCGTCAACACAAAAATACGTGATGTCATTAATAAAATATTGCGTGAAGAAGGCGATGAAGTTTGGGTGGTGGATGAGTCTGGGCGATATAGAGGCATTTGTCGCCACAAAGATTTACTTAATCCGCCAAGATTAAAGTTTATTCTTGTTGATCATAACGAGCCTTCACAAAGCGTAGCCTCTCTTGAAGAAGCGGAGTTGCTCGAAATTCTTGATCACCACCGTCTCGGGAACCCCTCAACGCATTACCCAATCAAAATGACTGTGGATATTGTTGGCAGTACGAGCACATTGGTCTCAGAAAGAATAGAAGAATCAGGATTGAGTACCCCGCCGCACATCTCTGGCTTGATGCTGGCTGGATTACTTTCAGATACGCTCATTCTAACTTCGCCAACCACCACCGAGCGCGATAAAACGGCAGCCCAGAGATTGGCTCGCTGGGCATTTGTTCCTGGCTTCGTCCTGTCAGGCGAGACCATCCGTTCTTATGGAGAAAAAATCCTCTCTGCCAGCGCTGGTTTGGGAAACCGCCAGCCTGAAGAAATCGTCGCTGGAGACATGAAAATATATAATGCAGGCGGAATGGATTTTGCTATTTCTCAGGTGGAAGTCAGCGATTTAAACGAAGTTACCAAGCAGATTGAACCATTAAACAACGCGTTAGATAATTTACGCAAGATAAAGAATCTCGACTTTACCATGTTGATGGTCACGGATGTGGTACGAGGATCAAGCCGGATTATACTTTCTCATCCGCCAACAGAGCTCGATGATCTGCCTTACATCCTTCAACCTGATACCACCCGGCTTGCAGATGGCGTTGTGTCGCGCAAGAAACAATTACTGCCTGTTGTTCTTGGATTATTAGAGGATTAGAAAATATCTATTGTTGATAACCCGATGAGTAATGAGGTTCGCCGATTTACACGATTATTTTAAGAAAAGGTAACTATGTGGAAAAAGTATTTTATCGCAGCAAATCTTTCTGACGCTCTTCATCTATTGAATGACAATCCCAAGGCAAGCAAGATTATTGCCGGCGGAACAGATTTAATGCTTGAAATTAAACGCGGTTTGCGCCCTGAAAAGCAGATAATCATCGACCTTTCACATATTGCAGAGCTTAGGATGATTACCCGGGATGACAATGGTGATCTCCATATTGGTGCCCTGGTCACTCACAATGATGCTGCCAGCTCTACGATGATCCAAAGGCAGGCGCGCGCATTAGCAGAAGCTTGCTACCAAGTAGGCTCACCCCAAATACGAAACCGTGGAACCATTGCCGGTAACCTCGTAACCGCGTCGCCAGCCAACGACACGATTCCAGCGCTGCTTGCGCTCAATGCAGAAATTGTATTGGCATCCACCGCTGGCGAACGAACAATTCCACTCGAATCCTTTTATCTTGGTGTACGAAAAACAGTCCTTGCAGAAAATGAAATCGTAAAGGAAATCATCATCCGTGCGCAAAGCCTGACTTTCGCAACCTCGTTTTACAAATTGGCGCTGCGCAATGCACAGGCAATTTCAGTCGTCAACGCAGCAGTAGCTATCAAAATCAACAATTCTTCTATTAAAAATGTAATAATTGCATTGGGTTCTGACGCGCCAACCGTCGTTAGATTAAAGCAACTTGAAGCCAGTTTAATCAATTCTTCACCCAGCACAATGATTAACCTGATTAACGAAGCTCCATTAGTCGAAATTTCCCCAATTTCTGACGTTCGTTC
>JAGOVY010000107.1 GCA_018060515.1 Anaerolineaceae bacterium | reverse complement strand
CTCACGAGGTCCGTAGTGAGTAACTTATCTGAAAAAGAACTCAAACTGCCTTCTTATGGTGGACAGGCGCTCATCGAAGGTGTTCTAATGCGCGGGTCGCGTTATCTGGCGGCAGCTTTCCGTTTGCCAGATGGAAATATCGTGGTTGAAACTGAAGAATTGGGTGGTATTTACAAAACTCAGTTGAAGAAAATCCCCTTCCTTCGAGGGTTGTTAATCCTCTGGGATGCTCTCGGCCTTGGGAGTAAATATCTCACCAAGTCAGCGAATTATCAAACTGGAGAAAATGAGAAAATTGAGGGTCCAGGGATGGTATTGTCGCTCGTTCTATCCTTCACAATCGCAATTGCCGTTTTCTTCGTTGGCCCAGCTGGAATAACCTCTTTCTTGGAGAGAAGCTTAGGAATTTCAGCCTTCCTCGGTAACCTGATAGAAGGAGTTATCAGGTTGGTATTGGTGATAGGTTATATATGGGGTGTTGGGCATATGCCTGACATCAAACGCGTTTTTTCCTATCATGGTGCAGAGCACAAGACAATCAATGCTTTTGAATCTTCTTCAGCGATGAACACCGATGAAATTCGCAAATTTTCGCTGTACCATCCACGCTGCGGCACAGGTTTTATTGTTATCCTGGTTGTTTTTTCAGTAATCTTGTTTGTTCTTATTGGGCCAATAGACAGCATCTGGCTCAAACTGGCAACGCGTATTGTATTATTACCGGTACTTGTCATGTTTGCTTATGAATATATGCGTTTTTCTGCCAATCATATGAACCACCCAGTTTTTCGTTTCTTATCTTTCATCAACATGTCGATGCAGCGATTAACCACTGTTGAACCTGATGAAAAAATGCTTGAGGTTGCACTCACTGCATTTGAAACTATGTATGCGCTTGAAAATGAAACAATATAACCAAGTTACATGAGACTTCGGTACTTTCTTCTCGGTTTTTTGGCAGGTGTTGTTTTCTCGATGCTTCTTTTATTTATATTACCTCTGTCTTCAGGCGAGGATGCGGTTGCCATTTTACCAACGACACAAGCTCAGTCAACTGAGATGGTGAATGGAATAATTGAGGAAAACGAAGGTAAAATTAATATCAACACTGCCACAATCGATGAGTTTGACCTGCTCCCGGGTATTGGTCCGGTAAAAGCAGCGGCAATAATCAAGTTTCGTGACCAATATGGGTCTTTTAAAAGTGTTGACGAGTTGTTGTATATTTCGGGAATCAGTGAAGCTGTTTTTTTGCTTATAGATGATTTGATTTATGTGAAATAAGGCGAGGTTAAAAATGAGCATGAGATTGGACTTGGAAAACGCTTTGCATGAGGCCATGAGGCAAAAAGATGAAACAAAACGCGATACGATTCGTCTCGTACTTTCAGCAATCAAGCTTGCAGATGTTGATACCGGCGTTCCCATTGACGATAAAGGAATTCTCGCCATCCTGCAAAAAGAAGTAAAAATCCGAAAAGAAACAATCAACGAACTCTCAGGAACCAATCGAGAGGATCTGGTGACAAAAGCCCGTTCAGAAATTAAAGTACTTGAAAAGTTCTTACCGGCTCAGATTGAAGATGAGGCGTTGGAGAACCTGGTTCGTGAAGCAATTGAAGAGGTTTCTGCCAAAAGCATTTCTGAGATGGGCAAAGTTATGGGAGTGCTGATACCAAAACTTGCTGGTAAGGCAACACCAGATCGAATTAGTCAGGTAGTCAGGAAACTGCTCACACAGTAAGCATGATAAATAATTCTACTCAGTCAGTGAAGAACAATAAAACGCATTTAATTATGCGAATGGTTTTATTGTTGATATGCATAATATTGTCATATACTGCATTAATCCTTCCAATAGCTTCCCGACCGAATGCGTTGCCGATGCAAATCGGGCAGGTTTCCTCAAACGATATTGTTGCTCCGCGGGCGGCGTCATTTGAGAGCGAGCAGCTGACAGAGGTTGCCAGATCTGAAGCCATGAATGCGGTTGCGCCAAAATATCTTGCTTCAGACCTTTCTATCAACAGAACTCAATTAACTAAACTTAATCTGACCCTGCGTTTCATTACAACTGTAAAGAATGATAAATATGCTAACTCAAATCAGTTAAAAACTGATTTGAGTATGATCCCATGGATGCAGTTGACAGACGAACAAGCGGGAAAATTGCTCGCATTGTCGGATGAACAATGGCTTGTCGTCCAAGATGAAGCAAACAATATTCTTGAACAAACGATGCGCAAGAATATTCGAGACTACCAGATTCAAGAGAATATCAATAATCTTCCAGGATTGGTAAATTACTCTATAACTTCTGAGCTTAACGATATTATTGTGTTTTTGGCGGCGCCATTTATCGTACCGAATTCGCTTTTTTCCGAGTCTGAAA
Organism: Anaerolineaceae bacterium; assembly: GCA_018060515.1. Lineage (GTDB taxonomy): Bacteria > Chloroflexota > Anaerolineae > Anaerolineales > Anaerolineaceae > UBA6107. Next base: position 4,195 of record JAGOVY010000107.1, on the reverse strand, counting down.
CCTCCAATGCCAGGCAGGCTGCTTCTGATCTGGTCGAACCGGTTATTCACACTTACGCAGAAAATCAAGTGATTGTACTTCGAGGTGAAATTATCACCCCAGTACAATGGGAAGCATTGGAATACTTTAATCTTATTCGACCCGAGCGTATGATCAAAGAAATCATTGCTTCTGCTGCGATCGTACTCGCTTTATCAGGTTTTTTGATATTGTATTTTTCACAACGGAAAGACACAACTTTTTCTGATTTACGTTCAATCCTAGTAATTTCTGCTCTATTTCTCATTTTTTTATTTGCGGCGAAAATAATTATTCCTAATCGTGCAATTCTGCCTTATTTTTTCCCGCTGCCAGCTTTTGCCCTGATTATTGTTACCTTATTCAATCTCGAAATCAGTATCATACTGCCTCTGATCTTAAGCATCTTGGTCACATTTGGAGTATCGAGTTCGGCAGAACTCACGGTCTTTTATATCATCACCAGCCTTACAGGGGCAATCGTACTTGGCAAAGGTCGTAAATTTGTCAATTTTTTATATGCAAGTATCGCAATCATCATCTCTGGAATTTTTGTAACCACTGCATATCGCCTGCCCTTACCAACCTACGATCTTTTCGGGCTGCTGACATTATTCGGTGTGGTCGCGTTGAATGGCATTGCTTCAGGCAGCCTGGCCTTGCTGTTACAGTTCTTCCTTTCACAATTGCTTCAGCTCACTACACCCTTGTATTTAATTGAGTTGTCTCGATCAGATCATCCGTTACTACGCCACATTCTACAAAATGCGCCGGGTACTTATCAACATAGCCTGCAGGTTTCAAACCTGGCTGAGCAAGCTGCTAATGCAATTGGTGCAGATGCCTTACTCACAAGGGTTGGTGGTTACTATCACGACGCGGGCAAATCAGCAAATCCATCGTTTTTCATTGAAAATCAGGTGCAAACCAGCTTGGACGCGCATGATGATATGGACCCGGTGATTGCAGCCCAAACAATAATTGCCCATGTAACAGATGGTATTGAGCTTGCTGAGAAGTATCATATTCCGCCACGGATTCAGGACTTTATTCGCGAGCATCATGGACTTCATCTCACTCGCTATCAATACGGGCGAGCTGTAGAAATGCATCGGAATGACCCTGAAACATTAGATGCCGAACTATTTCGCTATCCTGGCCCTAAACCCCGTTCAAAAGAAACGGGCATTTTAATGCTCGCGGATATAAGTGAAGCCCGTGCGCGTTCAAAACCGCCGCATAATGATGAAGAGCTGCGCGATTTATTGAAAATAATCGTTGATAATCTGATCAAGGATGGCAGCCTTGAAAACACTAGCCTTTCTTTGCGTGACCTTGCATTGATTCAGGAGTCTTTTCATCATACACTCATGAATACCTACCACCCAAGGATTCAATACCCTGAAGACCGGTTGACCACAACGGCAAATCCATAGATGAATGAAAATTTGGTAGCTTTAGAAATATCAGCTTCATCTGATGAGTTCGATATAAATTTCGAAGCAGAATTGCTAAGTGCAGTCAATTGTGTCTATCAGCTTTATGGCAACGAAGAACAAGTTTCAGTTGCGCTCTTTGTTTGTGATGATGCAGAAATACAAGCTCTAAACCTGGGTTTCAGGGGTGTTGATAAGCCTACAGATGTACTTTCATTTTATGCCGATGTTCAGGATCCTGAATCTGGATTGGTGATGTTGGGGGATATCGTGATTTCGTTTCCGACAGCCTCAAGGCAGGCGATTCAACACAATCACCCGCTAAGCCACGAGTTTGTTCTGCTTACGGTACACGGCATGCTTCATCTTCTAGGTTATGATCATGCCACAGATGACGAAGAATCACAAATGTGGGCTCTTCAGAAGTTCGTGTTCGAACAATTGGGCCTTGCGATCAATCTTCAGCCAGGTGAAGCGTATGACCAAGAATAGCACATTCATCCAATCACTTAGGCATGCTATTGACGGTTTCGTGTTCCTGTTAAAAAACGAAAAAAACGCACGCATTCATTTGGTGGCAACATTTGGCGTGCTGATAATTTCCAGCTTTCTCAGCCTGAAAAATTATGAATGGTTGTTAATTTTATTGGCCATTTCCATGGTGTGGATCACTGAACTTTTTAATACCGCTCTGGAAAACCTTTTTAATCTAGTGAAACCAGAAAAAAACGAGTTTGTGAAAATTGGAAAAGATACATCCGCTGCCGCGGTTTTGTTGACAGCAGTTTTCACGATAATTGTTGGGTTGTTAATCCTTGCTCCTGCTCTTTATCAAAAAATTCTGAGTTGGTTAAGTGGTTAACGCGTTATAAGTAATCTCTCAGGCTATGCTCAACGGCGTAAGCGGCAGCCTCAGCCCGATTACTCACACCCAATTTTGAAAGAATGCTGCTGACGTAGTTCCTGACCGTGCCTTCGCCTAAAAACAAATTCTTCGCGATTTCTCTGTTTGTTCTGCCTTCTGAAACCAGTAAAAGAACATGCTTTTCCTGTTGCGATAAGTTCGCAAATGCAGCCGCCTCTTCATCGCGCACTGCTCTTTTAACTTCCTGAAACACTCTTTGAGTAACAGCTGGATCCAATAACCCTTCACCTCTACCGACAGCTTCTATTGCCTTCACTAAATCATCGAGTGCGATTTGTTTGAGCACATAACCAGAAGCACCAGATCGTATCGCTGAAAACAGCATCTCATCTTCGGCATACGAGGTCAACATAATTACCTTTGTATCTGGAAAGTTTTCGGTGATGATTTCACATGCTTCGATGCCTGATAAGCCTGGCATTCGTATGTCCATCAATACAACGTCAGGTGATAAAGTTTCAACTTTATCTACAGCTTCTTTGGCTGTGGATGCCTCTCCTACTACTTCAAAGTAAGGGTGTTGTTCAAGTAACTTTTTTAACCCCAATCGGACAAGTGCATGATCATCAACCAGTAAGATCCTTTGGTTTGCCATCTGTTACCTCACTTCTTACGATGAGTATTGTTTTGTCAGTAATTTACTTCCATTGTCACGGGGCAATGGTCTGAACCCATTATATCCTGATGTATGACAACATTGGTTACTTTTGATAACAAATTATCGGAAACAAGGAAGTAATCAAGACGCCAGCCAATATTTCTCAGTCTTGCATTAAAACGATATGTCCACCAGGTGTATTCTTCTTTATCTGGATACAATTCGCGATACGCGTCTTTAAACCCTGTCTCGAGGTATCTGGTTATCCAGGCGCGTTCTTCAGGCAGAAACCCCGATGTTTTTGAGTTTTCTTTGGGGTTTGCAAGGTCAATCTCCTGATGGGCGGTATTAAAATCACCGGTGATAATAATCAGTTTTCCATTTTTATGAAAAACTTCACAATTTTCCAATAGTTTTTCGTAAAATCTTAATTTAAAATCAACGCGGTCTTGTCCTCTTTGCCCATTAGGAAAATAGATGTTGAAGAGGATAAATTGGTTTGTTTCTATTTTTATTGTTCTGCCTTCGTTATCGAATTCTTCATTTCCAATACCAAGTTCAAGTTGACTATAGTCTAAATTACTTTTTACATAAGTTGCAACACCACTGTAGCCTGGTCTTAACGCGGAATTCCAGATTAACTTATAACCATCAAGTTCAGCGCTGCCATCATTTATTTGCTCGAGTTTGGCTTTGGTTTCCTGAAGACATAAAATATCAGGGTTTAATGTGGCTATTTTTTCTTGAAATCCCTTTTTTAATACCGCTCTAAACCCATTAACATTCCATGTTGTAATCTTCATAGCTGGCAATCCTTATGGTAAACTTTATTGGTCACTCAATCTAATGATAATCTATCCTAAGAAAACAGTCAAAATCAGGTTGAAAGGAAAACAACCATCACCCACAATTCAAGTTGCACGTTGTGATGATTTTGCTAGCAGGTTGACTGGATTAATGTTTCAGAAAACACTTGATCATAATTTCGGACTCCTCTTCGATTTTGGCATTGAAACTCGTTTTAAATCCTCAATTCATATGTTTTTTGTATATATTGATCTAACCATTTTGTGGCTCGACTCGAATTTCAAAATTGTTGAAAAGGCATTTGCGAATAAAATGCATGGAATACTCACTCCTTCTGTAGCAGCTCGATATGTATTAGAGCTTCATAGCAACAAATTTCAGGCTTTCTCCGTCGGTGATGTATTGGAGCTA
>JAGOVY010000033.1 GCA_018060515.1 Anaerolineaceae bacterium | reverse complement strand
GATGAGCTGCGCCGCCAAAAGCGCCGACCGACTGTTCCCCTTGAACCATCCAACCCGTTGGATGGCGAGGAGATGGAGTCGGCGGATTGGCTGGCATCTGATGACCCGCAGCCGGAAGATGCCTTTGACCAGGCGGAACTGGAACATGCCCTCGAACATTGCCTTAAGAGCTTACCGCCTGACTTTCGTGCTGTTGTGGTGTTAACTGATGTACAAGGTATGGATTATTCTGAGGTTGCTAAAACGGTTCGAGTGCCACTGGGCACGGTGAAAAGCCGCCTGGCGCGCGCACGCCTGCGCCTACGTGATTGCTTGCAGCAGTTTCAGGAACTTCTGCCAACTCAATTTCGTCTGAATGGTGGAGCACACTGATGACTGAAAGAATCAATTACCGAGACTGGAAACAAATTTCAGACTATTTTGACCCGCGTATTGCCTCAGCTGAAAAAGCAAAAATCTCTGCCCGCAGGCAAGAAGACCCGGTGTTTGAACAGTCTCTTGAAGAAGTCCAATACATACGCTACTTGTTGGCATCTTTACCCAAAAAACGCGCTCCGCGTAACTTTACGCTTTCTGCCGAAACGGTAAAAGCGCCCCGAAAGGCTTTATGGCTGCAGCCTGCATTGAGCTTTGTCTCGGTTGCCGCCATGTTGGCGCTTGTCACTCTCTTCTCATTCAATTTCCTTAATGTCGGTAAAATCAACCAGGCTAATGCGCCAGAAATGGCCAGGATGGTTGCAGAAACTGCTGACATTGAGCCTGCTGCACCGATGATTATCCAATGGAATGCATATCCTGGCATGGGCGGGGGCGGCGGCATGACTGAGGAGGGCGGTTACAGTGTGACTGACGGTTTGGGAGGGGCAACGGATTTTTCGCTTCCTTCAGTCAATCCGGAGGATAGCTTCAGCATGGGCGGTGGTGGACCGGTAGAGTCTCCCGAACAAACACTTCCTGATACAGAAGAGCCGATTGTCGGAATCTCTCCTGAGCTTAAGAGCAGTCCGTTTACTACTGAGTCAGCAGAAGCCTCTGACCTTTCAAGGCTGATCTTAGGTGTTCCGAACCAAGAAGAAGCCGGTACAATCCTCAGAACTGTGCCCACCGCCGACCAACAAAACCAGGCTTCTTATCCATTGTCATCCAACAACCTTTGGATGGCGCTCGCTGGCGTTATTGCTTTGCTGGCTGGGGTAGGGGCGCTCCTTCTCCGTAAAGTTTAAAATGCATGACCACAACCAAGTAGTTTATAAGTATTGCCCGGTGTGTGCCGCAGTGCTTGAGCTGCAGCTCCAGATGGGCGAGCATCATCTCACCTGTCCGGTTTGTGGATGGGTATATTACGAAGATCCTAAAGTCGCTGTGGGTGTGCTTCTCTTACGCGGGCGTGAAGTTTTACTTGTGCGGCGCAATATGGAACCGTACTTGCGTGATTGGACCATCCCCGCAGGTTTTGTGAACGCCTTTGAAGACCCGGCCGATGCAGCCTTACGCGAATGTCGCGAAGAAACCGGCTTGACCGTTGAACTGCTCGGTTTGTTAGACATGCTTACCGGACGCGAACATCGCCGCGGTGCTGACATTTTTATTGTTTACCTTGCCCGAGTGGTCAGCGGCAGCCTCAAAGCAGCTGATGATGCTGATGAGGCAGGTTGGTTTCCTTTGGATGACTTGCCTCAGTTGGCGTTCGAATCAACTAAGAGCGTGATTGCCAAAGCCCGTATGCTGAAATAGTTATCTTGTAACCCACAACAAGCCTGATTTTCGTCATTTCGTTTCTATCGAGGCGAATTAATGTAAAATGGTATGAAACCTGCATCCATTGGACTGATAGGTATCTTACATTATGGCGAAAACTACTCGATCCACAAAATCTCATGCACGTACCCCAAAATCCACCCGGTCATCGACCAGGAGGAACCAGCAGTATTCCCGCTCGACTTTAACGCTTGATCAGAGACTCAATTTTGTTGGCGGCGTAATTGTGCTAACGGGGTTGCTCACCATTGTTGCGTTATTTTCCAGATCCAATGGCCCGCTCACCGATTGGGTGGCAACCACCACCGCTCAGATCGCAGGGTGGGGAGGTATCATCATTCCTTTGATTTTGATCATCAGTGGCGCAATATTATTGCTGCGGCATTATGAAAAACTGCCTGCAATTCCGTATTGGCGTCTGGCTGGGGCTGTGCTGCTTTATTTAAATATTCTTGTCTGGTTTCATTTTGTTGTTGGCGGTGATTTTGTCACAGCAAAAGACGGCCGGGGCGGCGGGTATATTGGCGCTTTTTTTGACCGCCTGCTTGGCAGCACTTTGGGTGGGGCAGGCGAAGCGGTTTTTCTTTTTGCATGGACGCTTGTGGCATTTTTGTTCATTCTCAATATTCCTCTGCCCGAGCTGGCCACGCGCGTGAACGGGTTGCTGGCTGCAGCCAGAAAACCAAAACCTGAATCAGAACACCAGGCGCCTTTTTCGTTTACCAAGCCACAGTCTTTCAAGGTGAGACGTGAAGCCGCTAAAGATGTTCCGGTTGGGTACCAGCCTCTGCATCTTGAGGAAAATGTCTCTGAAGCAGAGCACGACAGAACGGTTGCCTTGCCGCAAGCAATACAACCCGCGCTCTTAAAAGAACAGGGCTCGGTTCTTCCAGCGACGCAGGCAGCAGTACCAGGGGTCCGTACAAATCGTGCGCAGCCCTCAACCCCGTGGATTATCCCCGCAGTTGCTGACATCCTCGACCCAGCCACACCGGCTACGATTCAATCTCACCATGACCGCGACCGTGCCCGGATTATTGAAGAAACCCTCAGATCCTTTGATGCTCCCGCTCACATCGTTGAAATTCAACGCGGCCCAGCGGTAACCCAGTTTGGCGTTGAACCGGATTTTATCGAAACCAGAACCGGCCGCACGCGTGTGCGGGTAGCAAAAATCGTTAACCTCGCCGATGATTTGGCGCTTGCACTTTCTGCTGCCAGCATTCGCATTCAAGCGCCAGTGCCGGGTAAGGCTTATGTTGGCATTGAGGTGCCTAATTCAGAGCTTTCTCTCGTTTCGCTGCGTGAAGTGCTTGAATCTGCTACGTTTAACAAAATGCAGTCTAAACTCCGCTTTGCTTTTGGCAAGGATGTGGCAGGAAAACCGATTTGTGCCGATCTTACGGCCATGCCGCATCTCCTGATCGCCGGCACCACCAACTCGGGCAAATCAGTGCTCGTAAATGCGATTCTCACAAGTATGTTGCTGAACAACTCGCCAGATGATTTACGCCTTGTGTTGGTAGATCCGAAACGGGTGGAGCTGACCGGTTATAACGGAATCCCGCATCTGTTGGCGCCGGTTGTGGTTGATGCTGACCGTGTAGGGGGCGCGCTGCAATGGGTTTTACGTGAGATGGACTCGCGTTATAAACGTTTCTCCGCAGCGGGTGTGCGAAATATTGTGGAATACAACAAACAAAATGAAGATCACTTGCCGTACCTGGTTGTGGTCATTGATGAATTGGCGGATCTGATGATGCTGGCACGCGATGAAACAGAGCGCAGCATCACCCGGTTGGCGCAATTGGCACGTGCCACAGGAATTCACTTGATCATCGCGACACAGCGCCCATCAGTGGATGTGATTACCGGTGTTATCAAGTCGAACCTGCCGGCACGGGTGGCGTTTATGGTCGCTTCGGGCATGGACAGCCGCGTCATCATCGATAAACCTGGTGCCGAAACCCTTCTGGGCAGAGGCGATATGCTTTATCAAGCGCCAGATGCGCCGGCTCCGGTCAGACTGCAAGGGGTTTACGTATCCGATGGCGAAATCCAACGCTTGGTAACCTCTTGGCGGGTCAATGCTGCCAAACGCAAGGCGGAAGGCGGTACCGAATTGGAAAGCGCTTCTTTTGAATCCCTGCCAAGCTCCAATTACTTCAAATCACCTGCCAGGTTTGGAGATGGTCCGTCAGGAAGCGATCCAATGCTTGATGATGCCATAGAGGTGGTGCGTAAGGAAGGGAAAGCTTCGACCTCAATGCTGCAGCGCCGCTTACGCATTGGCTATAACCGGGCAGCAAAGCTCATTGATACGCTTGAGGAGCAGAAAATTATCGGGCCATCGCATATTGGTTCGCAGGTTCGTGAAGTATTGGATTATGGCGATATGGAACCTGAGCCTGATTTGGAGATTGAGGGCGAAGGATAATCTTCACTAAAAAAATATTCATTGTTCTGCAGCCGCATAATTAAGATAAAATATATCCGATATACGGTTCTTAAATCTTTCATCAAAGCCATTCATTCCGTTATCATAAGAAGGAGTGACTATGTGTGACGATGCGAATGTAATTTCAATCCGTCCCAAAGACACGGAAAGCCTAATTCTCGATCTATGCGGTTTTATTAGCGCTAATTATGCAAGACCATTTGAGGTTACCATACAAGAAATGAAAGGCAGGACTGAAAAGAAAATTGCCTTAAATTTTAAAGATGTGGCAGGAATTGACAGCCTTGGAATAAAACAGCTCTTCATTTTTTGCACACTTATGCGCAAACTTAACCGACATGTGACTGCTTACGGCTTAAATAGCGAACTGATAAAAGTTTTCACCTTGATGCGGATGGATAACTTGATGCGTGCTTGTATGAGTGAAGACCACGCGACTGGTGTATTGAATTGATGAAGGTTGAAAAGCAATCTGCCATTCGCATTGACCATACTTCATCAGGGTGGGGAGAGTTGGGAGATAGCGGCGAATGCAGCGCGCTCCCAGAGGCCATCCTCAGGCTGATCAAAGACCGTCCCATGCACAGTCCAGTCGATGGGTTTGGCAGGCTGTATTTGCGCACTTATCGCGCCACACTGACCGGAACAACCTGGTCAGCGCAGCAGGTGTTTGCTGCCTTAGTTAACCAATTTCCGGCTTACTGGCTGGAGGGTAATTATTTTCTTCCGTGCGCTGCTCGTATCGAGCCTGGGGCACTATGCGCGATTCTGCTTTCCATGCCTATGGGGCTGCGGTTGGTTACTGGCGCCAGGGTGATGTACCTTGATGAGACTTCTTTCTCTCTTATGACGCTGCAAGGGCATATGTTCGCCGGCTGGATTACATTCAGCGCATATCAGGAGGATGGGCAGGTTGGTGTGCAGGTGCAGGCGCTCGTGCGCCCTGGGGATGTGCTGTTCGAGGTGGTTTATCGGCTTGGCTTTGGTATGAAAGCAGAAGACAACTTTTGGCACACGGTATTAAGAAATTTTTCCCAATCCATCGGGGTTGAACCTAAGCTGCAGCAAGAAAACCAAACCATCGCAGGTGATCTCATTTGGCGGAACTTTGGCAATCTCTGGTACAATGCCAGCCTTCGCTCCATTCCCCGATTTTACGGGCGGTCGTTTAACACCTTGTTAAATCAACCAGTCATCAAGTAGAAAAGAGAAATCGTCCATGGCATCCAATCATTCCTATGACGCCGTCATCGTTGGAAGTGGTCCGAATGGTTTAGCGGCAGCGATTACGCTGGCACGCCGCGGTTTGCGTGTGCAGGTGATTGAGGGGAAAGATACCATTGGCGGCGGCTGTCGTTCAGCCGAGCTAACCCTGCCTGGGTATACCCATGATGTTTGCGCTGCGGTGCATCCGCTGGCGCTTTCTTCACCGTTTATCCAATCGCTCGATTTAGCAGCTCATGGCGTAAATTGGATTCATCCACCTGTTTCTCTGGCGCATCCGCTGGAAGAAAACCGGGCGGTATTAATTCATCCTTCACTGGTCTTTACGGCTGCTTCGCTGGGCGAAGATGCCGCGGCGTATAGTCAATTAATGCAGCCGCTGGTTGATCGTTTCCATGATTTGATCGCTTACTTGCTCAGTTCATTGCGAATTCCGAAGGCACCCTTTAAGTTGGCTGGTTTTGGTTTGCGTGCACTGCGCAGCGCAGACGGTTTGGCGCGAGCACAGTTCAAGACGGAAGAGGCGCGAGCGGTTTTTGCGGGGATGGCAGCGCATGGAATGATCCCTCTTGAAAATGCCGGTACAGCTTCCTTTGGTTTAGTGCTGGCTATGGCAGCCCATGCAGTAGGGTGGCCGCTGGCTCGGGGTGGCTCTCAGAGCATTGTAGAAGCAATGGCAGCTATTTTGCGTGGGCATGGCGGCGAGATAGTGACCGGACAAATGATCACCAGCCTGGAAGAACTTCCGCCATCGCGGGTGGTATTACTGGATGTTGCTCCGCAGAATTTGCTGAAAATTACCGGTGACAAACTGCCGTCTTCTTATCGCGATCGCATCCAACGCTATCGCTATGGGCAGGGGGTTTTCAAGGTGGATTGGGCATTATCTTCACCGATTCCCTGGGCTAACCCTGCGGTAAAAGAAGCCGGCACGGTGCATCTCGGAGGAACCTTGGAGGAGATTGCCGCTTCTGAAAGGGCAGTTGCTGCCGGAAAGCAGCCGGAGAAACCTTACGTCTTGCTCGTCCAACCCAGTTTGTTTGATAATTCTCGCGCACCTGAGGGCTGCCACACGGCTTGGGCTTATTGCCATGTACCGAACGGCTCCACGCTGGATATGCGCCAGAGTATTGAACAACAGGTGGAGCGCTACGCTCCCGGCTTCAAGCAGACGATTTTGGCCGCCAGTACGATGAACGCAGCGGAATATGAGCTTTACAACCCCAATTATATTGGCGGCGATATTAATAACGGCGCGCAAGATTTAGGGCAGCTTTTTACCCGCCCGCTGCTGCGTTGGGATTCTTATGCCACACCGATGAAAGGGGTTTACCTCTGTTCTTCTGCCACCCCTCCTGGAGGCGGCGTTCATGGGATGTGCGGCTATCTGGCAGCCTGCAGTGCGCTTAAAAAGGATTTCCCCGAACTTTATCCACACGAAAAGCGCTGATTGAGTCGCCGAGCTCTCGAGGTGAGATGATGATTGGGGTATACTTGGACTGATGTTGGATAAGAACAAAACCCTCAGAAAGTTATATCTGGCTGCCGGTCTGCTTTTCCTTGCCCTGGGTGCGTTAGGTGTGTTCATTCCGGTGCTGCCCACTACGCCTTTTTTATTACTCGCAGCGGCCATGTTCATGCGCAGTTCGGGGCGTCTTTACCATTGGCTCACCAATCATCGGGTTCTCGGGCCTTTTATCCGGAATTACCGACTTTATCGTGCCGTTCCGCTGCATTCAAAAATCACAGCACTTTTTTTCCTCTACCTTACAATTGGCAGTTCAGTGGTTTTCTTTGTGAATAACTGGTGGTTGAGGGGAATACTGGTCATTGTGGCGGCCGCAGTATCCTGGCACATCATCAAGCTGAAAACGCTTACTCCTGAAATGCTGGCTGAAATCAGGATGCGCGAAGCCGCCTCATCGCTTACAATGGGTGCAGATACAACGCCGGCATCAGACTGATTTTCAGTGGTTTGTGAGGTAAATATTCTGTTCGGTTGTTAAAGAATAAAAAAGTGAGATACTCCGCATTTATGGAAAAACTGCAATGGGGGTATAATTTCATTTCAATTCAAGCGGAGGACATAGATGCTGAAAAGATGGGGAGTTATTCTTCTTGTTCTAATTGCAGTTGTTACGAGCATTGTTTTATTAATCACAAAACCTTTTGCCAAACCTGTTGCAACGCTCGAGACAGAGACAACGTCAAGCCTCGCAGCTCAGACGGCATTGCCCGCGACGCTGACACCGGCAGGGCAGACTACCACAACCCCGAACCTCACCCCGTTAGGCACTGGAACCAACGTACCGACGCCGACTGCCAATCCTCCGCTTTACATGCAATCCTGTCCTTTTAGTGTCGGCTGCCCAGCAATAACTGATGTGCAGCACTTTATCCAAGGTCAGGTGCTTCCAGGCAATACCTACACAGTGGAGGTGCCATACAATGCTCCCTTGCGCATCGGCGCGTATTGGATGAGCTTTAAACCTGGTGCCGAGAGCCTTGATCAAAATGCGCTGCGCTTTTTCTTTGAGATTGATGGGCGTGATTACGCCAAGGCAGAAGACGTGGCGATAATTTTGTTGGCAGACCCGAAAACGCCATCAAAATCGCGTCCTGCGGCAGGCATCGGGTATGTCTTGCAGGGTTGGGAGGCAGGCAAGCCGCACACGATCAGGGTGGGCTACGAATTTATTAAGAAAGTTGTTGATGCCGGAACCACTTACGAACCTGGAACGAAGGTTTTTTATACCTACATCATTGCACCGGTTGCAGAAATCAGCACCAACCCCACCTTAACACCCATTCTACCGCCTGGGGTCAAGCCAAGTAGTACACCGACGGTGAAACACACCCCTACCCGCACCGTTTCGCCAACTGGTGTAAACCCGACAGCCACTAAAGCCTGTGAACTGGGCACTGTGATTACAGTATTGAACGACACAGGCGCTCAGGTAACCATCCGCTTCACTGGTCCGGCGACCTTCTCCTTTACTTTGGACCCTGGCACCCACCAGCTTCGGCTTTGTACCGGGCAGTATGAATACACTGCCACCGGCTGTAACGGCGCCACACTGACAGGCACTGCCGGGAACGGTGATGAGATCGAGTTCTGGTGTGAGTAAATTTAAAAACACAAATTGAAATGACTGGCAACCGCCACAAAAGCTGAGATGTTTTCGAAAGCCAACAACCTGTGGAGGGGACAAGCAAATACGTTGAGCGACTATTCTTCGCTGCCGTATTTCTTTTTTTTCCAGGCTCGATGAAGCAGTAACACGACAAACGTGATGTAAAAAACCAGCAGAAAGAACACTCCCAGCAATACCAGAACTGAGAGAAAAGTCCTGTCTTTCGCCGCGCCGCTGACGGGGTCGACACAGAACACCTGAACTTGAGTGGAACCGCCATAAGACCACAAATCGAGCCCCAAGGTGCTTCCACGCAGACAGACGACCTTTGATATGATCCCGAAAATGAAGTGAGGGAAGAATGATACCAGCACACCGGCTGGCGCGCCAAATGCAACCAGGGCAATGAAAGCTGCTTTGGAGAGGATTTGAAGCAGCGTTGGATTGGTTCGTTTTTGAATCAACTCTTGCAGGCGCAGGTTCGAGTTCATTAGATTCATTATTACACAATTTCAAGCGGTCAGATACAGTGACTTTCTATACCGTTTTTAAACCAGCGCGAACAGTGTGAAGTATAGAATGTAATTCAGAGATCCCGAGCAGGGCATCGCTTCTCCTCCTTTGCAAAGAACACGCGGCAGACCGGCGAGCCGCGTGTTCCGCGTGTTATGGCGGAAGGGAGGGGTGGATAAGATCGGAGCAGGGCGGTAGGCCATCGATAACCACGCCTTTTCTTGGTATGTTCATCAGGATGAGTCATTTATATATGATTGTTAACTTTGGTTTCTTAAAACTCATTCTTTACACCTAAAGCAAAAACTCGAGTGTCATTCAGTCACGGCCTTATAAGGCAAGGATTAATAGGTGCTTGCGGGTGGTAGCGATAAGGTGGAAGAAGAGAGCCTGTGTGTAATTCACCCATATATTTTGAATCTGGCTGAATAAAAAAGCCGTGCGTTTTTCGCGCACGGCGGATTTATTTACATATCCAGACTTCTCTTGAACAATCCTACAATCCAGCAGCGCTGCGCAGCGCTTCTGCTTTGTCCGTCTTCTCCCAGGTGAACTCGGGCAGCTCTCTGCCAAAGTGGCCATAATTGGAGGTGAGGCGGTAAATGGGGCGCCGCAGATCAAGATCGCGGATGATTGCGCCGGGGCGCAGGTCAAAATGTTCACTCACGAGGGCAGCGATCTTTTCATCGGCGATGAGGCCGGTGCCGAAGGTTTCAACATTGATCGAAAGCGGGTGTGCCACGCCAATGGCGTAAGCCAGTTGGATTTCGCAGCGTTTGGCGAGCCCGGCAGCAACAATGTTTTTCGCCACCCAGCGCGCAGCGTATGCAGCAGAGCGGTCTACTTTTGTGGGGTCTTTGCCGCTGAAAGCGCCGCCGCCATGCCGCCCCATTCCACCGTAAGTATCCACAATAATCTTGCGTCCGGTGACGCCGGCATCGCCCATTGGGCCGCCGATGACGAAGCGGCCGGTGGGATTAACGTAAATTTTGGGCTGTCCGGCAAGCAGTTCTACAGGGATGGCTGGGTTGATGATGTGCTCGATGACACTCTCTGTAATTTCAGCATGAGATACATCTGGGGCATGCTGGGTGGAGATTAGAACAGTATCAACGCGTACCGGTTGGCCATAAGCATACTCAACCGTTACTTGAGATTTTCCATCAGGACGCAGCCAGGGCAGGGTGCCGGCTTTGCGAACTTCGGCAAGCCGCTGCGTGAGGCGGTGCGCCAGATAGATGGGGGTGGGCATCAGCACTGGGGTTTCGTCGCAGGCATACCCAAACATCATCCCCTGGTCGCCGGCGCCGATCTGTTCCAATTCAGCGTCGCTGATTTCACCGCCCTTGGCTTCGTACGATTTATCAACGCCGAGCGCGATATCGCCAGACTGTGAGGAGATGGCTGATAGCACACCGCAGGTGTTGCCATCAAAACCTTTCTCTGAAGAGTTGTAGCCGATGCCGTTGACGACTTCGCGTACTAAATCATTAAAATTCACGAAGGCGTTGGTGGTGATCTCGCCGAGGATCATAACGTAACCGGTTTTGGCGGCTGTTTCGCATGCCACACGAGAACGTGGGTCCTGCTCAAGGCAGGCGTCGAGTACGGCATCCGAAACCAAGTCGCACAACTTATCGGGGTGACCTTCGGTGACCGACTCTGATGTAAATTTAAAACTTGGGTTTTGCATGAAAGAACTGGCTGACATTTTGTGGGTTTCTCCTTTAATAAAATGTTGCCCCGAACCGGTAAACTCGAGGGGCAACATGGGTGTCGCCGGCTGCCCTCTATCTTCCAGATCCCTGTCCTGCCGGAATTGGCACCATGTCGCAAATTACTGCTCCTGGTTGCCGAGGCTTCATCGGGCCGGTCCCTCCGCCTCTCTGGATAGAAGTGCCGTTTTAGGGCTATTCAATTGAAAAAAGTGTATCACGACGCCGAAGGTGTGTCAAATGACTTATGGCATAGTTTGAGGTAGGCAAGATCAGGAATTTGGATTGAAAAAACCTACGACCTTGGTTTGCAATGCGATTGTGTGTGATCCATCCTAAGGTTCATCAGTTGGTTCCACTGTAGGTTCTGGCGGCTCAGTAGGCGGTGGGTCAGTAGGCGGAGGGTCGGTGGGCGGTATGTTAGTGGGAGTGTCGCTTGGCTGCGTGGTTTTTGTGGACGTGATCGTTGGGATTGCGGTGGGTGTTCTTGTTGGAGTGAATGAAGCGGAGATGGGCGGCGTTTGATTTTTCTGCGTTGGAGTTTGTGGCATTGGCGTGCGTGTAGGCCTTGGCGTGGGGTTCGGAGTGTATTGAGGTAACGAATCGCGGTCGCCCAACACCCTCACGTAGGACTGGGCAACCCAGCAGTCGCTGATATATTGTCTGTTGACGCGTACAAGAAAATATCTATCAGCGCTGTCTCTGGCCAGCGCCTGCAGTGTATCGCCTGAATAAAGTACAGAAACCATATCAAATGAAGTATCCGGTCCACTCCGACAATAAGCGCCTTTTTCCAGATCTATAACCGTTAATTGCACGATCTGGTTGATGGGTATTGAAGTAAAAATCGTGATTTGATCGAAAACCGATGTGGCAGACTGGTATGGAGTGCGCAAGTCAGAGGTGGGTGTGCGGGTACTGAACACAGCCGGTTGCGTGCCAGGGTGTGATGCCCCGGCATTAAATGCCTGAATAAACTGAGAGATGCGTGCAGGCGTGCCAAGGATAAAGAAAACTGCCAGAATTCCTGCGAAAAACACTGCCAACCCCGTTTTGATGAAAATCGGCATGAAAGCCGTCGGCTCATGCTGCCAGCGCATTTGGGGGGGCAGCCTATTTGGTGCACTTTGCTTGTGGATCTCACAGTCTGCAAAATCTGGCGTGAGACAGAACTCAGATTGCTGCCGGTTTGAGGGAATGGAGGCGATTTTACAGTGCAGGCAGTGATTGAACTCAGAGGGGAAGGTGGTTGTGGTGGTGGTATCATCGAGCATGCCCAAATGAGGGCAGGCTAATAGCTTCTGTGAAAGATGTTTGGCGTTTGACATCACTTGACTGGTCAGATTACCAGTAATTCCCCTCTCTCTTGATTACAAACCAATAGGTCGGATCAAGTTAACAAAAATGATAACTCAATCAACATTTGAAGGCTTACATATCCTTCACTGATAATAAGATACCACATATTTCACGCGAAGTATACAAAAATGCAAACAATGAGCACCATCTGCAAGCTTGCCGCGTTATTTTATGGTAAACGTGTCAAAATCGCGCGCGACTGAGGTGTTTCCAAACAGCGCTTGAGCTTCGGCGAGTACGTCTTTATCGCGGTAGCGCCGGCTGAGATGGGTGAGGATGAGCTTGCCTGCGCCGATGCGCAGCGCAAATTCAGCAGCCTGCCGCGCAGTTAAATGGCCATACTGGCGCGCCATGTCAGCTTCTTCTTGCAGGTAGGTGGCTTCGATGACCATCCCCTCAACGCCACGCAGCAGTTCCACCAGGCTTTCGGTCTCACCTATATCACCTATGGCGGCGAAGCGCGTACCGGGTTTAAAAGCTCCGGTAACCATCTCAGGGGTGATGATGCGTCCATCCTCCAATGTGATGCTTTCGCCTTTTACCAATTTTCCACGCAGTGGTCCGGCAGGAATGCCGAGGGCATCAGCGGTTTCTGCCAAAAAGGGTTGGCGCCCTTTTTCTTCAAATAGATAACCGAAGTTATCAGGTCCGCGGTGCATCACCGGGAAGGCGCTGAGGGTGAAACCGGCTTCCTCAAAGATAACGCCAGGGCTCACGGGGATCAACTCCACCGGCATGGGTGGTTTGGCGCCGCGCAGGACCACGCCGAAAATCAAATCGCGTATCCGCTCGAGTGCATTGGCGCCGCCATAAATCTCGAGGTGATCGATACTTTCCCAACGCATGAAGGTGGAGATCAGACCGCCAAGACCCAGAATGTGATCGAGGTGACTGTGAGTGATGAGGATGCGATTCAGGCGTTTGAAACCAACACCTGATTGGAGAATTTGCCTCTGGGTGCCTTCTCCGCAATCTACCAGGAAGCGGTATTCATCGTGTTGAACCAGGTATGAGGGTAAGCCACGGCGCGGTGAGGGGGCGGAAGCGGAAGTACCGAGGAATGTAATTTCAAACAATGGCGGAGTCCTTTCAGTGTGCACTTCTATTTTACCGCAGGTGCAGCGCCGGAGGGCGACGGGATGTGGCACGAAGCTTGCAATATTCAAAGTGCATCACAGCCTTTGCTGTTGCTGATTGATCTCTGGTTTTATTACCTGCAATGTTTAATATAGAGGTTTATATGGAATTCGAAAATGTAGCCATCAAGAAACCTGAAGAAATCAATTTCATTCTTGGACAGTCGCATTTTATCAAGACCGTTGAAGACATACACGAAGCGCTGGTGGCGGCCGTGCCCGGCATTAAGTTCGGGCTGGCTTTCTGCGAGGCATCCGGGGCGTGTCTGATTCGCTCCAGCGGCACAGATGATGAACTTACCACACTGGCACGAGAAAACGCGCTGATGATTGGAGCGGGGCATAGCTTCATTCTCTTCCTTGGCGCTGGTTACTACCCGATTAATGTGCTCAACACGATTAAGAATATTCCGGAGGTTTGCAGCGTTTTCTGTGCAACTGCCAACCCCACGGAAGTCATCATTTGTAACACTGGTCATGGACGTGGCATCATGGGTGTGGTGGATGGAGAAGCCCCAAAAGGGCACGAATCAGAATCAGACGTGCGTTGGCGGATTGATTTGTTAAGAAAAATCGGCTACAAGGCTGGCTGAGGGCTTCCTCGCCAGCGGTTGAAGAAGGAGAAGAAATGAAAAAACTCATCCCTATTTTAATTATTCTCAACCTGGCGTTGAGCGCGTGTGGAAACTTCCCGATTAAGCCTGGAAATGAAGATGCGGATGACGCGGCAATGGCAACACGGGTAGCGGAGTTGCTCTCAACGATGACCACACCCACAAGCGCCATTGAAACTCAGCCCACTGCTACCGCGATCTCTGCCACCCAGGCACCGCAGGAGCCGACTGCTGAACTCACCGCTGCACCGACGAGTGAAACACCGCAAGAGCAAGCGCCTACCGCAACAGCTGAGCCAGAAGGTGCCACGCCCGAGGCTGAAACAACGCCAACCGAAACGGCAATGCCCACCCCGGTGCTGCCCGACACTGACCCCGTGCGCGGGCTGGGAACCCCTACAGGAACTGACCCGTTTGACAGCTACAAACAATGGACTTGGCCCACGGATTCGGATGACTTCGTCAAGATTGATTTTAAAGACGGTTATTTGCAAATGACCGGCTTATCCTCAAAAGCGGGCTGGCGGCTGCCTTTACTGCCGCAGCAAACCAACGCCTACATCGAACTGACGGTCAACTCCGGCGCCTGCCAGAGTAAAGATGCCTACGGCATTATTTTCCGTGTGCCGGTGTTCAAAGAGCCCAACCAGGGCTACCTGTACGAGGTTACCTGTGATGGCTACCTGAGGCTGTGGGAATGGGATGGAAAAGCCAAGCCGAATGGCAAGGCGGAAATTTTGATTAATTGGAAAGCCTCTGAAGATATTAACACTGGCGCAAACCAGGTGAACCGCCTTGGGGTGATGACGGTTGGCAATACGCTGAAGCTCTATATAAATGGGGTACCGCAAGGCGAAGTATCCGACTCAACTTTCACGGCTGGATTTTTCGGTACCTTCGTTCGTTCCGTCACCAGCTCACGCTATGTGGTGAAATTTGACGAGATGAAATACTGGGAGAACCCCACACGCTAAGTGCTGTGAATGAGAAGTGTAACGCGGGGCATCTGTGCGGTGCTCCGCGTTTTTAATGTGCCAATCTTGAATATTTCACGCGTGAGATTTTCGACTAAAATCAAAGGGAGAGGAAGTGAGATGAAGAGCTATCGCGAAGAGATTACGCTGACGGTTCCGTCACGGCGGGCATTTGTTAATATCACGCCTCAGGTGCAGGCCTGCCTGCGCGCTAGCGGCATAAAAGAAGGGTTGGTCCTGGTCAACCCGATGCACATCACGGCTTCGGTTTTCATTAATGACGATGAACCCGGCCTGCACCACGATTACGATACCTGGTTGGAGAGCATGGCGCCGCACGCACCGGTGAGTCAGTATCGCCACAACGATACCGGCGAAGACAACGCAGATGCGCATATCAAACGTCAATTGATGGGACGTGAGGTTGTGGTTGCGGTGACGAACGGTCGCCTCGACTTTGGCACCTGGGAGCAGATTTTCTACGGTGAATTTGACGGGCGGCGGCCGAAACGCATCCTGATTAAGATCATTGGTGAGTGAGTGTATGGGTAATCAGATTTATTTTGGTGACAACCTTGCCGTGCTGCGCAGTCTGCCGGATGCATCGGTGGATTTAATCTATATTGACCCGCCTTTCAATACCGGTAAGGCGCAGGTACATACGCGCCTGCGTACCACGCATTCTGAAACCGGCAGCCGTGTTGGGTTTTTAGGGAAGCGTTATGAAACCGTAGAACTCGGATCGTTGCGGTATGAAGATTATTTCGATGATTTCCTGTCTTTTATCGAACCTCGCTTAATCGAAGCGCGGCGCGTGCTTACCCCGCGCGGCAGTCTTTACTTCCATATTGATTACCGTGAGGTGCACTATTGCAAGCTGCTTTTAGATGGTATTTTCGGACGCGAGAGTTTCTTAAACGAAATTATCTGGGCTTACGATTATGGTGCGCGAACGCACCGAAAATGGCCGGCGAAACACGATAATATCCTCTGGTATGCGGTGAATCCGAACCAATACACCTTTAATTATGATGAGATTGAGCGCATTCCTTATATGGCGCCTGGCTTGGTGGGGCCAGAAAAAGCCGCGCGCGGGAAGACCCCGACGGATACCTGGTGGCTGACCATTGTGCCTACGAACGGACCTGAACGGACAGGTTACCCCACGCAGAAACCGTTGAGTTTGCTGCGGCGCATCATCAGCGCTTCATCAAACCCCAGCGACACCGTAATGGACTTCTTCGCAGGCAGCGGCACTACCGGCGCCGTCTGTTTGGAGTTGGAGCGTTCGTTTATTTTAGTGGACAATAACCCGCAGGCGTTATCAGTCATGCACGAGCGCTTTCAAGGCGAGCTGGGTATTGAGTGGATCAATCATGAATAAAACCGGCAATTTCGATGAACTAATGGCTAAGCTCTTCGCACTTGAGAACCCGGTAAATGTAGCCGGGCAAAAGCGTTTTGGTATTCAGGGTAATAGCATGCTGGGTGTTTCTGTATATGAACTGCGTAAAATGGCACGCGGTATCAGCGATCATGAATTGGCAGCCAAGTTATGGGCGACTGGGGTGCATGATGCGCGCCTGTTGGCGACGATGGTGGATGAGCCGGCAATGGTTACGCGCGTGCAAATGAACCACTGGACAGAGGATTTTGATTCTTGGGATATTTGCGATCAGGCTACCGACAATCTTTTCATCTGGGCTGATGAGATCCATTCATTAATCCCTGAATGGGCGAACCGGGAAGAAGAGTTCGTACGCCGCGCCGCCTTTGCCAGCATGGCAGCCATAGCCTGGCACGGAGAGCATTTTCCTGACCAGGTATTGGAAGGTTATCTGGCTCTCATTGAAGCATACGCCTATGACCAACGCAACTTCGTAAAGAAGGCAGTCAATTGGGCGCTGCGCAACATCGGCAAGCGCCGAGCCGGAATGCGCGAAGCTGCGGTAGCTTGTGCACACAGGTTGGCTGAGCGACAAGAACCCTCAGTCCGCTGGATTGGCAAGGACGCGCTGAGGGAATTTGAAAAGATGTTCGGAAAATCATGAGAGAACAGGCCGACAGATGACTAATAGTTATCCGATCATGGAATTCGATAAAGACCGAACATCTATTACCATGCCAGATCCGTTCAGGATCGGCGCTGGAACACCGATTCCGGCGCGTGGTGTGCTTTGTTTCTTTTTGGATGTCTTTGAAGAGCTTAAACGAGAAGGAGTTCTTACCCATTTGGGCGATCTCGGTTCGGAGATGGGTAAAAACCCGGTTTATCGCTATCAAATTGGCGCAGATGCTCTCACCGTCTTTCACCCTGGCTTAGGCGCTCCGCTGGCAGCGGGCTATCTGGAGGAGCTCATTGCAGTAGGTGTAACCATGTTTATGGTTTGCGGAGGCTGTGGTGTGCTCGATGCCACAATTGATGCGGGGCACCCGGTGATCCTCACCTCAGCCGTTCGGGATGAAGGTACATCCTACCACTACCTCCCTCCAGCGCGCGAAGTTCAGCCCCATCCGCTTGCAATCACCGCGCTTAAAGAGGCTTGTCTGGAAGAACGAATTGATTACCGATTGGGCAAAACATGGACAACCGACGCATTCTACCGTGAGACCCCTGGCAAACGGAAAACAAGACTGGCAGAAGGCTGTGACGTGGTGGAGATGGAAGCGGCGGCTTTTTTTGCCGTGGCGCAATTCCGCGAGGTCAAGCTGGGGCAGATTGTTTACGGTGGAGATTTGGTGCATGAGGATGGCTGGGATTTACGTGCGTGGCGTGACAAGTCCGATGTACGCCGGCAGCTATTTAACCTTGCAGTTAAAGCGGTTCTTAAGCTTTAGAAAAACGCTCTATTCCTTTAAAACATGTTAATCTGCAAAAAATTGCCTCGCAATGAAGCATTTCTGTTTTAAACTAAATCATCAATATCAACATTGAGAAATGATGCGATTTTTTTGATTACATCAATAGAGGCTTTACGCTTATTTGTTTCGAGTTGTGAAACAAAGGGAATACTGATGCCTATTTCTTCGGCAACTTTCTGTTGGGTAAATCCCCGATACTCTCGCCAGACCTTGATGGGATTTTCACCATCGACAAGCGCATTTACAATGGATGCAGGAATTAATTCTTCATTACCCCTTGCGATTGAGTTTTTTGCTTCATCGTAACTGTGAACGTCTTCCAGCATCTCCGCTTTTTCCACCAATAAAAGATAGTCAGAGTAGGGTAAAACAGCATATTCGGGTTTCTCATTTTGACCGATAATCTGTACGTTCATCGATAGACCTCTTTTCGTAAAGCAATTTCCAAAATCAAAACAACAAGTATTTCTTGTTGAACATCATAGATTACTCTCCAATCACCTTGCCTCAAACGAAAACCATCTCGTCCTTGTAATTTTTTCACATTATTGTGTGCGGCGAAAGGGGCTTCTGCTATTTGTTCAAGTTTCTGTCGGATTGCCATTGCTGTTTGTTTCGGCATTCCTTTTAATGCTTTTACCGCCTGTTTAGTGTAGACGATATCGTAACTCATTTGATAATATATTAGCATATAGACAATAAAAAGTCAATAGATTTATTTCTTATAGCTAATAAAATGATTCTTCACAAGGCTCTTTCAAGTTACAGTAATATTGATTCTTAATGTCCTCATCTAAAACATGAATAACCTGAAAGATTATTCAAACTCACTTTAGTGGAACAGCGCATAGAAAAACAGCGAGGTTATTCCTCGCTATTTTCATTCATGAAAAAGCCATCAGCGTTATGGCTGGCGATTGAAATCTGGGTTTAACGCGCGCACTTGTTCGGCAGCATGGTATGAGGAGCGCACCAATGGCGCGCTTTCCACCCATCTGAAACCGATGGCAAGCCCGTATTCTTTGAGTGCGGCAAATTCTTCCAGCGTGTAGTATCGTTCAATCGGCAAATGATTGCGGCTGGGTTGTAAGTATTGCCCAATGGTGAGGATATCGACGCCCCAGGCGCGTAAATCGCGCATCACCGCCTGCACTTCTTCAAATTCTTCACCTAAACCCACCATCACACCTGATTTGGTCAGAATCTGCGGATTGAGTGATTTGGCGTTTCGCAATACGGCTTCTGTCCAATCGTAGCGTGATTGAGGCTGTACGGTTTTAAACAAGGATGGCACAGTCTCAACATTGTGATTGAGGATTTCCGGGCGGGCATCCATGACCATCTTCAGCGCTGGCAGGCTGGCTTTGAAATCGGGAATCAGCACCTCGACCGAACAATCGTCCAGCAGTTCATGAATGTGGCGTATGACCGCGGCGAAGAGCGGAGCGCCACCGTCTTCACGCTCATCACGGTTGACGGAAGTGATCACGGCGTGTTTAAGTTCCATGGCTTTTACCGCCTGTGCCACACGTTCAGGTTCGTCCCAATCCAATGGGGCGGGGCGGCCATGCTTAATATCGCAGAAGCGGCAGGCACGTGTGCAGACATCTCCGAGCATGAGGAACGTAGCGGTGCCGGAACCCCAGCACTCACCCATATTGGGGCACGCGGCTTCCTCACAAACTGTATGCAGTTCGGTACGGCGCATGAGCTTTTGCAGATGCTCGTAAGTCTCGCCGGTTGGGGCAGTCACACGAATCCATTCTGGGCGGCGGCGCGGCCGGGGAGTGTTCTCATCCAGTTTGATACGATCACGGGTAGGGTTATTGGTCATAAGTTGCTCCAACTGAAATTATACCCGTAATAAACAGGAGTATTGAGGCAGAATTTTCACATTGGTTCAGGCGGGCGTGAT
The DNA here is from genome assembly GCA_018060515.1 of Anaerolineaceae bacterium. Taxonomy (GTDB): domain Bacteria; phylum Chloroflexota; class Anaerolineae; order Anaerolineales; family Anaerolineaceae; genus UBA6107. The sequence goes on along the minus strand of JAGOVY010000033.1, from coordinate 563 downwards.
ATACTGCCACTGGAGGATTTGAGTATGCTTTTGATTGTGTCTACGCCGATCGGGAACCTGGGTGATATTTCGCAGCGCGCTTTGGCAGCGCTTGAGTCAGCTGATGTGGTGGTGAGCGAAGATACACGCAAAACCGGTTTTTTGCTGAATCACTTTGAGATTAAGAAACCGCAAATCTCATTCAGAGAGGACAACGAATCGCGTGCCTTGCCCAAGGTATTGGAGTTTCTCGAATTGGGCAAGGTAGTGGCGTTGGTCACGGATGCTGGCACGCCTTCAATTTCTGACCCTGGCTTTACATTGGTGCGCAGCGTACTTGAAAAGAATATTCCGCTCACCGCCATTCCTGGTCCAACAGCGCTGATAATGGCGCTGGTGCTCTCTGGCTTACCGGTGCACAGCTTCACTTTTCGCGGCTTCCCCCCACGTAAAAGCGCTGCCCGGCAGCGCTGGCTGGAAGTAGACCGCGATAGTCCGCACACCTTAATCTTCTATGAAAGTCCATATCGATTGCTGGCATTTCTGCAAGATGCCTACACAGTTTTTGGCAACCGCCGCTGCGC
>JAGOVY010000032.1 GCA_018060515.1 Anaerolineaceae bacterium | reverse complement strand
TGTTACAGGGGCTGATGGTCAAATTCAGGAGTTTGCTGCCACCGACTTTATCATTGCCACGGGCAGCACACCTTTTTCCATTCCGGGGGTCAATGTAGATGGCGCGAAGGTGCTCACCTATCGTGAGGCGATTCTGCAGGAAAAGCTGCCCGCATCGGTGGTGATCATCGGCGCCGGCGCGATTGGGCTCGAGTTTTCATCTGTATGGAGCCATTATGGCAGTAAGGTGACGCTGGTTGAAATGCTGCCGCGCATCGCCCCTCTGGAGGATGAAGAGGTCAGTGAAGAGCTGCTCAAAGCCTTCAGCAAGCACGGCATCACCTGCCTGACCGAAACGAAAGTATTGGCTGTTGAAACAACTGATACTGGTGTACGTGTGAAACTGAGCAACAGTGCAGGCGAAAGTGTGATCGAAGCCGAGCAAGCGCTGATGGCGATTGGTTTTCGGCCCAATAGCCTGAACCTCGGTTTGGAAGAGATTGGCGTAGAACTCACCGATCGCAAACACATCAAGGTGAATGAGCGTCTCGCTACCAGCATTTCTGGTATTTGGGCAATTGGTGATGTGACGGGCAAACTACTGTTAGCGCATGTAGCCTCAGCCCAGGGCATCCGTTGTGCTGAAGCAATCGCTGGACAGAGTGTACAGCCCATTAATTACACCATGGTGCCGCGCGCTACATATTCTGATCCGCAAATCGCTTCCTTTGGCTATACTGAAACTCAGGCGCGTGAACTTGGAGCGCCGGTCAAGGTGGGAAAATTCCCATTTCAGCCCAATGGCAAGGCGCTGGGGCTCGGAGATTATGGCGGCTTTGTTAAACTGATCTGCGACGAGCAAACCGGCGAGATCCTCGGCGCGCACATGATCGGCCCAGAAGTTACAGAGCTCTTGCCCGAGCTAACGCTGGCGCAGGCAAACGAACTCACCGTCGCGGAGATTGCTCACAATATTCACGCCCACCCAACCCTGAGCGAAGTATTGATGGAAGTTGCCGAACTGGTTCAGGGTAAAGCCATCCATATTTAAACCCGCGGCTGTAAGAAACGGCGGGAATCCTGAAAAGGGTTCCCATCTTCATCAACAGTGGTGAGGTCTGGTTCGCGAGCAGACCTTCACCACTGTTATCGCACTGGCTGTGGCTGATTCAGAGATTCTGTATTTGCGAAAAAACAGTTATAAGAGCAGCCATTATTCATCCATTCAGATGAGTATTCAAGCCCAAAAAGTAAACCCTGTACACGCCTGAAACACCATAAAGTTACTACCTGCCGCGAAAACTCCCTATGCTATAATTTCTCCCTGAACATATGAGGTGAAAATGGTCTTAACAAAAATAGCCCGCGTTTTTGGGGGAGACCCACACAAACGCGAAATCGAAAAACTTGCTCACATTGTAGATGAGATTAATCATTTTGAAGCTGCGCTTGAAAATCTGAGTAATGATGAACTGTCGCAAAAAACCGTTGACTTTCGTCAGCGTTTGGCTGAAGGTGAAACACTCGATGAACTTCTACCAGAAGCCTTCGCTGTGGTACGCGAAGCCAGCAAGCGTACATTGGGGCTGCGCCATTATGACATCCAGATGATTGGCGGTATGACGCTGCATCATGGAAAAATTGCCGAAATGCGCACTGGTGAAGGGAAGACGCTGGTGGCCACCCTGCCGCTTTACCTAAATGCAATCACCGGCAGAGGGGTTCACCTGGTGACCGTAAACGATTACCTGGCGCGGCGTGATGCCCGCTGGATGGCGCCGATTTACCAATTGCTCGGTCTTAAAGTGGGGGTGCTGCAAATGGCAGCCCGTACAGAGAACGGTCGCAAAGCCTTTGTCATTGATCTTGAAAAACCCAACGCCCGCGAAGATCTTGACATGCTTGCGCTTGTAGACCGCGGAGAAGCCTATAAAGCCGATATCGTCTACGGCACGAACAGCGAATTTGGTTTTGATTATCTGCGAGACAACCTGACGATGACGCTGGAAGAGCGGGTGCAGCGCGGCCATTACTTCGCGATTGTCGACGAAGTCGACAATATCCTCATTGATGAGGCGCGCACGCCATTGATTATTTCCGGTCCGGCATCTGATGATACAGAAGGCTATATCAAAATGGCGCAGGTCGTCCGCGCGCTAAACCCTGAAGATTATGAGGTCAGTGAAAAAGACCATCAAGTTACACTGACTGAAATTGGTGAAGCTCATGTTGAAGAAATACTCAACGAACCGCTGCGCAACCCCGATCGTCCTGAAGATATTACCCCCGAACAGGCGCGACTGTTAGGCTACCTGGAACAAGCGTTAAAGGCACAACACCTTTTCAGGCGCAATAAAGAGTACATCGTTCAGGGCGGTAAGGTGGTTATTGTTGATGAATTTACCGGCCGGCTGATGCCCGGCAGGCGCTGGTCTGAAGGGCTGCACCAGGCTGTTGAGGCAAAAGAGGGTGTTAAGGTAGAGCCGGAAAACGCCACCTATGCCACCGTGACCATCCAAAACTATTTCCGCATGTACGAAAAACTGGGTGGTATGACCGGTACCGCAGAAACCGAAGCGGAAGAATTTTCCAAAATCTACAAACTCGATGTACTGCCGATTCCGATGAACCTGGAATATGTGGCAGCAAAAAATGACTCGCCGCTCTCCATTGTGGAAACCAAAGATGACCATAACTACGCTGTAAAGTATTATGCCCGTAAAGACGATTCTGAGAAGGCTCCCATTTTCTGGCGGCGGCAAGATTTCCCCGACATGGTCTATCGTACAGAAGAAGGGAAGCTGCGCGCGATCATTGCCGAGATCATGCATTATTACATTCTTGGTCGCCCTCTACTGGTTGGTACCACATCCGTTGAACATTCTGAACGGCTTTCGCAGCGGCTCGGCGCAGAAGCGATTCGCCGTCTGGCACAAACACTGATCATCCGCGACGCTTGGGTTGAGAAATTCAACAAATCGACCGAACTTGAAATTGCCGAGCTGCAGTTCCTCAATCGTCCATTGAGTGAGCTGAATGTCGCTGAAATGCGCCCTGTGGCGCGGCAGGCTGATTTGCCTTCCATCAACCCTGAAGATGATGATTTGCTCATCCGTCTGCTCAGGATCCTTGAGCTGCAGCCTGCTGATGGCGAACGGCTGCTTAACGTCATCAAGGGCGGCATTCCGCACAAGGTGCTCAACGCGCGCAAGCATGATGAAGAATCGCAAATCATTGCCAAAGCTGGCGCATTCGGCGCGGTAACGATTGCGACCAATATGGCAGGGCGTGGTGTAGATATAAAACTGGGCGGAGAGCTTAATGAAGAGGTGCTGGCGGATGTGATCCGCGTGCTCGAAAAAGCTAATGTGCCCGACCCTTATGATATGAACAATGAAACCCGCCGCCGCGAACTCGAGAAGTTGAATTCTGATGATTTTGGAATTTATGAAGAATCGGTAACCACTTTCATCGATTATCTTGAAGATATGAGACGGGTGCGCACTTTGGGCGGGCTGCACGTGGTGGGTTCTGAAAGACACGAAGCGCGCCGAATTGACAACCAACTGCGCGGGCGTGCTGCACGTCAGGGTGACCCTGGTTCTTCTCGCTTCTTCCTCTCGCTGGAAGATGAATTGATGCGCCTTTTTGGCGGCGCTCAAATGGAAGGCATGATGACAAGGTTGCGAGTTGACCCCAGCCTGCCAATCGAGAGCGGTTTATTAGGCCGTATGGTTGAGCAAGCCCAAGAGCGTGTTGAAGGCAACAACTTTGATGTTCGTAAACACCTGCTGGAATACGATGATGTGCTCAACGCTCAACGCAAACGAATTTATGCAGAACGCAACCGCACCTTCGAAAAAGAAGACCTGCACAGCGACGTGATTGACATTCTGCGCACTGAGCTTAATGAACGCATTCCCGCCGCATTAAAAGATGAAGGCGGTCCATGGAAACTGTTGAGCTACCTTGAAGAAGTGCAGCCCTCGATGACTTATGAAGCTGAAGGTATCAGAGCTCCTTCATACACAATTCAGTTAATGCTCGATGAAGTTCTGGAACGAATGGATGGCAAAGCTGATGACGCCAACCTGAAGATGATCCTGCTCGAAATCGCCGAGAAATCATTGGAGGCGGAAACAGAGCATCTCCTCAACGCAGCCGATGCGCTATTGGAGAAAACCGAAGAAACTGTCGACCAGCTTCAAGCGGAGCGTCTGGATGCTATTGACATCTTTTTCGATGGGCTGCAGGATGGCGGCGATGATAACGGAGAATTGCCCCGCCGCCCGCAAGAGATGCTTGAAGAACTGATGAATCTGACCCGCACCCCCTTGCGACTCTCTTCAGATGAGATGAGGTCACTGCGTGATGCGGATGGTGATGTAAAAGAACGGATTGCCATTCAGGTGAAGCGAACGCTAAACCATACAGCAATCAGCCGAACTGTCAGTGTATTGGAACGCCGCCTTGAAGACAGCCTTGAGATAAAAACTGCCGAGTTGGTTGACCTGGATTGGCCTGAAGCCGCTGCCAGAATTATCTCGGCTTTGGAAAGCAGGCTGAATAACCGCGCCTCCGCACTGCTCTCAGCACAGGGTCAGGTGGTGCAGGCTCTTGATGCCGCATTGAACCGCAGCGCCAGAAACTCACTCGAAGAAAACCGGGTAATTGATCTGTTGTTGAATATGAGCGTCGGCGAGCGGATGGCAATCGATTCTCGCACCCATCAGCGGGTGATGCGCAGAGTGATGTTGTTTAATTTTATCTATCTCGCCGCTAGGTTACTCCAAGACCGCCCCACTGCCGAAATCACTGGTGAAATCCTTGAGCACCTCGAATTGACTATGGGTAAACTGGAATCTGTCTGGGGAAAAATCGAGTTTGAACGTTTCAGGCTTTCAGGAACCACAGCCCGCAGCCTTGACCCTGTGGTTCAGCGTTCGATTTCGCAAGTGATTGGCGAAGAAGCTTTTTCCGAACTGGTTGACACGCCCCCCGACTCTATACCGGAAGAGGCGCAAGTGACGATTGCAGAGCAATTGGGCAGTCGGGTACAAAATCAAATTTATCGGCATATCCTGTTAACGGTAATTTCTGAATTGTGGGTGGATTATCTGACCCGGGTGGACGCGTTGCGAGTTTCTGTAGGATTGGAAGCATTTGCTCAAAGAGACCCATTGGTGCAGTACAAAGGACAGGCATCAGAGCTGTTCAAAAACTTGCTCAGTGACATTCGCGCCGGTGTCATTTCCAAGATGTTCCTCTACCAACCACGCCGCGTGGGCTCGCAAACCACCGATCGCAATGCCGTTCAAGCAGCAGCAGCGCCTCAAGAATCGCAGGTTGAGGAGACTCAGAAGCAGAAGAAGAAGCGTAAACGGCATTAATTACTGAAATCAGGCATAAAACTCAAAATAATCATTTGATTCGGTGAGTTAATCAGAACCAAATGATGTATAATAATTAATCGTTGTAGCTCTGGGGAAATTTCATTGCATTCCGCATGAACCTCAATAGGGCTAATCTAAACTGTCGGAGTATACAAATCATATGGACCAGAATGTCAATCAGAACGGAACAGAAACAAATAACGAGAACAACATGGCTTCTTTGTTGGAAAAAGAAGGTCTGGGAATTGAGTTCCCGACCCAGGGTGAGATTCGCAAAGGTGTCATCGCCAGCATCACTCCAGGGCAGATTCTCGTCAGCGTCGGCACCAAATCGGAAGGCATCATCACTGGTAAAGAGTATGAGCTGATCCCCAGCGATGAACTTAACAGCCTCAACCTTGGTGATGAAATTTCTGTGTTTGTTGTCAATCCAGAAGATCAAAATGGCAACCTGGTCCTTTCTTATACGCGCGCTCGAGAAGAAGAAGACTGGAAAACAGCCGAAACTTTACTTGCGAGCAAAGCCTCAAGCCACAGCAGCGTCATTGGTTATAACAAAGGCGGTTTGATCGTTCCTATCGGCGGTTTACGTGGCTTCGTTCCCGCATCGCAGATCAGCCTCACCCGCCGCGCCAGTGTCAGTGGCGATACCCCCGAACAACGTTGGGGTAAGATGATCGGCGACCAAATTGATGTTTGTGTAATCGAAGTTGACCGCGAGCGCCGCCGCCTGATTCTTTCAGAACGACAGGCAAGCACTGAAACCCGCGAATCTATTAAAGAACGGATCCTGGAAGAACTCAAAGAAGGCGCTGTTTATACCGGTCGCATCACCAGCCTGGCAGATTTTGGCGTGTTCGTTAACGTCAATGGCGCCGATGGTTTGGTACACATGTCTGAGCTCTCTTGGGATCGTGTTCAGCACCCCAAAGAAATTCTCAGCGTCGGTCAGGAAGTAAAAGTTAAAGTCATCAATATTGACCATGAAAAGAAACGCATTGGGCTATCCATTCGCCAGCTTCAGTCTGACCCATGGGATGAAAAAGCCGCCCAGTTCAAAGTCGGGCAGTTGGTTGAGGGCACCATCACCCGCTTAACCAAATTCGGCGCTTTTGCCAAGCTTCAGGACGACATCGAAGGGTTGATTCATGTTTCAGAAATCAGCGAAAAACGTATTGAGCATCCCAAAGAAGCGCTGAAAGAAGGCGAAACCTGCACGTTGAGAATCATCAAAGTAGATACCAACGCCCATCGCATTGGTCTGAGTCTGCGGCGTGTTGATTCCATGGCATACGCCGACATGGACTGGCAGGCTCTTGAAGATATCATCACAGATGACGTGACTGATTTAATCCCTGAAAGCACTCCGGTGGAAGACAAGCCTACCGCAGACACCCAGCCAGAAGAGGTTAAGAGCGAAGACACACCGCTTTCAGCCGATGCAGAGGAAGTTACAGAATAAGGGAATCCCAAGCCTGAAGCTTAATCTCGATCATGATAGAACGCGCCTGCAATGGGCGCGTTTTTTATTTATTCACACTAAATTTACATTTTTTAAAAATCTCGGGTTATACTAAACAAATAACCTTACCATCGCTTAGCCATATGTGGAGTCTTGACCATTCTCATGACAGAGACAGTCTTGAATCAAAACAACAGCCAACAAGAGAATAATGATTGCGCCGACTACCCGTTACCGGTTGGTAGAGTCCGTGTTGGATTGTTGTTTTCTTTAGCCGGGTACGTCGTTTTCATCATCGGCGCGCGCCCCGGCTTGCTTGGGTTAGACCGCAGCCCTGTTGTGGGGTTCATCCAAATTGCGGTCATGCTGGTGGGTATCGCTATTGTTTGTATTGGCGGGTCTTTTGCCGTCCGTTCACTTTGGTGCCGCCAAAAACTCAGCATCCTCGCTGATATTGGAATGCGCCTGGTAAGCACAGGGTTCGTGGTAGTTGTCTTTTCTGGCCTTTCCGACGTCTTTGGCGTCGGAACGCATCCCCTGCCGGGTGTACCTTACTTTGGTGTTTGGCAGGCGCGTGGAATGGAAATTGGTTTGGCGATGATTGCCATCGGTTTTATCATCTCTTTTCCTCAATTGAAAAAGAGTCATCAAAAGCTACAATAACCCCATCACCTGCAGCATTTCTTCATTGGTTAAGAACTTGCCATTCGCAAGCGGGTTCTCTTGCGTACGTTGTTGTTCTATCTCCAACAATCGTTCTAAATCTGTGTTGCGAACAACCGGGTTATGCTGACCTGCCATTTTTCTTTCCAATTCGGGTATGCTTATCCCACCTTCAGGCGGTTCACCAGCCAGGTAGAGCGCAATTGCCTGGGCTGCGTTCACGCCATCTTTTTTTGCATTCCCAACCAAACCGCTGCTCGCTTCGCGCGACCAACCAGCGACGAATAGTCCTTTCGAGGGTTCACCTGTTTGCGGGTCTTCGATTTCATATGAAATATCAGAGATCGGGTAATGAGGTTTTTCAGAATGAGCGTAATCATTCCACTTCACCGGAACGCCCAGGTCCTCTTCCACTTTGTCACCAATGGCAAAGATAACTGTGTCTGCTTCCATAAATCTGAAAGTTCCTGACCCGCGTGCTGAAATGGTTTGTTCTTTTTTTACCAACGTGTTTTCTTCAAGCTTGAGAAGTCTCACCCGTCCATTTTCGTCTCCCTGCATTTCAATCGGAGAAACAAGAAAATGCATATGGATAATCGGATTTCGCTCAGTTTTTTCGGTTTTTCCGAATGCCGTGAGGTACTGTTCAACTTCCTTTTCTGGTGACTGTCCGAGCGCTTCCATCATGGGTGTGACACGGGTGATTTCCTGTTTTAGGGCTTCGATGTCGTAACCCGAAATGATGTATTCCAGTTCTTTTTGGGTAAATTTGACCTCAGCCGGACCGCGGCGCACGCAGATGTGGATTTTTTCGACCTGCGGAAGGGTAAGCAAGTACCGCGTCACATCTGCCATTACGTTGCCTGCGCCTACAATCACCACCTGTTTGCCAATTTCCATGCGCGCCTTGCCGTAGGGCGGCAGGTGATTGTAATGGAACACCAGGTCTTTGGCGTGGATTACCCCTTCAAGGTCTTCTCCCGGTATCCCAAGCCATTTCGTCCCTTGAGCGCCGCAGCAAATCAGTACGGCCGAGAAGCCCCAATCAAGCAATGAGGAGATGGAGACTTCTCTATCCTGCCCAACATGAATGTTGCCAAAATAGTAAACGGTGTTGCATGAAAGGATTCGCTGAAATTGTTTGCGCAGCCCATTTTTTAACGTATGCTTCTCTGGGTAGATGCCATACTCAGCCATCCCGCCAGGTTTGATATCTTTATTGAACACGGCAACTGAATACCCCTCGTCCGCCAGTTTTGCCGCAGCATATAAACCAGCCGGGCCAGCACCAATGATAGCCACTCTAATTTTATTGTCCATAGTGCTCCTATTGGATAGCTGAGTTTATTTAATTACTGGTTACCTTCACCAATCTCTCTGTGCTCCCTACCAAGCATTACATCCTTATGCTATATTTATTTAATTATATTCATTTAGAGGTTCTATGGAAGAATTGCTTACAAGAGTTGAGCTTGAAAATGGGTTGAAAGTGGTATTAAAAGAAATCCATAGCGCGCCAATCATCAGCCATTGGCTTTGGTATCAAGTAGGGTCGCGTTATGAGAAACCCGGTCTGACGGGTGTTTCTCATTGGGTGGAGCATATGTTATTCAAAGGCACGCCAAACTTCCCGCCAGGGATCCTTGATAAGGCGATCTCACGCGACGGGGGTTACTGGAATGCCTTTACCTTTCTCGACTGGACAACCTTCTTTGAGACTGTTCCAGCAGGTAAAGTTGATTTGCCAATTGCGCTTGAGGCTGACCGCATGGTGAACAGTCTCTTCGATATAGAGGAAGTGAACTCAGAAAGAACCGTGATCATTTCTGAGAGGGAAGGCAGTGAAAACGAACCTCTCTTCCTGCTGGATGAAGCAATTCAAACCGCCGCATTTGAGCAGCATCCTTACCGCAATGAAATTATCGGTTCCAAAGCGGATCTGTTATCAATCACGCGTGACGACCTCTACAATCATTACCGCGATTATTACAGCCCGGGGAATGCGGTGCTGGCGCTGGCTGGCGATTTCAATAGCACTGAAATGCTCGAGAAAATCAACCAAACCTACCAAAAGCTGCCGGGCAACCAGGTGAAGCAGCTTAATCTTCAGCGCGAAGCCCCATTGAAGAATGAAAAAAGGGTCGAGGTATACGGACCGGGAGAGACCACGTATCTTGTGATTGCGTGGCGTGCACCAGAAGCTGCTGCGGATGACTTTTTCTCGTTTACAATCGCCGACAGCCTGCTGACTGGTCCATCGAGCCTGAATATGTTCGGCGGCGGAGGGATTTCGAACAAGACCTCGCGGCTTTATCGAAGGTTGGTGGAAAGAGAATTCGCCATCAGCGTTAATGGCTCTCTCCAAGCAACGTACGACCCTTATCTGTACAGCATCACAATTACCGTCAATCCCAGGCGCACTCCAGAAGAAGTGCTGCACGAGGTAGATGAGGAGCTCGACACCTTTTTTCAATCGGCAGTCAAACAGACGGAGATTGACCGCGCAGCAAAACAGGCACGGGCGCTCTTCGCCTACGGCAGCGAAAACATAACCAATCAGGCATTCTGGCTGGGCTACTCCGAAATGTTTGCTGATTACTCATGGTTCACCGAATATACCAATCGGCTTGCTGCAGTAACGCCCGAGGTCTTATTAAAGACCATCCGTGAAAATATGATGCCTGAGCAGCGTGTGGTGGGCATTTACCGCCCGGATGGAGAACAAGCATGAATTCACTGAAACATACAAAGAACACCATTCCGGGCCCTGAAGATATTACCCGCCAAATCCTGCCCAATGGGATTGTGCTGTTATCGTATGAGAACTTCAATAGTTCATCTGTGTTTGTTTCTGGCTTCTTGAAAACTGGAAGTGAACGCGACCCCTTGGAAAAACTTGGGTTGGCTTACTTTACTTCTTTGGGGTTAATGCGCGGAACCGCCCACAGTGATTTTCAAAGCCTGCATGACCGGCTCGAATCTGCTGGAGCGTCGTTTGGCTTCGGCGCCAGTGTTCATACCACAAGCTTTAGCGGGCGTGCGCTGGCAGAAGATTTGCCCATGTTGTTTGCAACGCTCGCCGAGACTCTCACTGAACCAAGTTTCCCTTCAGAACATGTGCAGCGGTTACGCGATCAATTGCTCACCGGTTTGGCAATTCGCGCGCAAAATACCAGCGAGATGGCTGCCCTCGCATTTGATTCGCTGCTCTTTCCGCAACATCCATATGGCAGACCGGAGGATGGTGAGGTTGAGACTATTCACGCCATCACGCGTCAAGATCTGGTAGATTTTCACCAGAGCACTTACGGCCCTGCCGGAATGACCATTGCAGTGGTTGGTGCGGTTACGGCCGCGCAAGTGTATGAGCTGGCAGAAAAATCTCTGGGCAATTGGACACACCCGCCAGTTGCCAACCCCGCGCCAATGCCGCCTGTTGCATCGTCTGATCAAACCATCTGGAAACAGGTGGTTATTCCCGGCAAGAGCCAATCTGACCTGGTGATGGGCACACTTGGACCAAAAAGAAAAGACTCAGCCTACCTGGCTGCTTCGCTCGGTAACAGCATCCTTGGTCAATTCGGGCTTATGGGGCGCGTAGGTGATTCAGTGCGCGAAAAAGCCGGGCTAGCTTATTATGCATCTACCAGCCTGAATGCCTGGCTTGAAAACGGGTCGTGGGTGGTTTCAGCCGGGATCAACCCGGAGAATGTGGCTCGAGCTGTCTCGCTAATCATTGACGAGCTGCGCAGGTTCACATCTGAGCCGGTGAGCGCCGAAGAGTTGAGCGACAATCAGAGCTATTACATCGGTCGGTTGCCACTAGGGCTTGAAACGAATTCCGGCGTGGCAAATGCCATCCTCAACTTGGAACGCTTTGACCTTGGGCTTGATTATTTGCAGCGCTACCCCGGTTTAATCCGCTCCATTACGCCGGAAGATGTGCTTGAAGCCGCCCAGAAATTCATTGAACCCGATAAGCTGATCATCGCCTACGCCGGACCCAATAGAAAAGGTAATCAACCGGCATGATGGAGATTACCAGCGGTATCGATATGGTGGAAATCGAACGGTTTCGTTCACTGACACACGAAATTCGCTCCAGGTTTTTACATCGGGTGTTTACACCGGAAGAAATAACCGAGTGCGCGGGGCGCGATGAAAGCCTGGCTGCCCGCTTCGCCGCCAAAGAAGCTGCGGCAAAGGCATTGGGATGTGGTATCGGCAAGGTCAGCTGGCAAGATATCGAAACCCGACTGGACGAAAATGGTAAGCCCACCCTCATCCTGAGCGGTGCAGCATTAGAAACCGCTAATCATCTGGCCTGGAAGTCTTGGTCAATATCCATCAGCCATACCAGAGAATACGCTATCGCCATCGTCAGCGCCTTGTACACAGTAGAATAAACCGCCAAAACCATCATGAAGTTGCTCGCCGTAAGTGATATTGAGGTTCCGCTGCTTTACAGCCCGATGGTTGTTGAGCGGTTTCACGATGTTGACCTCATCCTTTCGTGCGGTGATCTGCCCTATTTTTACATTGAGTACATGGTTTCCATGCTCAATGTGCCCTGCTATTTTGTCCGTGGCAACCATGCCAGCCGCAAAGAGTTTGGTGTTGCAGGAGAGCGAAAATACCCCTGGGGGTCAGTGGACCTGCACAACAGATGTGTTGAAGATGACAGCGGTTTACTGATTGCCGGTCTGGAAGGATCGTTGCGCTACAACAACGGACCTTATCAATACACCCAGTCACAATACTGGGAAATGGTATTGAGTTTGGTGCCTCGTTTGATGATCAACAAATTGAAATTAGACCGCTACCTTGATGTTTTCATCGCCCATGCGCCGCCGTGGCAAGTGCACGATGAGAAAGATCTGCCTCATCGCGGAATCAAAGCCTTCCGTTGGCTGATAGATGTTTTTAAACCTGCATACTTTTTACATGGGCATATTCATATCTACCGACAGGATACCGTCACCCGCTCAATTGTAGGCGCAACCACGGTACAAAACGTATACGGTTACCAAACGCTTTCCATCCCTCTCCCGCATAAAAGAAGCTGGCAAAAAAAGAGATAAAGCCATGAGTGATAACAGACCTGATAACAATAGCTTTGGCAGCCTTGCCCGACATGATTTCAGCCATGCTTACCAGAAAGGTTTCTGGCGTTCCATTTTTAGCTGGCTCAGCCACAGCAATAATGAGCTTTTGCCTTATGAAGAGGTGCTCAAGCACCTGCCCATGCGCGGACAGAACTACATCGGTGTTCGTCAGATAGAAACCGATAAGATCATCGGTTCTGTCAGCCGCTACAACGATTTTGATCGTGCCTTCCTACCGCGGCAAACGCACACGCGCTCACGCTGGGAGAGCATTGACCTGGCGCACTTTAAAAGCATCATTTTGCCTCCTATTGAGGTGTATAAGATTGGTGATTTCTACTTCGTGAAAGATGGCAATCATCGGGTCTCAGTTGCGCGGGAAAAAGGGCAGGTTTACGTGGATGCTTTTGTGACCGAAATTCATACTGCAGGCAAGATCAGCCGCGACACAGACATCAACAGCCTGTTATTACAGCAGGAATACACTGATTTTATCTCCCAGACCAAGCTCGATCTCCTATACCCCAATGAGGATTTTCAGTTTTCCATTCCTGGGCAATATGAAAAGGTATTACAGCATATAAGTGTTCACCGCTGGTTTATGGGTGAGAAGCTGAATCATGATATAAGCGATGAAGAAGCTGTAACCGGGTGGTACCGCCAGGTTTATCAGCCTTTGATTCGGATTATACGCAAGCACGAAATCCTCAAAAACTTTCCAGGCCGTACGGAAATGGACTTGTACTTGTGGATAATCGAACATCGCTGGTATTTGACAGAAGAGCAAAAGAAGAAAGTTACACTAGAGGCAGCCGCAACGAACTTTGTCAATCAATTTTCAACACGTCCCTTTCATCACCTAAAGCAGGCATGGACGAATTTGATGAAGAAGCTCTTTGGGAAATTTAAATAAAAATGCCGCCCATAAAGGCGGCTTTAGTAATTTCTGAAAAGTATTAACAGCTCTTAATCCCCAACCAAAAATGATCTGGCAAGACCATCTGATCAGTTTGCACTTCGATACTCGCCCCTTTTAGAGAGGGTTCTATTTGCGTCGCTGGATTCACAAAACAGAGATCTGGTTCTTGACCATATTTCTTATAATAATAATCCGTTGCGCGGTTAATTTTGGTAACCACATCTACCTTTGGATCATTATCAAACCACAACATGCCAATATTCATCTCACACTCCATAAAATCGCGATTAACTTAACAATTGCAAGGTTCGGACCACAATTATCACAGAAGGAGATCGAAAATTAGGCAACTCCATTCATCCCACATTGCTCTCAATAAATGGGAATAAATGGGAATGTCGATAGATTAATTTTCGTTTTTAAGGTATGCTTTATAGTAATTCAGTCACTGCGGAGGAATACATGTTAAAAGAAATCACGAATGATGCTGAAAACCGGATGAAAGGCGCATTGGTTGCGTTGGAGGAAGACCTCACTACCATACGCACCGGCAGGGCAACCCCCGCTCTGGTGGAAAAACTTCCCATTGATTATTTCGGCATGCCCACCCCATTACTACAGCTGGCAACCATTTCGATCCCCGAAGCCCGCGCAATTTTGATTAAACCGTTTGATCCTACAACCTTGAGAACCATTGAGCGTTCGATTTTGGCGTCTGACCTTGGTTTAACCCCAAACAACGATGGCAAAGCAATTCGGCTAAACTTGCCGCCGCTTACGCAGGAACGCAGACGAGACCTGGTTAAAGTTGTGAGCACGCGCCTCGAAGAAGCGCGGGTCGCCATCAGGAATATCCGCCGCGACCTGATCAAAGATCTAAGAGATTTGGAGAAGGAAAAACTGATTCCCAAAGATGATCTGCTGATTGGTGAAGAAGATTTGCAAAAAATGACTGACCAGATGATTGAGCAAATTGAGCAAATCGGTAAGCGTAAAGAAGCCGAAATTATGGAAGTTTAGGTTTGTCAGCCATAAACTCGATGAACGAACATCCTGGAAGAATTCCCGCTCATATCGCCATCATCATGGATGGAAATGGCCGTTGGGCAGAAGCCCGCGGACAGACACGCCTGGATGGGCATCGTGCAGGAACTGAGAACTTACGCCAGATCATCAAAGCCTGTGTAGAGCTGGGTATTCAACACCTTACACTATACGCATTTTCAACGGAAAACTGGAACCGTCCAAAAAATGAAGTGGATGGTTTGATCACAATTCTCGAAACCTACCTGGACAAAGAAGTGGATGAGTTGTGCGCTGAAGGCGTGCGATTGAACCATATTGGGCGGCTTGAAGCCATGCCAGAATCAGTGAGAAAGAAGGTTGAACGTTCCATGCAGGTTACCTGCGGGAACTCGCGTTTGATGCTGCACCTCGCCTGGAATTACGGCGGGCGCGATGAAATTGTTCACGCCATTCAAAAAATCATCTTAAACAAGGTCCCCGCCGCTTCGATTACGGAAGACCTGGTCGATCAATACCTGTATACCTCTGGTACGCCCGACCCCGACTTGATTATCCGCACCTCAGGAGAGATGCGTGTGAGCAATTTCCTTATCTGGCAAGGGGCGTACTCAGAGTGGTATTTCACAAACACACTTTGGCCAGATTTTGATAAGCGCGAATTGCAAAAAGCCATTGCCTCTTATGGGCAGCGAGAACGTCGCTTTGGAGGGATTTCCAGTCAACCAGATGAAAGCTGATATCCCACTGCGAAGACGATTGATTGTCATCAACATCATGCTCCCATGCCTGGTGTTTTTTGCATATCTTGGCGGCTGGCCTTTTACCATTTTCGTGGCTCTCGTTTTGCTGGTTGCAACTTGGGAGTTATGGCGGCTTTATCGTACGGGTAAGTACGCTCCATCGTTAGTTGTGATGGGGGTTTTTGTTCCCCTGGCGGTGATTCTGCGCCATCTTTACAACTTCCAATACAGCGATCTCTGGCTCGCGGCCCTGGTGATCATCTCCATGTTTGTCTTTGTGGTGCAGCAAGAACGCGGCAGCCTGACAGCCGCGGTTGATTTTCTGTTGACAGTGGGCGGTGCAGTTTACCTGGGCTGGCTTGGAAGTTATGCGGTTTCATTGCGCGCTTTGGAAAACGGACTTTACTGGGTGGTGCTGGTTTTTCCGATTATTTCGGTTGCAGATACTGGCGCGTATATCTTCGGCAGGTTATTTGGCAAGCACAAGATGATTCCGCATGTGAGCCCGAAGAAATCGTGGGAAGGATACATCGGCGGGATCCTTGTGGGTATGCTCGGCGGCTATGGATTGGCTGCGCTTTGGCATGCGGTGGCACCCAACATCATCCCCTGGTATGGGGTGGTGCTTGGGGCGGGTATTTCCATTCTCGCTCCGTTTGGCGATTTTGGAGAGAGCATGATCAAACGCCAGTTTGGCGCCAAAGATTCTGGCAAGTTATTACTCGAACACGGCGGTTTCCTTGACCGCATGGACTCGTCACTGTGGGCAGCGGCCATTGGCTATTATCTAATCATTGTATTGACACATTAACCCAAAAAACCAACTGGGAGAGAACATGCCAAATACTACACCAACCAGCAACCTGGCTTTTGATTTAGTTCGTGTTACTGAGGCTGCAGCCCTTTCGGCAGGCAGAATGATGGGAAGAGGTGACAAGAACGGGGCAGATAAAGCTGCCGTCGATGCCATGCGCGTTATGCTCAACTCAATCAACATCCGCGGGACAGTAGTCATTGGCGAGGGGGAGAAGGATGAAGCGCCGATGCTCTACAACGGCGAGGTTCTCGGTACGGGGGTTGGCCCAGAGGTGGATATTGCCGTTGACCCGATTGAAGGCACCCGTCCGCTGGCATATGGGTTGTGGAACTCAATTTCGACCGTAGCGCTTGCGCCACGCGGAACAATGTTCAACCCCGGCCCATTTGTTTACATGAATAAAATTGCAGTCGGCCCATCTGCCATTCACCATGTGGATATTGATGCACCGGTAGACTACAACCTAACTAAAGTCGCCAAGGCTAAAGGTGTCAAAGTGGAAGACCTGACCGTGGTTGTCCTTGACCGTCCACGGCATGAAAAATTGATCAATGAAATACGCGCTGCCGGGGCTAGAATTCGTCTGATACCGGATGGCGATGTTGCCGGGGCATTAATGACCGCCATGGGCGACAATACGGCGGATATGCTAATGGGTATCGGCGGCACCCCTGAAGGCGTGCTGGCAGCAGCAGGTTTGCGCTGCATGGGCGGTGAGATTGTGGGCAAACTTTACGCCCGCGACCAGCGCGAGTTGGATCTGGCGAAAGAATTGGGGGTGGATGTGAATAAACCCCTCACAATGAATGACCTCATCTCCTCAGACAACGTCTTCTTCGCGGCAACTGGCATCACCACCGGCGACTACCTGCGCGGGGTGAGTTACTTTAAGGATGGCGCCAGAACCGACAGCGTTGTGATGCGCGGGCTCTCCGGCACCGTGCGGCGGGTGATTTCTACACATAAACTGAGCAAACTAATGCGCCACAGCGCGATAAAATACACCGGTCAATAATATACAAAGAGAGGGTGTCACCGGGACACCCTCTCTTTGTTTCAACTGCTGATCAATTTACTTGATTTCGTAAACCACATTTGCTATGATGCTGATTTTCAATTGACCCGCTGCGATTGGAACCTCAGAAGAGTAATCCATCATTCCACCACCGCCCATCATTCCATCATAATAGGGCGTACCCACACTGCTGGAGTTTACATTTACTGAATTCAAAGCGCCAAGTTGTACACCAGCGGCAGAAGCAATCGCTTTTGCTTCAGCCTGGGCGCTGGCAATCGCCAAATCACGGGCTTCGGCTTCGGCTGCAGACCGATCCAACAGACCAAAGTTGATGTTGTTGATGGTATTTGCACCAGAGCGGACAACCGTGTCGAGAAGGCTGCCGAGATCTTCGAGATTTCTTACCGTGACAACCACCGTATTTTCAACAATATAATAGTTGCGGGTAATTGTTCCGTCTATGCCGTAATCCATCGAAGGATAAACATAGAAATTTGCCGTTTGAATGTCATTTTCAGCCACACCTTGCGCTTGTAATGCTTTTGAGATCGCATTCGCTTGCGCGTTGTTTTTTTCGAGTGCTGCTGAGACTACTTCATCATCCACGCGGACGCCAATGTTGATATAGGCAACATCAGGAACTACATAAACCACCCCGGTTCCATTTGCAGTTACAGTGCGCACATTGCCGCTGGTTAAATTTACTGCAGGTGAAGATAAACCTGCGCAAGCCGTGAGCGAAAGAACTGTGATGAAACTGATCAGCGTAATCAAGATTCCTTTTTTCATAATTAACCTCTTCTCCTTTATGGTTATATGTATGACGTTTAGCGAATAAGATTGTTCCCGTTTTTTAGGGTAATATCTGTTTTATTCATTGACTCTTCTCATAGCAAATCAACCGCTCATGCCTTTTCAGCAAACTTTATACATCGATCGTCATTAGAAGTCAAGAAAACTCGATACTACGATGTTTGATTTACAGCTCTCTATTTCTTTCGGAGTGTCATTAATAATAACGCAGCGCCGGCAAAGATTAGCAACCCGGCCAGGATTACATCTTTGTTCACCCAAGCGACAAGGGCAGGGTTGAGGATTTTTATTAAGAAATAAACGCCGACGACAATCATAACTGCACCCACGAACAAACCAGCTTTTTGCGGTGGGTGCTCAAAAGTTTGCTCTACCTCTTTACCAAAATTCTCGATGCGTTCCTCAAAATTCTTGCCATTAACGCCTGCGGAGTTACCGCTGCTGCTGAAATTTTCATCGTCAGCCGGAACCACAGCCCAAAGGATGATGTAAGTGAGCAGGCCAATGCCGGCTACCAGTACGAAAATGATAAAGAACAATCTCACCAGCACGACATCTATGTTGAGGTATTTCCCTAACCCTGCACAAACACCGCCAAAAACCTTATCCTGCTTGGATCTTGTTAATCTGGTTTCCATAATCCTGTCCTTAATTTTTCTTCACAAAAGTGCGCAAGATGAAGTATCCGCCGACAAGAATCAAGCCAATTGCCCAAATCCAACCTAATACAGAATTCACAAGTGCGCCTGAGCTGACCAACAGGATTAAGCCCAAAAGCAAACAAATCCCCGCCGGAATCCAAGGCCATTTCTCCGCTCTGCCGATAGGCATGAACCCGAGCACTGCAAACGTTACCCCAATGCCCAAGAAGAGGAGCCCTCCGCTGGCGAGCCCGCTAAGCTGTAGCCCAACAATTGCACCCAGTGTGGTTAACACGCCGGCAGGGATGATTGCCCACCAATAGGTTTGATTCAGCAGGAAAACCGTCAGGAAGGCAAGCGCCAGCCCGGCAAAGAATATCATGCCTCCATAATGCTGCTCTGACTTTGGAAGCAGCTTGGAGAAAGCGATGATGATTCCAATCGTCACAAGCGCATAACCAGGGAAAACCAGCCACCAATTCTCACGCCTTTTAATCAAGTAAAAGAGAAACACACAACCAGCAGCGACGAAAAGCAATGCGATAAACAATCCACCGAACGGAAAATGCAGGAATTGCTGCAGCAGCAGGAGCGCTCCAGCTACAACCAGGAAAAGCCCAAAGAAAACGCTTTTATTGCGGGTGGTCATGATTCCTCCTGGTCTTTATCAGCATTCACATTGGTTTGTTCATAATGCGGAGGAACCTGAGCAGATTGGGGGTAACTCACCACGGGTTTAGGCTTGCTGAAAAGCGAGCGCAAGCCTATAACCAGCCCTGCGATAATCAGCAGCACCGGCCAATATGGGCCGAGAGGTTTGAAAGTTCCAAAGATTGCGCCAAATATTAATAACAGAATGAGGCTGCTGCCAATTGCATCAAACCCTGAGCGCAGCATATTCTTTCCACGTGCGCCAAAGAGCCAGGCTGTTAACTGACCAAGCCCGGTAAACCCAGGGATAAGCGTCCACAAGTACGCCCAGCTCGCCCAGTTTCCGCTCATATTTTGATAATAGAGAATACCGCCAATTCCACCAACAATGAAAGCCGGCACCGCCATCTCGGGTTCACCGAGGAGAATGCCAAGGAGAAGCAGACCGGCGCCAACCAGCATAATAATCACCGGCCAGGAGAAAGTGACGTTAACCAGGTTGGCAAAACCCGGCACTGCATTTATCAACAGAAAGTAGATCCCTGCCAACAGCAGAATCGCCCCCAAAACCAGTGTCGTCCTGTTTCTTTTATCCATATTAACCTCCAAACCCTTCACAAATCGTGAACACATCCTATATACGCTTGATTTGCATAAATGTTGCAGAGCGCGAGCTGCCTTTTTGGCATCAGTTCAGCAAAACGATGCAGAGCCGCCGACTCAACGAATCTATTTTTTCAGGGATTTAATAAAAAAGAAATACAGCACCACCATCAGCCCTGCCG
The DNA here is from genome assembly GCA_018060515.1 of Anaerolineaceae bacterium. Taxonomy (GTDB): domain Bacteria; phylum Chloroflexota; class Anaerolineae; order Anaerolineales; family Anaerolineaceae; genus UBA6107. The sequence continues at coordinate 242 of JAGOVY010000032.1, read as the reverse complement.
CACTCACCACCAACAAGCCAAAACCCAGCCATTGGCGGTCGATTTTTGGCAGCGACTCGAAAAAGGTGGGCTCCTTGGTAGGAGTGGGCGTGTCGGGTATTACTATTTTGGTGGGGGATGGGGTTAACGACGGGGTGCGTGTGGGTTGAAGCGGAGTGATAGATGGGGTAAAGGTGACGGTAATGGTCGGCGCCTGGCGGATGATCAGCGAACTGCCCTCATAGATAGTCTCTGAGGTTAGG
>JAGOVY010000106.1 GCA_018060515.1 Anaerolineaceae bacterium | reverse complement strand
TGGGAAATCTGCAAATCCGTTCAAATTCCTGCTGCCATGGCGCTGGCAGGGGTTTTCATGAGCAAATCGGCAAGAAAAAGAAAGCAATAAATCAATAAACCAACACGATGCCCTTCAATTATCAAGCTCGGGCTGATTAATGCTTTTTGGATTAAAATGGTGATTTGCAGAACCATAGCATACGAAGAACTCGTTGAATCATAATCAATAGGTGCAATATGACGATGAACCCCTCAAGCAATAAAGTTACCCTGGCAAAAAGCAGAAGCATCGGCAGGTTCTTTAAAGAAAGAACACTGTCTCAAAGACTTGAAATTATCTCAGCCATCATCCTGGCGTTAGCTACAGTGGCTTCAGCATGGTGCGCCTACCAATCATCAAGTTGGAGCAGCGCAGAAAGAAAGCTGATTAACGAGTCCAGCATCTTAAGATCACAGGCGAACCAAAAAAACACTGCTGCGATGCAGTATCTGGTAATTGATGTCAACATGTTCCTCAAATATGCTCAAGCATACAGCCAGGGCGACCAAGCGCTCATGAATTTCATCTACGATCGTTTCCAACCTGAAATGAAAACGGCCGTGACCGCCTGGGTAGCATTGAACCCTTTGAGTAATGAAAGCGCGCCTCCTACACCTTTTGCCATGGATGAGTACAAACTACCTCTCAGAGCTCAAGCAGACGAGTTATTAGTTCAAGCTGAAGATAAACTAAGCCAAGCCATGGTTGCATCCGGCTACTCCAGCAACTATGCCTTAATGACTGTAATTTTTGCATCCGTTTTATTCTTTGCGGGAGTTATTTCAAAATTCAAATCAGTAAAAATCCAGATGGTATTGATGGGATTCGCAATCGTGACATTCCTTGCTGGCATTATCGTGATGATCCTGGTGCCAATTTCACTGTGATTCGAATCTTCGAACGTTGAACACGTTAGAATTCTTGGACGTGTTGATTTATTTTTGCAAGGCAATAATTGATAAGTTGTTGCTTATTGATTATTGGTGACACTAGTTTATGTAATAAAGCGAACAAAAAAGTTATAAGGATTTTTAATGAATCAGGCGCGTGAAAAGAAAACAAATAAAAAAAAGTGGTATCGCGGAATTCTTTTTCTTCTCATGGGAGTCGGGCTAATCTCCGCCATCTTGGTTTGGATAAAAACGCGCCGTAAGACACCGAAAATTCATGGGGATGTCGCTGAGAAGCCATTCGGATTCTCTACTATGGGTCTGAGAGATGAGGAGGTTGCTGAGCGCCGCACTGACAGCCGAATCAAAGCCCGCCTGTTGGCAGAACAACGAGAGCAAATTCTCCAGGGAACGCGCAGAGTGTTTTCCATTTTCAATGTGACCATGCTTGTATTGGCAGTATCTCAGTTTATGTTGAAAAACTTTTGGGGCGGTATGGGTACTCTCGGGGCGCTGCTCTTGAATGTAGTTGTTAGCTTATATCAACAGTATAAGTCATCCCGCATGATCGGCGCGCTGCTCACGATGGCAAGACCGACCGCGACAGCCATTCGCAATGGTTCTCTTGTCAATATCGATGTGGACCGTGTAGTTATTGATGATGTATTAATTGTTGGAGTTGGAGATGAAATCCTGGCGAAAGGGGTTTTACTCGAAGCTAAGAATTTTCTGGTTGATGAGTCACACATCGTGCCTGATGGTGGACATATTACCAAAGAAATTAACGATACTGTGCGGCCAGGCTCTTTTTGTCAGCGCGGTTGGGCAGTCTACCGTGTTGAGCAGTATCCCGATGAGATCCAACGCGAAGAAATCAGTATAGCCGCTACATCACTTACTGAGATCAATACCCCGCTGCAAAAAACCATTCGCACATTGCTTTACTCTTTGCTGATTATTGCCGGTATTTTTTACGGCATTATCTTGATGGAAGCGTTAAGAGTTGATGTTTTTTCGGAAGAGCTCTTAACCATGTACCAACAGGTAGTTTCGATTATCTTTTCGATCGCGCCGGCAGGTTTGATTTTCATGATTGTGGTCAATTATGCTGTGGGGAGTGGGCAAATTGCGAAGTCCGGCGCTCTGCTGAGGAACAGCCTGGCGGTTGAATCGCTGGCGCAAATCACCAGTCTTTGCCTCATGCGGCGCGGCAGTACTGATGCGCTCGGTATCAAGCTGGAAATGATAAACACATCCGCTGAGGAGTCAATTTCCACTGAAGGTCGTGCCAGACAAGTACTTGGTAATTACGCCCATAGTACACAAGATGTCCAATTTCCGCTCTCGGTGATGCAGTTTGTACTCGAAGGAGAGCCGCGCCAAGTCGAGCAGAAGGCACGCTACCTGTCTCTCTTGGGCTGGGAAGCGATGACTTTTATATCAGATGACCTTCGTGGTACCTATGTCATTGGAGATGCCCAAGTTCTGGCACCATACCTGGCAAACGTAAATATGCCAAATAAAAATGATCCTACAGAGGCATTAGCTGAAGAAAGTAAGGAAAACTGGTATACACGTCTGACCGGTCGTATCACGCGCAGGAACAATGACTCAGAGAAGCAAAATGATAAAAAGAATACCCAGTCAAATTTGCCTTTAAACAATAGAAAAGAAGGTAACTCCACTCAGCCTGATAGGGAGGCGGATGTTCAACTGTCGCCTCCAAAGAAGTTATATCGCCGAATTGCAGCCATGTTTGGCGATGATAACTCCACTGAACCTAATGATAATGCAGTGGATGCTCAGGAGGAATCAGATGAAATCTTGAGCTTGCTTTTTGCTTATTCTCCCCAAATACAGCCTCTCTATAACAATGATATGACGCCACAGTGCCCGACTGATCTGATCCCTGTGTGCGATATCATCTTCGTGAAAGAAATCCGTCAGGAGATGCGCAATACAGTAGACCTGATAATCGAGTCTGGTACTGAAATTAAGGTGTTAACCACTGAGGAGCCGGCTGTCGCCCTAACTTTAACTACCGAATTGGGGCTCATCACTGAGGATACAAAAGTGAAATACATCACTGGCGAGAATTTTGATCAAATGGTCGACGAAAACGGAGTTGAAATCATTCACGAGAATATGGTTTTCACTCAATTAAAAACCGCTCAAATGGTGAGAGTGGTCAACGAGCTTCAAAATCAGGGAGGTTTCGTTGCGGTCCGAGGAAACACAATCGCCGATTTGCCGGTGATGTCGCAGGCTGACCTTCGAATTACCAATCGTGGCAGCACCCCTATGGTGTTATCCAAAGCCGATATCATCATTATGGAGAATTCACCGGAAGTTTTACCAAACCTGATTTTGCAGGGTCAGAAAATTGTGCAGAGCGTGATCGATATGCTGAAGTTAAATCTGACGGAGATCGGCTATCTGCTTGCTATTTTAATCATCATGTTCATCACCGGCACGCGTAATTTTATTTATCAGTCCATTCATGGTGGATTAATTGGCATTGTTGGCATTGTCATCCCGTCTTTTTTTATTACCCTTTGGTCCTCAACCATCAAATTCTCTCGCAGAAAGATCAAAGATCAACTGGGTAGCTTTGTTCTGCCTGCAGCCGGAGTGATCACACTCTTCATCATCGCCATGTTCTTCATCATTCGCTGGCAGGGTGGTGATTCTTCGTACTCACAGCAATTGATTACCCATTTCCTGTTATTGGTTGGGTTATTCCTGGTTGTATTGACTCAACCGCCACACAAAATATTTTCAGTGGATGGGGTGGTTTATAAGGATTGGCGAATTACAAAAGTGACGATCGTCTTGTTTGTGTTGTTCAACATGGTAACATTTTTACCGTTGTTTCAGAAATACATGCACGTTAACCCATTGAAATCAATTTTTCATTATCTCATTATTTGGGCATTTGCGTTCTTGTCTACGATGGTTACGGTTTATTGCCAACGTCTGGTTAGAAAAACCGGCGCAGGAAAAGCATAAGGATTACCGATGTAATCGTTGGTTTTATGATCTTTTAAGACCAAAGCGCTTGTTTGATTACATGAATACCAATTATTTATCCGCCCAATAAGATTGCTAAAAACGATAACAGAATTGCAACTAAGGCAATGATAAACCCAGTCCTAAATGGGCTGACGCCTGTATACTTCCCCCAACGCATACCCGTAATAAACAGTATAAGAATTGAAACCCCTGTGGAAATTCTTATTGCCAACAGCGAATTGTGAGAAAAGATTAATAAAGGCAGGAGCGAGGGAATCACTGTAATAACCGCAATAATGAGATGAGAAACCCCCGCCAGCAAATCATCCTTGGTTATTTGGGCGAGTTTTCCTTGAGGGGCTTTTAATCTCTGCGAGATGGCATGGATGACTTCAACTTTTTGATCTTCTCGAACAATCTGTGCAAGCAATTCATCAAGTTCTTGCTCAACAATTTCGATTCTTTCCTGTTCACTTTCTGCCGCAAGGGCATCGCTTAGAAAACGGTTCATCTCCTCACGCTCGAAGAGTGAAAGGACCGCATAAATAACCCCATCGATAATCCCCCAGGCAATTACCGCTCCGAGTGCTCCGATCAGAATCTTCAGTGTGCTGTCTTCGCTGGCATTTGGCAGAGCCAGGGTTGTAGAGGCAATGATGTTGTAAGCCAACGTAAAGATCAAAACGATCATGACACTGAAAAAGATTTCAGTTAATGAATCTATCGGATCGATATATTTGTCGGTAAATCTGGCGACCAGATTGTTCTTGAAAAATTTATCGTAGAGCCGATTTATTTTCATATCTCGATTATACGTATAACCAATAAATCAGCAAAAGCAAATTGCTGTGTATTGAGCCTTTAGCAGTGAACAATCTAATGCTGACGTCAACAGATCGAAAGGCAAGCCTGGCTATGCTTGCTCAGCTATTTGGAAGGTTGCTGTGTGTTTACTTAATCAAGTTGGTTCTGAATCACTCGTGATGCGCCTTGCCAAATTAACTCAAGGCAAGCCATTTCATTTCAATCCAAATCGCAAAGGAGCTCACCAACGGATCGCTGCTGTTGAGTGATAATCGGCATATCAAAACCAGTAATTTCTCATTGACTAATGCATTGAGTTATGTATAATAATAACAATTATTAGAAAAAATAATGGATAATAATAAGAATCTTAGTGAAACTGAAGAGATGTATCTGGTCACAATCCGCAAAGCCTGTGAGTATTGTTTGAATACACCTGTACCAATTCCAGATATCGCCAAAGAACTTGGTGTTCAGCCAGTGTCTGCCAGCCAAATGATCAACAAACTCGCCGAGAGCGGTTATGTCAAGTATCTGCCTTATAAAGGGGTGGAGCTGACCGAAGAAGGAATCAGAATATCTTCGCGAATTCTCAGGCGGCGCAGACTGTGGGAAGTTTTCTTTGTCAAAGTCTTGAACATGGACCTCGATGAAGTGGAAACCCTGGCTTGCCAGATTGAGCACGCTACCTCTCGCGATGTCGCCAGTCGCCTTTCAAGCTTTTTAGGCGACCCACAAGTCTGTTTTCACGGTGCTCCGATTCCCCCAGACGAAGAAGAATCCCCGATTCTATTAGAGGGGGTTTTGCTCAGCCGCCTGCAAGTGGGCAGCGTCGGCCAGGTGATTCGGTTCAATTGTGAGCCCGCCATTGAAAAATTCCTGAATGCTGAAGGGATCCGGCAGGGCGTGGTGATCAAAGTTTTAGCGATAGGAAATACAGGCGATTTATTATTAGAGGTTGATGAAAGGCAGTTACAACTTTCTGCAGTACTGACAAATTCCATTCTGATTGTAAACTCACCGCAAAAAACCGATTCTGGAAAGGAAAAGCAGATGGACGCAATTCCGTTGAGTAAATTGACCGTGGGGCAAAAAGGCACGATTCACAAAATCAACTTCAAAGGAGCCTTGCGGCAGCGTTTGCTGGCGATGGGTCTCGTTACAGGCGAAACTATATTGGTAAAAAGAATCGCCCCTTTGGGGGACCCGGTTGACTTCGTAATCAAAGGGTATGATCTTTCACTGCGCAAAAGTGAAGCAGAAGATATTTTAGTCTTCCTGGAAAAAGAGGGCTGATGGAAAACCAGGTGCTTCCCCTTTCGATGGTGGCAATGGGTGAGACTGTCGAGCTCGATAAAATTATTGGCGGTGAAGAATTGACTCACCGGCTGGCTGATTTGGGGCTAACCCCCGGAACAGAATTAAGCATCGTTCAAGATGCAGGTGGTCCTTTATTGGTTTCAGTCAGAGATTCGAGAATTGCTTTAGGCAGGGGAATGGCGCATCGGATAATGGTCAGGCTTAAGGGTTAAGTACTTTCACCAGCGGAGAACTCTATGAAAAAATTTACTGTTGCCCTGGCCGGGAACCCAAATGCGGGGAAAAGCAGCATTTTTAATGCATTGACTGGATCACGACAGCATGTTGGCAATTGGCCGGGAAAAACGGTTGAAAAAAAGGAGGGGGTTTTTCAAAGAGATGGACTTGAAATTAATGTGGTTGACCTCCCCGGAACCTATAGTCTGACGGCATTTTCTCCGGAGGAGGTAATCGCTCGAGATTATCTGATTCACCAAAAACCCGATGTTGTCGTAACCGTATTGGATTCTGCCAACCTTGAACGCAATCTTTATCTGGCAGTTCAAATATTGGAACTTGGCTCCCGCGTGATTGCAGCGTTGAATATGCTTGATGTTGCCGACTCGCGCGGGATTAAAGTTGATATTCCAGCCTTCTCACAAGCGTTAGGGGTTCCTGTGGTGAAGACTGTGGCAAGC
>JAGOVY010000031.1 GCA_018060515.1 Anaerolineaceae bacterium | reverse complement strand
ATTGGGAACCCGGCGGAAATATCCATACTCGATTTTGCATCAGTAATTAATGAGTTAACAGGAAACGACGCCGGAATTATCTTCAAGAAGGATAAACGCCTTGGCGACGACCCGCAACGCAGACAGCCTGATATTACTCGAGCCAAGAACATCCTCGGATGGTCTCCACAAACCGACTTAAGAGATGGGCTTAATGCGACGATCGAATACTTTAGGTCCAAGTTAGTGGAACTATGAACTTTTTACGAGATCCAAAGGAAAGAGGAAAATTCATCCGTTTCGCCATTGTCGGTGCGATTGGATCTGTAATTGATTTTGGCGTATTCAATCTTTTGGCTACTTTTCTTGGTGTTGTTGCAGTAATTGCCAGCATTGTTTCTTTTACATTGGCAGTAATCAACAATTTCATTCTCAATCGATTCTGGACTTACCCGGAAACCCGTATTGTTCCATTTGTAAAACAGCTAACCCAGTTTGCAATCGTCAGCCTCGCCGGCTTAGCCATCAGAACGCCGCTTTTTGCTGTTACTGAAAAGGTGTTCATTTCTTGGGCCGAAAAATGGGTGCCCAATCTTCTCACTCCAACAATTATTGGGCATAACGTTGCGCTCGCCTTTGTAATTCTGGTTGTACTGATGTGGAATTTCTTTATCAACCGCCTTTGGACTTTTAAACAACCTGCTGTAAAAATTGTAGAGGAAATTTATGAATCACCGTCAAAGACTTGAAGCCTGTATTTCTGGCAACGAGGTTGACCGACCGCCAGTTGCTTTATGGCGGCATTTCCCGGTTGACGATAGCAACGCGGTGGAATTGTCAAAATCCATCGTCACTTTTCAAAACACATACGATTTTGACTTTATCAAAGTCACTCCTTCTTCATCATTTTGTGTCAGTGACTATGGCGTAGTTGATGCCTGGTGTGGCAACCCCGAAGGAACACGAGATTATATTTCTTATCCTATCTCCAACCCAACTGATTGGAGTCGTCTAAGCCCTTTGCCGCTCACCCGTGGTGAACTCGGTAAACAATTAGAATGTCTGGCAAGGGTTATCGAACAACGTGATCCTCATACGCCGGTTATCCAGACGGTTTTCAATCCTCTGTCACAAGCTAAAAACCTTATCGGTAAAGAGAATTTGATTGTACATATTCGTAAATATCCCAATGAGGTTTTAACCGCACTTGATGTGCTGACGGACAACACACTTAGGTTCGTTGATGCCTGTATCAACCTTGGGGTTGATGGCATTTTTTTTGCTGTCCAACACGCACAATCATCTTTGCTCGCAGATAATGAAATACGCCAGTTCATGCTGCCCTTTGACGAGAGGGTTGTAAACGCGGCCTCCTCTTTATGGCTGAATGTCCTTCACCTTCATGGCACAAATATCAATTTTGATTTAATTCCAAAAGATGGTTTTTCTGTTGTTAATTGGCACGATCTTGAAACACAACCCTCTTTACCCGAAGGTAAAAAACGCATTTCAGGGGCGGTTTGCGGCGGAATGAGACAATGGGAAACGCTTGTGTATGGCACTCCTGAAATCGTCAATAAAGAAGCACGCCAGGCAATCCAAGCCACACAAGGAAAACGATTCATCTTAGGCACTGGCTGCGTGTTACCGATCATCGCACCGCGATCAAACATCATGGCCGCCAGACTGGCTGTGGAATCATGAGTCAACCCCGAATTATCGCCGGTAGCGCGCGCGGTATTCGCCTCGAAATCGTGCCCGGAGACTCGACCAGACCTATTACAGACAGAGTGAAAGAAGCTCTCTTCAATATTCTTGGGGCAGATATTCAGCAGGCAAAGTTCCTGGATCTTTTTGGCGGTACCGGAAGTGTGGGGATAGAAGCACTCAGCCGAGGAGCAGCTGCCTGCAAGTTCCTCGAAATCAATGATAAAGCGATCAACACAATCAGAGAGAACCTGCGCAAAACCCATACACTGGAAATGGGCAGTGTAGAAAAGAAAGACGCTTTAAGATTTTTATCATTGCCCTCAACGGAACGTTTTGACTACATTTTCATTGCTCCTCCCCAATATAAAGGCATCTGGCTTGAAGCAATAAATAATCTTAATGAAAATATGGGGTTGCTCAGCGATGATGGCTGGGTGATTGTTCAAATTCACCCGGTTGAATATGAGAGCATTAATTTATTGAATTTAGTTGAGTTCAACCAACGGAAATATGGTTCAACGCTGCTTGTTTTTTACGAACGACGATCCTGACCTATTCCCAATGCCATTGAGCCAGGCGCTTACCATCTTCTGAATAGGTATACTCTCCGTGAAACAGTTTTCCGGTTGCTTCTTTTTGCTGAATTTTTGAGATTAATTCAGGGATATCCTCAACCACTTTTAGCGCCCCTAATTGATCAATTTCAATCCAGTGTAAAGTTCCTTCATCAGATGTGGAGGGTGTACCGTTAATCTTGTCTCCGGAGAACACAAAGAGTAAGATGCCTGTATTCTCAAGTACATCGATCATAATCGTTCCCGCCAGTTTAAGGTTCTCGCAGGTTAACCCTGCCTCTTCTAACAGTTCACGGCGCGCAGCGACCAGAATATCTTCTCCCCTCTCGATATGCCCACCAATGCCATTGAAATGGTCAGGGAATATCTTCTTATCAGAACTGCCTAGTTGCAGGAGTACCTGGTGATTTTTAATTAATAATATGATCGACCGTGGAACTACCTGATATCGTCCCTGCAGAATTCTTTGCGGATTTATTGTCATTTTGCAAAAACTGGTTTAACTCAGGAACATTGGGATTCCCATGAAATCACGGATCTTAGGGACGTAATGCTCAATATCATAAAAAGCAGGTACATCCACTCGCTTCTGCCCGGCCAAAACCATATTTAGCGGTACCGTGGTGTATTTGCCACCGTGAAGAGCAACCAATTTTCCGGTTTCATGGCGGCGGATTAACTGAACCGCGAGGTTGCCGAATGACATTGCCACCATCCGATCAAGTGAGTCTGGCGCGCCTGATCTCATCATGTATCCCAATTGCTGATACATCACGTTCTGTCCTGTTATCTTTTTAATCTGTGCGGCGGTTTCTTCGCCAACCCCGCCTAACTTCCGATGACCATATGCGTCTGCTTCACCGGTCTCAATGATATTACCGCCTTCCATGATTGCCCCTTCGCTTATCGTCATCATCGAGTAATTAGAGGTGTTATTGCGTTTGTCCTCCAGCAGAAAATCAGCTAATTTATTGATGTCAAACGGAACTTCGGAGATAATTGCCCGATCAACATAACTTAAATAAGCTGTGATAAGGCTGGTTTCGCCTGAGTTACGACCAAAAAGCTCTATTACACCAATGCGCTCATGAGAGCCTACACTCGTGCGCATATTGGTAATAATGTCTACACTGCGCGTTACCGCGGTTGAAAAGCCAATACAATAATCTGTGCCGAAAACATCATTGTCCATAGTTTTTGGAATACCGACAATTGGAAAACCTTCCTTGTGAAGTCGCACAGAAAAACTTAGTGTATCGTCACCACCAATCGAAACAAGAGTATCAATCCCAAGATGAGCAAGAACCCGCAGGATGTGGTCAGTGTAATCAGTTGTCCCATCTGCATCAATAACTTTACCGAGTTTTGAGTTTCTTAAGAAATCTGGAATATCTGCCGCTTTTACCTTTTGTGGGTTTGTGCGTGATGTATGGAGAAAAGTACCACCTGAGCGGTCAACAGTTCTGACATCATCCCGGTACAAATTGCGAACATAATAATCGTGGGTAGAAGGTTCATCGAGATTGTAATTTAGCAGTCCACCCCAGCCACGCCTAATTCCAACCATCTTATAACCTGCGTCAAAAGCATTCATTGCAACTGATTTGATGGCTGGGTTCAATCCAGGTACATCACCACCACCGGTTAGAATTCCAATAGTTTTCGACATGATAACTCCCACATACTAATTTGTTTTCAGGTTTAGAGGATATTCATATCCTTTATCTTCCTTGTATTGTTCTTGAGCCTGTCAGTGCGTTTGTAGAACAAACGAGCGAACAATATCAGCTATTCATTGCTCCAAAACCCTCTAAGTATAGCATATTGGAAACAAAATTTTAAATTGCGGTTAATAATAAATGCTTATCTAAAGAATGGATGTCGAGCGAGGATTATGCTGTGTTCTATGGTACCTGTCTAAGCATTCATGAGTTTGTCCTGCCAAATTTCTCCAAACTTAATACCCACCACCTTGACCAATAAATAAAGATGAGAATCATAAAAGGTTGAACCACAAAGAGGACGATTCTTGACAAAACAATCGATAATCCAGGTAATAAGCTGCCGGAAAAGAGCCAAACCATTATAAAAAGCAGGCAGGGAAGAAAATACGTAATAAATTTTGCTTTTCCCTGCCAGCGTTCGTTAAAAAGGCAAAGTGCAAGAATCAACCCGGGAGTATAGAGAATTGTATTCTCTATCGGAATATTTCGAGCCATCCATGGAAGCAGTAAAAACAATAATGCGAAATTCCAGGTTAACCGCCGGTTCCCTTGTCCTTTCACAACAATCCATTCAAAAGCTAAAAGCAACAGTATGGCGACTGATTTTGCCAAGAGTAAACGATCGACCATCTGGTTTTCGATTGAAGAGACAGAAACCATTGGATTAAACCCAACATAATCAGTCAATATGCTCACATACGAGAATAACCAATCAGGAATTAACAATACAGAGAAGCCGATTAACAGAACAAATGAACCCAAAAACCACCAGATGATCCTCGTCCGTCGCTGAAAAGCAGCCCACACCAAAACCAGAAGAGCCCCTAAACCAAAGAGCATCGGGTGAATGGTGGAAAAGGCTAGCAACAACCCGCCAGCTTCATCATGCTTTTGATGAATTAAAGTTGCAGAAATGACAAAAAGTAGAAAAGCCACAATCAAGATACTTCCCTCAATTATCGCATTCACAGTAGGCCACGATAAAAGCATAAGGACCATGAATAGTGAAACTGTGGCGATTCTTCTTTTCCAGTTCACCCATTGCACCAATAAAAGGACAATGATGATAACCATTGTCTCAAGCAGTGCCAACCATAAGGCACGTGCAATTTCAAAATCGCCAATCAGGCTCACCGGTGAGTAGAAGATGATGGCATACAAAGGTGCGACGTACCGATAAACTTCACCCTCACTTGGGTTTAACACCGTGCTGATTGTGTTGTTAATCATGCTCACAGAAAGGTCAGAATATGGATTGATACCATCTTTGATATACAGGCGCGTCGCATACCAATGCGGAAAGAGATCATACCCCCCCGGATTTGCTTTTACGATCGTCAAATTGCCAAAAACTAAAAGCGAAAACAAGACAATGAAAATGCCGATAATCAAGAGGAGACGTTTGGTTGTAAAAAATTTCACCATCGTTCACCGTTGAGTGTGATTTTTAATAATAATATTTTTCTCATCCAAAAAGTTCCGTAGTTTTTACAACCGCTTGTGGTATACGCGATGGGTTTTATAAAACTCGCCTCCGGCCATCGTCATATCCTTCCTCATTTGAACCGCAGTTTCAGCCACCTGAGTGAGCTCGTAGTGTTCAAACCCAAAATCTGTTATTGTTTTTTCCATCTCAGAATACAGCAACGCATTTCCACCCCGGCCATGATATTCAGGCAGTACACCGGCGCCATTCATTGAAACCCAATTGGTAGTTTTCATTGAGATCAATAGATCAATCAGGCAAAATAGGTTTAGTTTACCGTCATGCCGCTGCATTGCTTTTGAAATATCCGGGAAGGCAACAAAGAATCCTACAATTTTATTTTCATACTTTATGAGTTTAACCAATCTTGGATTCACGATATCAAGGAGCGTTGAAATGACGAGATCCACTTCGCCTTTGGTCATCGGATAATATTCCCAGTTGTTCACAAAAGTTTGATTATAGGCATGGCCAATTTCCTCAGCTACTTTTCTAATCTGCCTCTTATTCTGAAAATTCAGAATGCTGAACTTGCCTCTCTCGATAACCCGGCGAGAAACTTCCGCCATTTTGACTGGAAATGCGAATTTATCTGCCTGAATATAGCAAGAAGCAAAATCGACCTCCTTTTCAAACCCCTCTGCCTCCAGTAATTTAGGATAATACGCATAGTTGTAATTCATCATTGTCATCATTTGATGGTGCTCAAACCCATCCACCAAAATACCATAACCATCAAACACAAATAATCCCTTTGGACCAACTAGCTCGTTCATGCCTTTTGTTCTGCAATAATCAATTGCAGCCTCAATCAAGGCATGTGAAACTTCTTGATTATCTATGCAATCAAAGAAATAAAACTGACCTTTTTTAACCTGATGGTATTCATTGAATAAATTGTTTACAAACACAGCAATTCGCCCTACTACCTTACCGTCAGAAAGCGCAATATAAAATTCGCCATCAGAATGCTCATAGAATGGGTGTTTTTTCTTGTTCATCATGGTTTTTACATCATTACGAAATGGCGGGCAATACCAAGGGCATCCCTTGTAGAGGTCATATTGAAACTGAACAAAAGCATTTACCTCGCTTTTAGACTCCAAGTTCACCTGCTGAATCGTTATCATTTTTGCCTCGAAAACATGATTTTGAGCTAAAGCTTATTGAGTATACAATATTCCATCCCAACAATCGTATCAGAATTTTCTGCAATGCTTTTTTATTGGTAAAAAACGCGACTATCAGATATGATTGAGAAGAGCAAAAAATAAAACCCGGAGGTTCAAGGTGGATAAGTTTCTCATAAATGGGGGGATCCCGTTAAAAGGAGAGGTCACTCCAAGTGGGAATAAGAATGCAACTCTCCCGTTGTTAGCAGCCTGTTTACTAACCGAAGAGCCGGTAATCCTGCACAACATACCTGACATACAGGATGTTCGAACGATGGGGAAACTAATAGAGAGTCTTGGGGTAAAAATCACGGACCTTGGGAACCACACCTGGCAGGTTCAGGCAAGCGGTATCAACCCTACTGAGTTAGACCCCGATCTTTGCCGCAAGATTCGCGCTTCAATATTGTTAGCGGGACCAATGGTAGCGAAGTATGGTACTTTGCAGCTTCCTCCACCTGGCGGTGATGTCATTGGTCGCCACCGAGTTGATACACACTTGTTAGCCTTGGAGAAACTTGGCGCGACTATTTCTTATGACCGTGCTTTTGAATTTTCTGCTAATGGACTTCATGGTGCAGACATCCTGTTGGATGAAACCAGTGTAACCGCTACTGAAAATGCCATTATGGCTTGTGTGCTGGCAAAAGGGCAATCCACGATTCACAACGCAGCGAGTGAGCCGCACGTGCAGGAGTTGTGTCATTTACTCAACAAAATGGGCGCGCACATTGAAAACATTGGTTCAAACACCTTAAATATTGAGGGTGTCAACAATCTGCATGGCGCAGAATTTGAAATTGGGCCTGATTATCTTGAGGTGATCAGCTTTGTCGGTGCTGCCGTGGTGACACGTGGAGAAATTACCATCAAGAACGCAGGCGTCAAATATCTGGATATGATTAAACTCGTCTTTGCCCGACTTGGGATTGAATGGCAAGAGCGAGCCAATGATATTTTCGTGCCTGCAGAACAAAGATTAACCATCGAATCAGATCTCGGCGGCGCAATCCCAACCATCAATGTCATGCCCTGGCCGGCATTTCCAACCGATTTGATGAGTATAGCCATCGTTGTCGCCACTCAATCAAAAGGAACGATTCTCTTTCACGATTGGATGTATCCTTCTCGCATGTTTTTCACCGATAAACTGGTTGGTATGGGTGCACAAATCGTTTTATGCGATCCGCATCGCTGTATCGTTCAAGGACCAACCCCTCTATCTGGTGAGAAGATGGAAAGCCCGGATATCCGCGCTGGAATGTCATTGGTGCTTGCTTCACTCTCGGCAAAAGGCCAATCTATCATTAGAAATGTGGCTCAAATCGATAGAGGATACGAAAGAGTCGATGAAAAACTACGCCAATTAGGTGCAGACATCATCAGAACACGTGAAGATTGATCTGGGTAACTGAAAAGAGCGCTTCAACGCGCTCTTTTTACTTTATTGCGGTGGTAGATCAAGAAGTTTTTCGCTTGTAATCCACAAACCGATAACCGACACCACGCTCCGTCAGGATATAGATCGGGTTTGCCGGGTCTTTTTCAAGTTTTTGGCGCAGGTAATTAACATATAACCGCACATAATGCGGTTCGTCCCGGTATTCATACCCCCATACTTTCGTGAGTAATTGATCGTAGGTTAACACCCAACCGGCATTTTGTACCAAATGGTAGAGCAAGCGATATTCGGTCGGGCGAAGCTTGATCAGTACACCATCCAGCCAAACCTCTCTACGGCCAAAATCAATGTGCAGGTGAGAGTCAACTTCAATGACACCATCGACAGACGTCGTTCCCTGATCAAACCTGCGCAGAACCGCCCGTACCCTGCTTACCAACTCGCGCGGACTAAATGGTTTGGTTACATAATCATCCGCTCCAAGTTCAAGCCCATGCACTTTATCGTCTTCTTCGCCTTTGGCAGTCAACATTACCACAGGTACCTGGCTTGTTTCTCTAATTAATTTCAGTACTTCAAATCCATCAAGATCGGGCATCATTACGTCCAAAATTACCAAATCTGGCATGCGTTCGCGAATTAGTTGAATCGCCGACATGCCGCGGCTTGCTTCAATAACTCTAAAGCCGTCGTGTTCAAGATTCAAGCGGATGAAGCGCGACATACGCTCTTCATCATCAACGACCAAAATAAGTTTGTTCTTATAGCTGTCTTCTGTCATTGGTGCACATCCTCTTTATTGCGTTGTAATTGGTTGACTAAAACTACAGGCGATTGAGCATAATTATTTGTTGCTGCTTAGTTTTTACGTTTTATTCACACTCGATATGATCCAACCACTATTATATAAAAATACGCAAATCTGTTTTTGTGGGAAACCTCAACGATAACCGGCAATGATTACGCTAATGTTATCCGGGCCACCGTTACGGTTCGCTGCATCTACCAATTTTTTACTGGCAAGTATTGCATCATGCTCACTTTTGATGATTTCACACATGTTTTGGTTACCAACCACACCCCATAATCCATCAGTGCACAGTAGTAATTTCGCCGCATCTGGAAATTCCATCGTTTGAATATCAGCCTGAAAAGGCTGCGGTTGTCCAATTGCACGCAGCAGAACATTTTTCTGCGGATGAACTTCTGCCTCTGAGGGGGAAATCTCATCAAGATCCATCAACCTTTGGACGAGCGAGTGATCTCTTGTTACTTGGTTTAATTTGCCCTCATCAAAGGCTATATAAATCCGACTGTCTCCGACATTAGCCACTGTCAGTTGATTGCCGATTAACAAAGCGATTACAACCGTTGTCCCACCGCCCGGAGCGTTTTGTAGCACTGCCTCCTGTGCATCAGCGATCGAATTATTTATTTGCTTCACAATCTCGGCTGCTTCCAAGCTGGTGCCATGCTGATATGCCTGATTATTGAGAAATCCAATTAAATTGCGCGCGACAACACGGCAGGTAACTGCAGAAGCAACTTCTCCATTTCGATGTCCGCCCATCCCATCCGCAAGAATAAACAATCCCACTTCTGTACTTCCCTTACCATCTGCAAAAATGCTCGTGTTGTAATAAACTGAGTCTTCGTTGTGGGTTCTTTGCCGTCCAACTGATTGGGCACAACCAACATTAAATTGTCTGGGGTAGGTAGTTTGCTGGTAATGGTCGACAGAACGAATAGCCTCTTGACCTGGCAACTGTTTGTTTTTCTTATTACCCTCTGACCGGTTGGTTTTTTCTTTTCGGAAAAGTTTTGCAATCATCTTAATCCTGATGTTTAGGCCTTGATACACACATCCAATTACTCTGCTTTTTTGAGGTAGTGTTCTGATAAACCGTCAGCGTGGTGCACTATTCTTTGATTGCTACCAGATAATCAGCAGAAGCCCAGCCACTACGAGCCTGATCATACGGAGCTTCAAGCTGCCACCAAAGCATTTCATCATTTTCCATTGGTCCACCGATAACAAAAAATACTTCAGATTCGTTGGCCAGAAAAACAACATCCGTCGATGTGCCTGGAGCAGAGCGAATTCGAAGACCAGCTCCGCCTGTTCCTTCAATTTTTACATAGGAACCAATAGTAATTCCGTCAATTTCAATATTTGGCGGTACCGTGCTTGTCGGTGTAACAACCAGCAAACTTGAATCCACCGTTGGAATAGAAGGCGCCGTGATCACTGTAATATTGGCTTTGGGTACAGTTTCCGTTTTTTCACGGAATAATAGTCCAGCCATGAGAAGATATAGATAAAGCAAAAAAACAAATGAGACCAATACTGCGCCGAGAAGAACTTTTTTAGTAAACATAATTTAAGTATTCGCTGTTATTATGCGGGAAAGATAAAGAATGCCAAGCCAAATATAACATAAACCGCAAGGAGAGCTGCCCCTTCAAGATAATTCGACTCGCCGTCAGCAGCCACAAAATAGCTGATAAACACGGTAGATAACAACGCAGCAAGCTCAAAAGTATTAAATACCAAATTTAATGGGTTTCCCATTAGTAAACTGATAAAAACAAGCAATGGGGCAACGAGCAATGCAATCTGAGTGCTCGAAGAAACAGCTATTTCCATGCTCAATTCCATTTTGTTCTTGATGGCGACAGTTACTGAAACTAAATGCTCAGCCACGTTGCCAATAAGTGGAACGAGAATGATACCAAGGAAAAATTCAGAAATCCCGGTGCCAGCAACCACGGCTTCAACGCTGCCCACCAGAATCTCACTCAATATCACAATGCCAGCTGTTGCTAAAGCTAAAACGATGATTGATTTTTTAACACTCCAATCGTGGTGTTCAGTTGGATGTGCTTCAAAAAGCGTACCCTCAGGGGCGCTATGTTGTTTAAACGAAAATATCAATCCCAGAACGTATAACCCAATCATCACCCCTGCAACACATAAACTTAATATTTCAACTTTTTCATCAACACCAGAAGCTGTGGAATGGCTAAACAAAGATGGGATCACCAAACCCAAAACTGCAATCGATAAGAGAATTGTTGTGTTTACAGTGTGACGGCGATCAAATTTCTGAATCCCATTTTTTAGTCCGCCAAGAAATATCGATAACCCCATCACAAAAAGCAGATTGCCAATAATTGAGCCAGTAATCGACGCCTTTACGAGTTCAAGTAAACCTTTATTGATGGCAAAAAGCGTGATGATTAATTCTGCAGCGTTGCCTAATGTAGCGTTAATCAAACCGCCAATTTTGGGACCAGCATGAAAAGCCAAACCTTCTGTGCCTTCACCAATCAGCCCGGCGAGAGGGATAATGCCCACTGCTGATAAACCAAAAACAAGCGACGGCGTCCAATGCAAAAATTCGGCAATTACGGCTAGCGGTAAGGCGACCAATAATAGGATCAGTGGTTTACGTTTGATGTAATTGAGTAGTGTTTTCATATTTATTGATTATATCGAAGGAAATCGAAAACAGGCAGCATGTTATAATCTTTTTATGGTTGAAATACCGGCACAAAATACGATCCTCGGTAATCGTTATCTCCTCATCCGCCAGGTCGGTAAGGGTGGAATGGCAATTGTTTATAAGGCATATGACCAGATGCTCGAACGGCCTGTGGCGATTAAATTGCTTAAACAGGATTTTTCCGACGATGCGGGTTTCCGTGAGCGTTTTAAGCATGAGGCAAAAGCCGCAGCCAATCTTTCTCACCCCAACATCGTAACCGTTCATGATTTCGGCATTGATTCAACCGGTGTCTATATCGTAATGGAATACATCGATGGTACCGATCTAAAAACCTGTATTCGTGATCGAGGACACTATCCCACTCACGAGGGTCTTCAGTTGATGATTCAAGCCTGCGCTGGCTTGGGCTATGCGCATCGGGCTGGAATTGTGCATTGCGATGTAAAACCTCATAATATGCTTGTAACCCCTGATAACCGTCTGAAAATTACTGATTTTGGGATTGCGCGAGCCCTTTCAACCGTAGAAGCTGAAGAAACCCAGGGTGTCGTGTGGGGTTCTCCGCAATACTTCTCGCCGGAACAAGCCAGCGGGCAGGTGCCAACGCCTGCCTCAGATGTTTATTCGCTTGGGGTGGTGATGTACGAGAGCTTCACTGGGCATCTGCCATTCGAGGCAAACACAGCGGAAGAGTTAATCCATCTGCATCAATCACAATTGCCTATTTCTCCTCACCATTATGTGCCAGAAATTCCAGCCGAACTCGAGAAAATATTACTGAAGGTCTTATCTAAAGAACCTTCTGCCCGCTACCGCACGGCTGACCAATTAGGTCTTGTGCTCTCGCTGCTCAATGAGAAACCCGACCCGATAGAAACACCTCTCGTTATCACCGAACAGCCAACCGCATCAACCAGCCAAAACAATTACTATACGACACCAATTCAGGTCCCCTATCAAGCCCCTCGTAAGAACATCGCCGGAAAGATGGATTGGAAGCTTCTTTTCCTGCAATTACTGTCCATTCTGCTTGTTGGTGGCCTAGTTCCGTTTTGGCTTTTCATTTTATTCAAAATTAACACATTTCTCAGGTAATGCTCATGAAAAAACTAATCGCAGCCTCCATCCTATCGGCGAACTTTTCTAATCTGGAGCGTGATATTAAAGAATGCGAGAATGCCGGCACCGATTGGATTCACATCGATGTAATGGATAATCATTTTGTTCCAAACCTTACGATGGGTGCGTTTATTGTGGAAGCCTGCCGTAAAATCACCTCCCTGCCGTTGGATTGCCACCTGATGGTTGAAAAACCTGAATCACTGGTGAGGGCATTTGCCGATGCAGGTGCTGATATTCTCACCATTCATCCTGAAAACAACTCTAACGCGCACCGTACTCTTGAGTATATCCAAAGTTTGGGGTGCAAACCGGGTCTTGCTTTGAACCCCGGCACTCACCCGATGACTATTTCAAGTCTCTTGCCTTTCGCAGAGCTGATTTTAGTGATGACGGTAAACCCAGGTTTCTCAGGGCAAAAGTTTATTCCACAAATGATTGATAAAATTGCCACGGTTTCAGAAATGATCTCAAAGACCAATGAAGAAATTATTTTAGAAGTCGATGGTGGGGTTAATGCGCTTCTCATCCCCGAACTTTCTAAAGCTGGTGCCAATGCATTTGTGAGCGCCTCATCCATCTTCAATCACCCTGAAGGCATCAGAGTAGGTGTCAATGCGCTAAGAGATGCCCTCGTTAAATAAAAACACGGCTGATGCCGTATCTTTATTGATTGTGTCTGAGAAAGCGGTACTTAATTGGGCTTTACCAAAGTACGAATGCATCTTGCACAAAGCGTCTTTTGTACTTTTTGCCCATTTTCTACGATCGTAATTTTTTGAAGATTTGGTTTAAAAGTACGGTTGGTTGCACGTAATGAGAAGCTCCGGTTATGACCAAAAGTCGTTCCTTTTCCACATGATTCACACTTCGCCATTCGAAAATCCTTTCAATACATCACTTCATTTTTAGGTACAATGATAATTGATCACTGATTACCACAGCGGAGAATTCTATCATATACCGTATCTTTTTACAAGAAACAATGTTATAAACCAAGGATATAAACGATGAAAAAACAATTCAATCCTTTAGGTAGTATCTATATCGGCCATCGGGCAATTGCGACTATTGCCAGTCAATCGGCATTGGAATCTTACGGTGTTGTAGGGCTTGCAACAAAAAACCTTGCTACTGGTCTTACCCAGCTACTCGTTAGAGATCCTGTTTTAGGCGTGGATATAAGCCAGGGAGATAAATCAATCGTGATAGACCTCTATATCATTGTCGAATACGGCACTCGTATCAAATCAGTTACCGACAATGTTGCTGAGCTGGTTAAATACCAGATAGAACACACTACTCGTATCCCAGTTGATAAGGTTAACGTTCATGTTCGCGGCTTAAGAATAAGCAACCCTGATTAATGGGAGCAACGCGTGAGCAATACACAAAAAATAGATTTGGAACAAGGTATTATGACCGGCCATATTGATTCAACAACTACAATCGACGGGCGCAAGTTTAAAGAATACATGGCAGCCTCTCTCAAATGGTTGAAGGCTAACCAACAATACGTTAACTCATTAAACGTTTTTCCAGTTCCTGATGGAGACACTGGCACAAATATGCTGCTCACCTTCCAGGCTGCTTACAATGAGATAGAACTTATTGATGAATCCAATATAGGAAAAGTTGCCAAGAATTTTGCCCAGGGAGCATTAATGGGCGCCAGAGGAAATTCAGGCGTAATTCTCTCGCAAATTCTTCGCGGTTTCGCAAGAGTGCTCGACAGTCTCCCAGAGATGGATGCACAGTTGTTTTCTCAAGCCTTGAATGAGAGCCGAAATACAGCCTACAAAGGCGTCGTAAGGCCCGTAGAAGGCACAATACTTACTGTAATCAAAGACACTTCCATTGCGGTCAATAACTCCCTTAATCACACACCCGGTTTATTCGATCTTCTCGAGATTGCGGTTAAAGCTGCAGACGAGTCAGTAAAATACACCCCTGAATTACTGCCGATTTTAAAAACCGCTGGCGTGGTTGATTCAGGTGGAAAAGGGCTATTCTTCCTTCTTGAAGGGATATTACGCTACCTTAAAGGACAATCGCTTGACGAAAGCGCCATCATTGTGAAAGACCTCTCTTTGATGACTTTTGCCGAGACGATGGATGACGTTGAAGAAGGACAGGATGTTGAAGTAATCATTGATTTTACGCCTGAAACACCTCTTGATCTTGAATCGTTCTACGAAAGCCTCGCTACAATGGGTACTTCAATTCAGGTTGGTGAAGGTGATGGCCTGTACCGAATGCATATCCATACCGAAACGGCAAAGCAGGACGAACCTGAAGCCATGATCCGCAAAATGGGCGAGATTCATAAAATCTACAAGGAAGACCTTGTTGAGCAGATGAAACGCATTGAAGCTAAAAAAGAAGAAATCAGCTTCATTGATTTCGTGCCAGGTTCGATTGCTATTATTGCAGTATCTCCTGGGAATGGACTTTCTCAGATTTTCGCCAGCCAAGGCGCATGCGCAATCATATCTGGTGGGCAGACTATGAACCCAAGTACACAGGAGATTCTTAAATCTTTTGAGGATTTGCCAACCGATAAAGTCATTATCCTTCCTAACAACAAAAACATCATTCTCGCAGCAAACACAGCGAAAACATTAAGCGTGAAACAAGTCGAAGTAATTCCGACAAAAAATATCCCCCAAGGCATTTCCGCAATTCTGCGCTGGAACCCTGATGGTGATTTTCGACAAATCGTTGACGACATGAACGATGCTCTTGACGAGGCTGATTGTGGCGAAATTACAATTGCCACACGCAATGTAACATTGAACGGTGTAGAAGTTGAAAAGGGCAAGACTATCGGTTTGTTGAACGGAACTCTCGTTGTCGCTGGGGATACCATCAGCGAAACCCTTTTGGCCTTTCTTACTAAAACAAATCTCGACCAAAGGGAACGCATTACCTTGTTTTATGGCTCAGATCTAACTCAAAAAGAGGCGGAAGATTTGGCAGCTCAGGTTGAAAACCAGTTTCCCGGTTTTGATATTGAAGTGCACAAAGGCGGCCAACCCCATTACCCATTAATCATCTCCATCGAGTAACGAATGGGTTCAAGCCTCATCCTCACAGATAATTCAGCGCAATTTACCAGACCCAATTTTCCTGGCTTTAAGCACCTCAATCTGCTGGAAGAATCAATTGAATTCGAAAACGGAGTTTATTCAAATTTCCGCGAGCTTCACATCTCAGGTTTTCCGAAAAAAGCCTCAGCGTCAACCCCTGTCCGTGTAGTTGCCCCATCGATTCCTGCGATCACTAATCAGATTACGACACTCGTTCGGCAATGTGACGACCTCTTCATCATGCTCATCTCGAGCGAACTCAATCAGAATTTCACTTTATGCGAAGAAATCGTCGAGAACATTCATGGACGCGCTGCAATCCATCTGATTGACACAAAAGCCTTTTCCATTGGACAGGGGCAGATTATCCAATTTGCAGCTGAGCTCATTCACGCGGAGAAAAGCGGTAGTATGATCGATGAAAAAATCAGACAGGAAATTCCCCATATTTATTCCTTGTTGACCACACCTAACTTCTCTTACCTGCAAAAATCGGGCTTCATTGATATAGGTCAATCTGTTAGCGGAGAAATGCTTTCGTTCATGCCGATTTTCAACCTTGATGGTGGGCGTTTAATTCCTGTAGAAAAAGTTAAGAACATACGCAGTGTAATTGATTATTTCATCGAGTTTCTTGATGAATTCGAGGATTTAAAAAGCGTTGCGGTCATTCAACCCTATCCAGCCTACACGAATGAAACTAAACTAATTCGCCAGCACGTGGATGAATTCTTTCCAGAGGCACAGTATTCGGAACACAGCATCAATCCGTATCTCGCTTCGTTGATTGGACCACAGGGTTTTTCAATTGTTGTAAAAGAAAACAGTCAACCCTAATTGCCGCATTTTTTCTATTAGATTGCATATTCTCTGTTGAATACTGTAAAATAACCCCATGTATAAATCTCTACAAAAACTTCACAAAATTCTGCTGCTCGAAGGGCAAAACAATTATGCCGATAAGGCAGTTATCGGTGGTCTGGCAAAATACTACCCAACCTGGTGGGCAGAAGCGGATAGCGAAAATATTCCAGACTCAATCACCGTAGAAATTAAGGCATTCTTTGAAACCTACGCTGCAATGCTCCCTGCAGATCGTGAGCGTGCGGTTCGAGCGATTGTGTCAAAAATATCTTCATCAGTAGATCAAAACATTGTCTCATCGGCTCCCCAAGCTGAGCCTTTTACACAAACTGCGGTTAGACCTTATTCAAAAGTTTCAAGCCCAGTAAAAAATTCAAACTCTGAGCTTACCAAACCATCTTATCCGAAGTCATCGGGGTTGAACGCACCAGTTAAAATCCTACAAGGTGTAGGCGAAGTAAAAAGTGGTTTATTTGCCTCTCTTGGTGTTCAGAACATTGAAGATCTGTTGTATTATTTTCCACGCCGATACGTGGATTATTCGACCCTTAAAACGATCAACCGCCTTGACTATGGTGATGAACTGACAATTATCGTTACAGTGCAAAGTTCTTTCACCACGCCGATTCATCGCAAAAAACAGGCGCGAGTTGAGGTTGTCGTAAGCGATGGCACTGGCTTTCTACGATTGGTCTTCTTCCGTTCACTTAAATATATTCAAAGCTTTGAAAAGAACTTCAAGAATGGAAATCAGTTGGTTGTTTCTGGTAAGGTGACAATGTATCTTGGCAGAATGCAAATGAATGATCCCGCCTTCGAACCACTTGACCAGACACACCTCAATACCAACCGCATAACGCCGGTTTATCCACTCACGGCAGGGCTTTCACAAAAAGAGGTGCGCACAGCAGTAAATTCTGCGATTCGCTTCAATTCTTCCAAAATCCAGGATCCGTTCTCTGATGAAATGAGGAAAAACGCCGACCTTATTGATCTACCCACGGCTTTAAAGCAGGTGCATTACCCTGATACTTTTCAATTGCTTATAATAGCGCAGGAGCGTCTGGCCTTTGATGAAATTTTTTATTTGCAGCTTGGCGTGCAACAGCAAAAAATTGCCTGGAACCAGGTTTCTTCAAATTTGTATGAAATTAGTGATGAACAAATACGCATCATCACAGATCCTCTTCCTTTTACACTGACCAATGCACAAATAAAAGTGATTGATGAAATTCGTGCCGATCTTGCTTCCGGACACCCAATGAACCGCCTCATACAAGGAGATGTCGGCTCAGGGAAAACAATTGTTTCAGCGCTTGCATCAGCCGCTGTGAACATTCATGGAGGTCAAACCGCCTTTATGGCGCCAACCAGTATTCTCGCAGAGCAGCATTATCAATCGCTTCGAACGTTGTTAGCAAACCCCGAAAGCAACAACTTTCCGCTCAAAGAAAGCGAAATACGATTACTCACCGGTGACACCTCTGCCCAAGATCGTGAAGCGATTAATACAGGCTGCCTCGATGGAACGATTAAATTACTCATTGGTACACACGCTCTCATCGAAGACCCCGTGCAGTTTCAGAACCTGCAATTGGCGATTATTGATGAACAACATCGTTTTGGTACTGGTCAGCGTTCAGCGCTGCGGCAAAAAGGTGAGAATCCCCACCTTCTTGTCATGAGTGCAACCCCCATCCCTCGCTCTCTCGCCCTTACCCTCTTTGGAGATCTCGATATATCGATCATAGACGAAATGCCCGCAGGCAGGATTCCAGTGAATACACGCATTGTTCATCCGATTAATCGAGAGGAAGCACATGCGTTAATCAGGAAAGAAATTGATACAGGTCATCAAGCCTTTATCGTTTACCCATTGATTGAAAAATCTGAGGATGAAGACCAAAAAGCCGCTGTAGACGAACACGCTTACCTGCAAAAAGAGGTTTTTTCAGATCTTAAACTCGGTTTGCTGCATGGAAAAATGCCCTCCGACCAAAAAGAAGCGGTTATGGAAGACTTTCGTTCGGGTGAATACAATATTCTCGTTTCAACTACAGTGATTGAAGTCGGTGTGGATATTCCCAACGCAACTGTCATGCTCATCGAAGGGGCAAATCGATTTGGCCTCGCCCAGCTTCATCAATTACGCGGCCGTGTTGGTCGCGGAGGAGACCCTGCATTTTGCCTGCTCATCCCCGAAACAGAAGATTCAATTGAAAATGAACGGCTCACTGTGATGGTGGATACCACGAATGGCTTTTTATTAGCAGAGAAAGACCTCGAACAACGTGGACCGGGTGATTTCATCGGTTACCGACAATCTGGATATGTAGACCTGCAGATGGCGAGCCTTTCAGATATCCGCTTGATTGAAAAAGCCCGGCGCTTTGCTCAAGAAGTATTAATCGATGACCCGCTTTTAGAGAAAACCGAGAATTTTCTCATAAAGGGTAAACTTTCTACACTATGGAAAACCATTCCAAGTGATATTAGTTAGGAGAAGAAGAAAATGATTAAAGCTGTTTTTCCAGGTTCTTTTGACCCAATACATAATGGTCATATTGACATCGCATTGCGTGCATCGAAGCTTGTAGATGAACTTGTAATCGCAGTCTACGACAAACCGTTGAAAAACTTCCTCTTTAGCCCTGAAGAGCGAATTGGGATGGTACAGAATGTTTTTCACCAACACAAAAAAATCAAAGTCCTCGGTTATAGCGGTATTACGGTTCACTTCTGCCAGGAAATCGGCGCACAGGTGATGATACGCGGTCTTAGGGTATTTTCCGACTTCGAATACGAATTCCGCATGGCGCTTGCCAACCATCGGCTTAAGCCCGAAATTGAAGTGATGGCGCTTATTACCAGTGAAAAACACACCTTCCTTTCCTCATCCACCGTTCGCGAAATCGCCTCGCTTGGTGGAGATGTCTCCACGATGGTGCCCGATTTTGTAAAAAATTTGCTCGACCAAAAGTTTATACTGCCAGGCAGTGACCAAAAGGTAATTCCAAGCCAATCCGTGCGCGATTAATTTCGAATTTCATATACATTATTAAGTATTTTCGCTATAATTGGTGTTAGGAGTGTGGGTATGGACATTTTGCATTTGGTTGATCGTTTAGAAGAATTATTTAATGAAAGTAAACCTATCTGGTTCACGCATAATGTGGTTGTCGATGAAGACCGGATGCTCGATCTAATCGACCAGATGCGCGTTGCCATTCCTGAGGAAATTAAAAAGGCTCAGCAATTACTGTCGCAGCGCGACCGCATTTTGGCGCAGGCACAAGAAGAAGCCAGCCGAACCATCGCTCTGGCTCGTGAAAAGGCAGAAAAGTTGGTCGATAACGATCCGATTACCCAGGCCGCTCAAATCAAAGCTGAACAAATCATTGCCCAAGCTCGTTACGAGAGCGAGCAAACCCGCAAAGAAACGGACAGCTACATCATAAACTCATTTAAAAATGTTCAATCCGAACTTGAAAAAGTGACCCACCAAATAAACAATGGTATTGACGCACTTAATAAAGAATTGCCTGAATCATCTAAAGAGCGATAGTTTCCTTTAAACCAAATCAAAAGCGGTGGAGAGAACCTTCCACCGCTTTTGATTTGTTATTCACTTTTCTTTTGCCTTCTCTTTTTATTCCGCTCTAAAGTCTTGTTGGTTTTGTCTTGTTCAACATGCAAAGCAACCTTGATAACTTCATCCATATGCTTAACAAGTTTTATTTTCAAGTCGTCGCGAACTTTCTTGGGAACTTCAACCAGGTCTTTTGCGTTTTTCTCGGGCAGTAGAATCGTTTTTAACCCACTGCGATGAGCCGCAAGAATCTTTTCGCGAACCCCGCCTATCGGCAGGATGTTTCCGCGTAAGGTAATTTCACCCGTCATGCCGACTTCTTTGAAAACTTTACGTTCAGAAAAAGCAGAGAATAATGCAGTGGCGATGGTAATGCCAGCGCTTGGACCATCTTTTGGGATGGAACCTTCGGGGATGTGGACGTGTACATCAACATTTTCAAAAATGTCCGGGTCCAGCTTTAACAAGCCTGATTTTGATTTTAAATAAGACATAGCCGCCTGAGCAGATTCTTGCATCACATCGCCAATTTGTCCTGTAATTTGCAAGTTTCCTTTACCATCAAGAATCAACACCTCAACTGGCATAATTTCGCCGCCATTTTCGGTCCATGCAATTGCGGTAGCCACTCCGATTTCATCCTGACGTTCGGCTTCAGTCATGAAAAACTGGGGTGGTCCATGATACTTTTCAATCATCGTG